>JBGPZD010000183.1:0-2108 GCA_041493605.1 Methylomirabilia bacterium
GTGGGGTTCGCCTGGATGTCGCGCGGCATCCCCTCGGCGATCCGCACGCCGTGGTCGAGCACCGTGATGACGTCGCACAGCCCCATGACGGCGCGCATGTCGTGCTCGACCAGCAGGATCGTCTTGCCCCCGGCGCGCAGCGCGCGCAGCGCCTTCATGGCGTCCTCGCTCTCCTGCGTCGTCAGACCCGCCAGTGGCTCATCCAGGATGACGAGGTCGGCGCCGGTGGCGAGCACCATGGCCAGGCTCAGCGCCTTCTGGTCGCGGTGCGGCAGCGCCCCGGCGCGCAGGCCGGCCGCGTCCAGAAGCCGGACCGCGCCCAGCAGGTCCCGGGCCCGGGCCAGCGCGGTCGCCTCGCGGACCCGGTAGGCGGCGGTGGCGAGCAGGGTCCTGACGAAGCCGCGCTCGGCCCCCAGGTGGGAGGCGGCCATGACGTTGTCGAGCACGGTGGACTCGCGGAAGAGGGTCGTAGCCTGGAACGTCCGCGCGATGCCGCGCCGGCAGATCTCCGAGGGCCGCAACGCCGAGATGCGCTCACCCTTGAAGCGGATCTCGCCGGAGGTCACCGGCAGCACGCCGGTGATCAGGTTGAACACCGTGCTCTTGCCGGCGCCATTCGGGCCGATCAGGCCGTGGATCGTCCCCGCCGTCACCGTCATCGAGACGGCGGCCACGGCCTGCAGGCCGCCGAACCGCTTGCCGACGTCCCGCAGCTCAAGGAGCAAGGCCGGCTCCCAGGGTGGACGCCCCGTCCTTGGCCCGCCCCCGGCCGAACCGGCGGGCGACCCGCCCGGGCAGCGCCACCAGCCCGTCCGGGAAGAACAGCATCACGACCATCAGCACCAGGCCGTAGACGAGGATCTCGTAGTGGTGCAGCTCGCGCAGCAGCTCCGAGGCGACCGCCAGCACCAGGGTCCCGACCACCGGCCCCCACACGCTGCCGACGCCACCCATGACGGTGAACGCGACCAGCAGCACCATCGGCTCCAGCCCGAAGTCACTCGAGTGCAGCACGCGCTGCGAGTGCGCGAAGAAGACGCCGGCCACCCCCGCGAAGAACGCCGCCAGCACGAAGGCCCCCAGCTTGTACCGGGCGACGTTCACGCCCAGCGTCTCCGCCAGCAGCTCGCCCTGGCGGATGGCGCCGTTGACCAGCCCGAAGCGGGAGAACTCGAGGCGGATGAGCACGGCCGCGCTGGCCAGGAACAGGACCAGCATCAGCCAGTACTGGGCGAGCTTGCTGGTAAACGTCACCGCGCCGCCCGTCAGCGGCAACGGATGGGGCGGCGGGATCTCGACGAGCCCCGACGGCCCGCCCAGGTAATCGACGAAGAAGTTGTTGAAGACGAGGCGCAGGACCTCGAGGAAGGCGAAGCTGATGAGAAAGTAGTAGGGTCCGGTGACCCGCAGGGCCACTCGCCCCACCGGTACCGCGGCCAGCGCCGCCAGCAGCGGGGCGACGGGCAGGGCCGCCCAGGACGACCAGCCGGCCCGCGTGACGAGGAGGGCGGAGGCGTATGCCGCGATCCCCATGAACGACACGTGCGCCATGTTGAGCTGGCCGGTGCTCATGACGTAGCGCAGGCTCATGGTCAGCAGCAGGTTGCGCAGCGTCACCGTCGCGACATCCAGATGGTAGGAGTCGTTAGTGAGTAGCGGGACGGCGACGCCCGCGGCGAGCAGCAAGCCGAAGCCGATCCAGCCGTCGACTCGCCGGAGCTCAGGCGGCACCGAGCAGCCCTCGCGGTCGCAGCAGGAGGATGGCGATCACCATCAGGAAGCCCAGGATGTTGACGGCGGCGCTGCTCATGAACAGGGTGCCCACGCCCTCCACCGCACCCAGCAGCAGGCCGCCGAGGACCGCGCCGGGCAGGCTGCCCATCCCGCCCACGATGATGATGATGAAGGCCTTGACCACGGGGAGCGCGCCCATGGTCGGGCTCACCGCGAAGATGGGGGCGAGCAGAGCCCCGGCCGCGCCCGCCAGCGCGCAGCCGATGCCGAACCCCAGCGCGGAGGCCAGCTCGATGTTCACGCCCTGCAGCGCGGCGGCGTCCGCGTCCTGCGCCACCGCCCGCATGGCCTGTCCCGTGCGGGTGAACTTGAGA
>JBGPZD010000045.1:0-17677 GCA_041493605.1 Methylomirabilia bacterium
GAAGGACAGGCACGCGGCCCACCACGGGATCCGGCGGCGGGCGAGGAAAAAATCGGACGTGGCGCGCTGCTCCCGGCTGAAGGCGCCGCCGATGGCCACCAGGGCCAGCAGCGAGACGGCGAGGACCGCGTAGTCCGGCCACGTCAGCGCGCCGCCAGCGGGAGAGGCCATGGGCTCGAGCCATTATGCCTCACCGCCGCCCCACTCAGCGACGCGGCGGGCCCGAAGCGCCTAGCGGGAGGGCAGGTTCGCGGTCAGCTCCTGCTCCTTCTGGCGCAGCCGCTTCAGGAGGGCGGCGAAGGAATCGGTCCTGATGATCCGATCGAACTGGCTGCGGTAGGTGCCGACCAGGCTCACGCTCTCGACGCGCACGTCATAGACCGCCCAGCGGTCGTCCAGCCGGTGCAGGTGGTACTCGACGGGCACCCGGGCGCCGCGCGTGGTGACGAACCGCGACTGCACCTGGGCGACGTCACCGTCCACGCTCTCGCCGATCCACGCGACGGGCTCGCCCGCGTAGCGGTCCAGCTTGCCCATATACGAGCGCGCGATGAGCTCGGTGAACAGCCGGACGAATTCCGTCTTCTCAGCGTCGGTGCGCTCCTCCCAGTGGCGCCCGAGCGCCCGGCGCGACATCTCGGTGAAGTCGAAGAGGGCGACGGCCGCGCGGCGGATCTCCTGCCGGCGCTGCTCGGCGGCCTCGGCGCCGCCGCGGGGCGCCGCGCTGCCGAGGGTTTGCAGGGCCTGGTCCACCCGGCTCTGGACGGTCTCGGTCGGTGACATGGCGTAGGCGGGGCCGGCCATCAGCACCAGGGCGAGGGCGATCAGGGTCCGCATCGGATTGCTCCTTTCAGTCAGTCTCTCATGAGACGGCCGGGCGTTTCGGCTATTCCGCAGCCGGCCGAATTCCTGCACAATAGCGCGCATGCGGAGAAGCGGGTTCCGGCATCAGGCACGTGGGCTGGGCTGCGCCGTCGGCGTGGATCTGGGCGGCACCTGGATCCGCGTCGTGGCGGTGGACGGCCGCGGCGGGCGCCGCGTCTTCCGGGGCCGCGCCCCCGACCTCGCCCGGCTGCCCGCGCTCCTTCACCGCCTTTGGCGGCGCTGGCGATTCAGGGGGGGCGACGTGGCGGCGCTTGTCGTCGCCTCGCGCGGGGTGTGGACCCGCGCGGAGCGCCGGGTCCAGCAGCGCCGCCTGCGCGGGCTGGCGCGCCGCGTGCGCGCGATCTCCGACGCGGAGGGCGCCTACCACGGCGCGCTGGGCGAGCGGCCCGGCGTGCTGCTCCTCGCGGGCACCGGCTCCATCGCCCTGGGCCGCAACGCGGGCGGGCGATGGGCGCGGGAGGGCGGGCTCGGTCCGCTGCTCGGCGACGACGGCTCGGCGTTCTGGATCGGACGGGAATGGCTGAGGGCCCGCGCGCGGCAGCGCGGACTTCGGCCCGCGCGGCGGCTCGGCCGCGCGCCCGACGCCGTCGCCCGGATCGCGGCCCTCGCGCCCTCGGTACTCCGACGGGCGCGGCGCGGCGACCGGGCGGCACGCCTCATCGTCGCGACGGCTCAGCACGCGCTGGCCCAGCTCATCCGCTGGGTCGGGAGCGACCTCGGGCTGCGCCCGCCCATCGCCGTGAGCTGGGCGGGCAGCCTGCTCGGAGACGCGCGCTTCCGCGCCGGCGTCTGGCGGGCCGCGCGGGGGCACGGCCTCCGCCTCAAGCCCGTCACGCCCCACCACGACCCCGCCCTGGCGGCCGCGCGGCTCGCGGCGCGCCTCGGGCGCTAGCCGCGACCTCGACCGCGCCAAGCGAGATAGGCCGCGGGGCCGGTGAGCGCCGCCGCCGCGCCGACAGCCGTATTGAGCCACCCGGCCGTCGCCATGGCGAGCAGGCAGCAGCCGGCCGGCAGCGCCGCCGCCGCCCACATCCCCGCCGCGCCGCCGCCCACGCGCCACGGCCGAGGCAGCGCGGGCTCGCGCAGGCGCAGCGCCACGAATGCCGCCAACTCCAAGAGCAGCGCGATCGAGTAGAGCCAAATATTGAGGACGATCAGCTCCTTGAAGCTCCAGAAGGCGAAGACGCTGTAGCCCACGCTCGACAGGAGGATCGCGCCCCAGGGCGTGCCCCAGCGCGGGTGGACCCGGGCGAGCGCCGCCGGCATCTGTCCCGCGCGCGCCAGCGCGAACGGCAGCCGCGAGTTGGTCAACAGCAGGGAGAGAAAGAGCCCGGCCGAGGCGACCAGGGCGCCGAGCAGGACGGCGGCGGCCAGCCACGGCCCGCCGATCTGGGCGGCGACCACCGGCAGGTGTCCCGTCGTCCACGTCCGCCAGTCCCCCGCGGCCGAGAGCGCGGCCGCCACAGGCAGCAGATAGCACAGCGTGACGAGCGGCAGCGCCGCCCACAGCGCGCGGCGGAAAGTCGTGGCGGCCGAGCGCGTCTCCCCGAGGACGGTGGTGGGCGTGTCCCAGCCCGAGTAATTCCACATCATCACCGCGACGCCCACGCCGAGGCCGGCGGCGAGACTTTCCCCCTCGACGGCCAGCGGCAGCCAGGGCGCCGCACTCGCTCGGGTGCCCGCCCAGACCGTGAAGAGCGCCACCGGGGCCAGGGCGCCCGCGCCGAGCGCCACCGCCCCCCAGCCGGTGATCCGAACGCCCAGCAGGTTGACCGCCGTCAGGAGCCAGATGAAGACCAGCGCCACGAGCCAGCGCTCCACGGCCGACATCCCGGGCCACCAGAACCGCAAGTAGTCGGCGAAGAGCGCGGGGTACACCGCCACGTCCACGAAGCTGTTGATCCAGCTCCACCAGCCCGCCTGGAAACCCCAGAACGGCCCAAAGGCGCGGCGCACCCAGACTACGTAGCCGCCCTCCTCGGGAATGGCGGAGGCCAGCTCCGCCATGGCGAGGGCCACCGGCAGGCTCCAGACGAGCGGCGTGAGGACCAGCAGCAGCAGGGTGAGACCGGGGCCGAAGGAGGAGACGGCGTCTTCGATGCCGTAGGGACCGCCGCTGACATTGAAGACGAGGACGGCGACGAGCGGGAGGAAGCCGAGCTCCGGGCGGACCCGGGCGCTCACTGCGCCGTAACGGCTCGGATCAGCTCCGGCAAGCCTCTGAGCCACTCGTCGAGGGGCGTCTCGGCGTCGACGACGATCTCGAGCTTGCCGTTCAGGAGCTTGCGAACCCTGCCCGTGCCCGTGCCGAGCGGGATCACGACGGCCTCGCGGTGGATGCCCAGGGCGTCGGTCACTTCGAAGACCTTGTTGATCTCGGCCATGCCGACGGCTTCGAGCATGGCGCGGTCAGGGGCCCTGGCGCGATTCGACGGGCGGCCGCCCGCCGCCCGGAACGATCACGGTGGCGCCGGTGCGGGCGTCGGTGACCGGCAGGGTCGGGACCTCCACCCGCTGGTCCGAGATGCGCCGCTCCCAGTGGCCGGGCACGATCACCTCGCGCCCCAGGGCGGGTGAGAAGAAGCGCCGGGCGGGTACGTAGCGCTCCGCCGCGGGGGGCGGCGGCGGCAAGGTGGTGTAGGGCCGCGTGGCCGAGGCCTTCGCGCCGTCGATGGCGTCGGGCGGCCGGCCCCCCGGCAGCCCGGCCTGGGCCCATGCCGGGGACGCCGCGGCGAACGCCGCCAGCGCGGTCAGCAGCGCGATCGCGCGTCTCATGTCGGTCAGGGTAGCGAAGGCGGAACGGCTGTGCAAGCCGGCCGCCCCGTGGTAGGCTCCCGACGATGCGCCGGATCATCCTGCATGGTCTTCTCGGTCTCACCGTCCTGCTCGGCGGTGCTGGCACCCCGGGAGCCCAGCCCGCCGGGCTGCCGCTGACCGACGGTCACATCCACTACAGCCGGCCCGACTGGGGCGTCTACCCGCCCGAGCGGATCATGGACATCCTCAACAAGGCCGGCATCAAGCGCGCCCTCGTGTCGAGCACCCCCGACGACGGCACGCTTGCCCTGTACGCGAAGGATCCCAAGCGCGTCGTGCCCATCCTGCGCCCGTACCGGACGCGCGACGACATGGGCACCTGGTGGCGGGATCCGAGCATCGTCCTCTATCTCGAGGAGCGCCTGAAGCGGGGCGTGCACCGGGGCATCGGCGAGTTCCACGTCCACGGGAGCGACATCAAGACGCCGGTGCTCAAGCGCATCACCGAGCTGGCGCTCGAGCGCGACATCTTCCTGCACGCGCACTCGGACGACGCGGCGGTGCAGGCCCTCTTCGAGATCGAGCCCCGTTCCAAGATCATCTGGGCCCACGCGGGCATGTCCTCGGGCGCCAAGGCCGTGGGCGCCATGATGGACCGTCACGCGAAGCTCTGGGCCGATCTGTCCTACCGCTATGGCGACGTGGCGCCGGGCGGGACGCTCGATCCAGAGTGGAAGGCCCTCTTGGTTCGCCACGCCGACCGCTTCATGCTCGGCAGCGATACCTGGACGACGTCGCGCTGGGAGTCCGTCGGAGCGATGGCGACCGAGGCGCGGCGCTTCCTCGAGCAGCTGCCGCGCGACGTCGCCGAGAAGATCGCCTCGAAGAACTTCGAGCGCCTGTTCCCCTAGCTCACGCCGAGCTCCTTTACCGTCGTCTCGATCTGGACCCTGGTTGCCTCCAGTCGGGCCGGTTCGACGGTCGGCGTGGCGGATACAATCCATGACCGTGAAGGGCGAGCACGAGTTCTTCGACCCCCGCGACCTGCCGTGGCGGCCCGCGCCCGGATTCCCCGCCGGCGTCTGGGAACAGATCATCAGCGGCGGCGCGGACGAGGGCGTGACCACGCGCCTGCTCCGCTTCGATCCGGGGGCCGGCAACGACCGGGTGGTCACTCACGACTTCTGGGAGGAGATCTACGTCGTGTCGGGCACATTCGAGTGCGGCGGCCGGACCTACGGCCCGGGCTCGGTCGCGGTGCGCCCGCCCGGAATGCCCCACGGCCCGTTCCGCTCGCCCACCGGCTGCCTCAACTTCGAGGTCCGCTACCGCGTCTCCTGATGGCCGCCGCCCCGCCGGCCTGGCGCTCGCCCTCGCTGCCGATCACAATCGGCGTCTCCTCGTGCCTGCTCGGCGAGGAGGTGCGCTACGACGGCGGCCACCAGAAGGACAGCTACATCACCGGTGTCCTCGGCCACTACGTCTCGTGGGTGTCCGTCTGCCCGGAGATGGAGATCGGGCTGGGCGCGCCGCGGGAACCGCTGCGACTGGTGGGCGATCCCGCGCGGCCCAGGATGGTCGCGACCCAGAGCGGCCGGGACCTCACGGACACGATGACCGCCCACGCGCGCCGGCGCGTGGAGGCGCTGGCCCGCGAGGGGCTCTCGGGCTACCTCCTCAAGCGCGCGTCGCCCTCGTGCGGGATGGAGCGCGTCACGGTGTACGCCGAGGACGGTGCGCCGTCGGGCGCGGGCAGCGGGCTCTTCGCACGGGCGCTGCTGGACGCGCTGCCCCTGCTCCCCGTCGAGGAGGAAGGGCGGCTCACCGATCCGCCGCGGCGCGACAACTTCATCACCCGCGTCTTCGCCTACCGCCGCCTCACCGCGCTGCGCGAGTCGGGCCCGCGGCCCGCCGACATCGTGGCCTTCCACACCGCGCACAAATATCTGCTCCTCGCCCACAGCCCGCAGCACTACGCGCGGCTGGGCCGGCTGGTGGCCGGGGTCACGAAGCAGCCGCGGGAGGTCTGGCTCGATCGCTACGGCGACGGGTTCATGCGGGCGCTCCGGGTCAAGGCCACGGCGCGGAAGCAAATCAACGTCCTCCAGCACATCATGGGATTTTTCAAGGCGAGGCTCAGCGGCGGCGAGAAACGGGAGCTGCTGGGGCTGATCGGCGGCTACGCCCGCGGGCTGGTGCCGCTCATCGTGCCGATCACCCTGATCAACCACTATGTCGCGCGGTTCGAGGTCGGCTCGGTGGCCGACCAAGTCTATCTGCACCCCCACCCCAAGGAGCTCCTGCTGAGAAGCCACATCTGATGGTACATTTGATGGTACATTCCACCTAAGCGCTTGATTTTACTGCGCTTATTCTCAGCAGAGCCCGGAGATCCGGCGGGGCCGGCTCGGGGGGTATAAATCTTGTGGAAGCTATCGGTTTTTCGTATGCTTACCAGACGGGCTCCCCATGAAGATGGGATTTTTCTCCAAAGGGAGTGCTGCCGACGGATGGCGGGCCGCTAGAGGCCATCGGGTCGGGAGCGCACAAGCCCGCAGCGGGTGAAGGTGATCCGATGGTCATGGAGCAGCGCGGATGAGCAGCCGCCCCGAACCCCCCAGGCCAAACACCCGAGCGGGTCGAGACTCGCTGGGCCAGGGGTCTGCCCGGCGTCCTGAACCATCCCGCGGGATCCCCTGGGCGTACATCCTCGCCTTCCTGGTCGGCACCGCGCTGGTGCTGGTCGCGTTTTGGTACCACATCGACAACCAGCGCCAGGACGCCGTCGCCAGCTGGAGGGCGCGAGTCTCGACCATCGCCGACGACCGCGCCAAGCTAGTGGCGAACTGGTTCAACTCGCGGCGCGCCGATGCCGAAGTCCTCGCGTCCTTCCCGTCGGTGAGGACGCTGCTGGGAGGCCCGGGCAAGGGCGGCGACGAGTTGGTGGTCCAAGTCCTCAACCGCATGGCCTCGGCCTACGGGTACGCGGCCATCACGGTCTACGACAGCCAGGGCCGCTGGGTGACCCGCTCCGCCGGCGCCGCGGACCTGCCGCCCGAGAGCCCGGATGTCATCGCGGCGGTGACGAAGAGCCGCCAGGTCAAGATCGACCTCAACACAGAGAAGAGTGGTCGCCGGCTGCTCACCATCGCGGTGCCGGTCTTTGCCGACGGCGGCCCGGTCAAGAGCGACGCCGCGGGCTCCCGCTCCCTGCTCGGCGTGGTCTCGCTTCGGATGAAGCCCGAGAGCGGGCTCTTCCCGCTGCTCACCGACGAGACCGTCCCGACCCGCACCGGCGAGACCCTGCTCTTCCGGTTCGACGGCGCCGAGCCCAGTTACCTCTCGCCGCTCCGCCACAACCCGGCGGGCTGGGGGGCCGTGAGCCGGTCGCTCGAGGCGCTCCGGAATCTGGCGAAGGCTGCCCAGGAGGGCCGCGACGCCTTCGTCGAGCAGCTCACCGACTACCGTGCGGTGTCCACGTTCGCCGCCACGCGCTACATCGCGCCGGCCAACTGGGGTCTCGTCCTCAAGGTGGACCGCGATGAGGCCCTGGCCGGCTTCCACAAGGACAGCCAGCTGGCGGGCGCGGTCGCGGGCGCCATGCTGCTGGTGCTGGCGGCCCTGCTCATCAGCCTGTACCGGCAGCATCAGCGCGCCCACCTGCTCAAGGCCCAGATGCGCCAGGAGCGGGCCATCTTCACCCTCAAGGGCTACGCCGAGAAGATCGTGGCCAGCGTGCCCTCCGGGCTGCTGCTGCTGTCGGCCGACATGCGCGTGCTCTCGGCCAACCGCTCGTTCTTCGAGTCCTTCCAGCTCCACCAGGACGACGTCGTGGGCCGGGAGCTGCAGGACGTGGTCCGGGCCGAGGGCCTCCTGCGGCGGGCGCGCGAGGTGCTGCAGTCGGGCCAGGCGCAGCACGACGTGCTCTTCGACCTGTTCGTCAGCCCGCGCCAGGAGACGCGACCGGTCCGCATCACCATGACCGGCATCCGGATGACCGAGGAGGAGTCCGCGCGCCTGCTGCTGATCATCGAGGACCTCACCGAGGAAGAGCGCCTGCAGGCGGCGCATCAGGCCTCGGAGCAGCGCTTCCGAGACCTCGTCCAGGGGCTCGACGCCATCGTCTGGGAAGCGGACGCCGCCACGCTCAAGTTTTCCTTCGTGAGCCAGCGGGCGGAGCGAACCCTGGGCTACCCGGTCGACCGGTGGCTGCGCGAGCGCGACTTTTGGATCACGCGCATCCACCCGGACGACCGCGAGCGCTGCATGAAGATCTGCCGCGAGGCGATGGCCAAGGCCGCGGACCACGAGTTCGAGTACCGGACCGTCACGCCCGACGGCCGCGAGGTCTGGCTGCGCGACATCGTGCACGTGGTCACGGACAACGAGGGGCGCGCCTCCCAGCTCCGGGGTCTGACCGTGGATCTCACGGAGCTCAAGCGCTCCGAAGAGGCGCTGCGCCAGAGCGAGGAGCAGCTGCGCCAGGCGCAGAAGATGGACGCCGTGGGCAAGCTGGCGGGCGGCATCGCCCACGACTTCAACAACCTGCTCATGGTCATCCGGGGCGATAGCGACCTGATCCTGCGCCGACTGCCCCAGGCTCATCCGCTCCGCCAGAACGCCGAGGGCATCCGCGAGGCCGCCGACCAGGCGGCGACGCTGACGCGCCAGCTGCTGGCCTTCAGCCGCAAGCAGGTGGTGGCGCCACAGGTGCTCGACATCAACACCATCGTGGGCGGCATTCACAAGATGCTGCAGCGGCTCATCGGCGAGACGATCAACCTGGTCACGGTGACGGCGCCCGACCTCGGGCGCGTGAAGGCCGACCCCGGCCAGGTCGAGCAGATGGTCCTGAACCTGGCCGTCAATGCCCGGGACGCCATGCCCGACGGCGGCCGGCTGACGGTCCGGACGGCCAACGTGGAAGTGGACGAGGCCGCGGCGCAGCGCCGGGCCGGCGCCAAACCGGGCCACTACGTGATGCTCGAGGTGAGCGACACGGGCGTCGGCATGGACGCCGAGACCCGCTCCCACATCTTCGAGCCGTTCTTCACGACCAAGGAGCAGGGCAAGGGCACGGGGCTTGGGCTCTCGACCGTGTACGGCATCGTCAACCAGAGCGGCGGGCACGTCTGGGTCGAGAGCGAGCCCGGGCGGGGCACCACGTTCCGCGTCTACCTGCCGCGCGTCGAGGTCGGCGCCGAGGCCGCCGCAGCGCCGCCGCACGCAGAAGCGCCCGCGCCGACGCCCACGCCCATGCGCCGGCGGGAAGACCTGACAGCGCCGAGGCCGGAGGTTCCCGCCACCGCGCCCCGCCGCGAGGACGTCGCCCCGCCGCCCAGGCCGCGCGTCGAGGAGCCGGTGGCGGCCGCAGCGACAGTCGAAATCCCGACCCCGATCGTGGACGACGGCCCCAAGACCGCACGCGGCGAGACCATCCTGTTGGTCGAGGACGCCCAGCGCGTCCGGGCCGTGGTCCGCGAGATCCTCGAGATGAACGGCTACGCTGTGCTCGAGGCGCGGCACGGGGCCGAGGCGCTCGAGATCAGCGCCCGCCACAGCGGCCCCATCCACCTCATGGTTACCGACGTGGTGATGCCCCAGATGAGCGGCCGCGAGCTGGCGCAGCGGCTGGCCCCGCTCCGCCCCGACATGAAGGTGCTCTACATGTCGGGCTACACGGACGACGCGATCGTGCGGCACGGGGTACTGGGGGCCGGCATGGCCTTCCTTTCCAAGCCGTTCACGCCCGACGCGCTGGCCGCGAAGATCCGCGATGTGCTCGACGTCGCCCGCGCCGGCGTCCCCACCGGCGACAACGGCGGCGCGGCGCGCTCCGACGCCATGCCCCGGGCGGCCGAGCGGCCGGAGGGCCTGGGCAGCAAGCCGTCGCGCGTCTAGCGCCCCCTCCGCTCCGCCTCCGATGACCGAGACCCAGCGCCAGGCCGAGGCTTCCTCCCGGCGTCCCATCCGCGTGCTCATCGCCAAGGTCGGCCTCGACGGCCACGACCGCGGCGCCAAGGTCGTCGCCCGCTGCCTGCGCGATGCCGGCATGGAGGTGGTCTACACGGGCCTGCACCGGACTCCCGAGGAGGTCGTCACCGCGGCCGTGCAGGAGGACGTCGACGTGCTGGGAGTGAGCCTCCTGTCGGGCGCGCACATGACGATCTTCCCGCGCATCCTGGACGCGATGCGGGCCGCCGGGGCCACCGACATGCTTCTGGTGGGCGGCGGCGTCATTCCGGACGAGGACGTGCCGCCGCTCAAGCGGATCGGCGTGGCCGAGCTCATCCTCCAGGACACGCCGCCCGAAGCCATCGTCGCCCGCATCCGCGAACTCGTCGCGGCGCGCCAACCGCGCTGACGCTGTGGCCTCGCTCGACCTGGCCGCGTTGAAGCGCTCGCGAGGCGTGGATCTGACCCGCTGGCCGCCCGCCTACGATCCGCGCTACCGTCCCGCGCCGGCGGCCGAGCATTGGCTGCCGGAGATCGAGTGCGCCCCGCCCGCCGTCCGCGACGAGCTCGTCTTCGCCAAGCTCGCGCGCCAGGTGCACTACGCGTGGAACCAGAGCCCCTTCTACCGCCGCAAGTGGGAGGCGGCGGGCGTGTCGCCCGACACGCTCAAGAGCCTGGACGACCTCGCCCGCTTTCCGGCGGTGCAGAAAGGCGAGCTGCGGGCGGCGCAGGCCGCGGCGCCGCCGTTCGGGGATTACCTCTGCATCCGGCCTGACGAGGTCGCCCGCATCCACGGCACGAGCGGGACCACCGGCCGGCCCACGGTGTTCGGCGTCGGCGCGGAGGACTGGCTGCGCATCGGCGAGGCCCACGCGCGCATCCTCTGGGGCGCGGGTATCCGGCCCCACGACCGGATCCTGCTCTGCTCGTTCTTCAGCCTGTACCTGGGCTCCTGGGGCGCCCTGGCCGGTGGGGAGCGGCTGGGAGCGACGGTGTTCCCCTTCGGCGCCGGCGCCCAAGGCCAGACCCTCGCCGCCGTCCAGTGGGCGCGCGATCTCAAGCCGACAGCCTTCTACGGCACGCCGTCCTACGCGCTGCACTTCGCCGAGACCGCGCGGCGCGACGGCATCGATCCCCGGAGCCTCGGCTTCGCCACCCTCTTCTTCTCGGGGGAGCCCGGGGCGGGCATCCCGGCCACCAAGGCGCTGATCGAGAAGACCTTCGGCGGGATCTGCGTCGACATGGGCAGCATGGCCGAGATGAGCCCCTGGATGACCAACGCCGAGTGCCGCCACCGCACCGGCATGCACCTCTGGCAGGACCTGGTCTACACCCAGGTCTGCGACCCCGAGACCTTCCAGCCCTTGCCCTACGGCTCCGAGGGCACGCCCGTCTACACCCACCTCGAGCGGACGTCGCAGCCCATGATTCGCCTCGTGTCGGGGGACCGGGCGCGCTGGGTCGACGATCCCTGCCCCTGCGGGCGCACCTACCCGCGACTGCCCGACGGGCTCTACGGCCGCTTCGACGACATGGTCATCGTGCGCGGGGAAAACATCTATCCCAGCACCGTGGAGGACACGCTGCGCGCCATCGACGGCTTCGGCGGCGAGTTCAGGATGATCGTCTCGCGGCGCGAAGCCATGGACGAGCTGCTGATCCGCGCCGAGTACGCGCCGAGCCACGCCGAGCCGTCACGGCGTGAGGCGCTCGCCCGCACCATGCGCGAACGGCTCAGGGCGCGCGTCGGCGTCCACCCCGTCATCGATCTTGTCCCCGAGGGCGCCCTGCCCCGGACCGAGTTCAAGGCCCGCCGCGTAATCGACGACCGGGATTTGTATCGACGCACGATTGGGGAGGCGACCCGATGACCGAATCCAACTTCTTCGATCCCGAAGCGATCAAGCGCGCCGCGACCCAGCGGGCCCAGTGGGAGGCGGGCGAGCTGAAGGGCTTCCTCGAGCGCCAGCCGGAGTCGCGCGCCGAGTACCGCACCCTGTCCGGCCTGCCGCTCAAGCGGATCTACACCGCCGAGGACATCGCCGGCACGTCGATGGACGACGTCGGCCTGCCCGGGCAGTACCCCTTCACCCGCGGGCCCTATCCCACGATGTATCGCGGCCGCTGCTGGACCATGCGCCAGATCGCCGGCTTCGGCACCGGAGAAGACACCAACGGCCGCTTCCGGTACCTCATCGCCCAGGGGCAGACCGGGCTCAGCGTGGACTTCGACATGCCCACCCTGATGGGCTTCGACTCCGACGACCCCCGCTCGCTGGGCGAGGTGGGCCGCGAGGGCGTGGCCGTGGACACGCTCGACGACATGGAAGCGCTCTTCGACGGCATCGACCTCGAGGGCATCTCGGTGTCCATGACCATCAACCCCACGGCATGGATCCTGCTGGCCATGTACGTGGCCCTCGCCCAATCGCGCGGCCTCGACCTCGACAAACTGTCGGGCACGGTCCAGGCCGACATCCTCAAGGAGTACATCGCGCAGAAGGAGTGGATCTTCCCCATCCGCCCGTCCATGCGGATCATGCGGGACATGATCGTCTACTCGGCGCGGAACCTGGCGCGCTACAACCCCGTCAACATCAGCGGCTACCACATCTCCGAGGCCGGCGCGACGTCGGTGCAGGAGCTCGCCTTCACGATGGCCAATGCCGCGGCCTACGTCGAGGAGGTCACCCGGGCCGGTGTGGGCGTGGACGAGTTCGCGCCGCGGCTGGCCTTCTACTTCGTCGCCCAGGCCGACTTTTTCGAAGAGGTGGCGAAGTTCCGCGCCGCGCGGCGCGTCTACGCCAAGCTCATGAAGGAGCGGTTCGGCGCGCGGAAGCCCGAGTCCATGCGGCTGCGCTTCCACTGCCAGACGGCGGCGGCCACGCTCACCAAGGCCCAGCCGATGAACAATATCGTGCGGACGGCGCTCCAGGCGCTGTCCGCGGTGCTGGGTGGCGCCCAGTCGCTGCACACCAACGGCATGGACGAGGCCTACGCCATCCCGTCCGAGGAGGCGATGAAGATCGCCCTGCGGACCCAGCAGATCATCGCCTCGGAGACGGGGGTCGCCAACGTGGTCGACCCGCTGGGCGGCTCCTACTACGTCGAGGCGCTCACCAACCGGATCGAGGCCGAGGTCTTCCGCGTCCTGGCCAAGGTGGACGCCATGGGCGGCACCATCAAGGCCATCGAGGAGGGCTTCTTCCAGCGCGAGATCGCCGACTCGGCCTACGAGACGGCGCGGCGCCGCGCGTCGGGCGAGCAGCCGGTGATCGGCGTCAACACCCATGTCGAGCCCTTCGAGCCCCCGCCCCTCCCGATCCACAAGGTGGACCCGGCCGTCGAGGCGCGCCAGCTCGCGCGGCTCGAGGCGGCGCGCGCCCGGCGCGACGGGGCGCTGGTCACGCGGCTGCTGGGCCGGCTCGAAGCCGAAGCCCGCGACCCCGCGGTCAACCTGATGCCCGTGACCATCGAGCTGGTCCGCGCGCGCGCGACCCTGGGCGAGATCGTCGCGCGGCTGCGCCAGGTCTTCGGCGGCTACGTCGAGCGGCCCGTCTTCTGATGCCGCCGCGCCCGTTCCGGGTCCACGTCGCCGACGAGGTGCTGGTGGACTTGACGCAGCGCCTCGAGCGCGTCCGCTGGCCCGACGAGGCGCCCGGCCCCGCGTGGAGCTACGGCACCAGCCTGACCTACATGAAGGAGCTGGTCGCCTACTGGCGTGAGCGCTACGACTGGCGCACTCACGAGGCCGCGCTCAACGGCTTCCCCCAGTTCACGGCGCCGGTGGCGGGCATCACGCTCCATTTCATCCACGCCGAAGGACTCGGCCCCAAGCCGCTGCCGCTGCTCCTCTCTCACGGCTGGCCGGGCTCGGTGTGGGAGTTCCACAAGATCATTCCCCTGCTCACCGACCCGGCCCGCTTCGGCGGCGACCCCGCCGATTCATTCAGCGTTGTCGCGCCGTCCCTACCGGGCTACGGCTTCTCGTTCGCCCCAGGCCAGCCGCGCTTCGGCGTCGCCGAGATCGCCGACGCCTTCGCGGCGCTGATGACCGACGTGCTGGGCTACCGGCGCTTCGCGGCCCAGGGCGGCGACTGGGGCGGATTCATCACCTCCCGCCTGGGCGCCGCGTACCCCGACCGCCTGATAGGGATTCACGTCAACCTCCTCTCGCTCAGGCGCGACATCGGCCGGCCGGCAAATCCGACCGACGAGGAGCGACGGTATCTCGACGAGTTGGCGCGCTGGCTGAGGGAGGAGACGGGCTACCAGTGGATCCAGGGTACCCGGCCGCAGACCTTGGCCTATGGCCTCACCGACTCGCCCGTCGGGCTGGCCGCGTGGATCGTCGAGAAGTTCCGCGCCTGGAGCGACTGCGGGGGCGACGTCGAGCGGCGCTTCTCCAAGGACGAGCTACTGACCAACATCATGCTCTACTGGATCACAGGCGCCATCAACTCGTCCTTCTGGCCCTACTACGCGCGCTACCACGGGCCGTGGCCCATCGCCGACGGGCAGCGGATCGAGGTGCCCACGGCGTACGCCGCGTTCCCCAAGGAGATCGTGCGGCCGCCCCGTTCGCTCGCCGAGAGCATGTACAATATCCGCCGCTGGACGGTAATGCCGGCGGGCGGCCACTTCGCCGCGCTCGAAGAGCCGGAGGCGCTGGCCGCCGACATCCGCGCCTTCTTCCGCGACCTCCGCTGAACGGGAGAAACCATCCATGGAGCTCGGCTTCTCGCTCCCGACGGCCGGCGCCTGGGCCACGCCGGAGAACCAGTTGCGCATCGCCCGACAGGCCGAAGCGCTCGGCTACCATTCGCTCTGGGTGTTCCAGCGGCTGCTCTATGCGCTCGAGCCCAAGAACCCCTACCCGCCGGCGCCCGGGCCCACGTGGCCCAAGCCCTTCCAGCGCGTGATGGATCCCACGGTGACTTTGGCCTTCGTCGCCGGCGCCACCTCGAAGATCCGGCTCGGCACCAGCGTGCTGATCATGCCGTACTACACGCCCATCCTCCTTGCCAAGCAGCTCGCCACCCTCGACATCGTCTCGGGCGGTCGGCTCGACGTAGGGCTCGGCATCGGCTGGTCCATGGACGAGTACGAGGCCGTCGGCGTGCCGTACCGGGATCGCGGCAAGCGGGCCGACGAGTTCCTCCGCTGCCTCAAGGCCATCTGGACCGACGAGGTCGTGGAGTTCAACGGCGAGTTCTACCGCGTGGCGAAGTCGACGATCGAGCCCAAGCCGCTGCAGAAGCCCCACCCGCCGATCACCATCGGCGGCTATGCGGGCGCCGCCGTGGTCCGGCGCGCCGTCACGCTCGGCGACGGCTTCAGCGGCGGCAACATGCCGCTCAGCGACGTCGCGCCGGTGGTCAAGGAGGTCCGCGCCGCCGCGGCCGCCGCGGGCAAGGATCCGTCGAGGCTTCAGATCGTCTGCCGCGGCAGCTTCAGGCTCTTCGCGACCCCGCAGGGGAAGGATCGCCGGCCGCTGTGGGGAACGATCGCGGAGATCCGGGAGGACGTGCGCCGCTACGCCGAGGAGGGCTTGACCGAGCTGTTTCTGGACGGCAACTTCGACCCCGACGGCGCGACGATCGAGCGGGCCGTCGAGGTCATGGAAGCGCTGGCGCCGGCCCACTCCCGGCTCTGACGCCGGGCCCTCAATTGAGGTCGGAACTTGTTGATGGGGCGCTATAGTGGCCGCGCACGAACCCGGGCTCGCTCCCTATAGCGAAGCCCCAGCATCCGGCTCGACGCGGCCAGGACGACAAGCAGGCCTGTCTCGTAAGTGGATGAAATGAGAGCGAAGTGGATCGAGCGAGGCTCCGAGGCGTGACTGGTTGGGAGCGGCACGCTGCTTGCTCTATCAAGGGTTGTGATGGACAACATGGTTGCGGCTCCACCCAGCACCCAACTCGAGCGGCCCCGGCACCGCGGTCTGAGTCGCCTTGCCGCAGCCTTCGTCCTCGCGCTCGCGCTGTCGGGCTGCGCGACCCAGGGGGGGTACCTGAGCACGGGGCAAGCCCACATTGGCGGCGACGCGTACAAGGTCGGGCCGATCACCGTGCTGATCCGGCCCCAGCCCGATGTCGAGCTGATCTGCAAGCTCCGGGGTGCCAAGGTCTCGACGACCGTGCGCATTTACGGCTGCTATGTGCCGGCCGACAAGATGATCGTCTCCGTCGCTAACCACCAGGTCCTGCTCCACGAGTTCACGCACCACTTCGAGGGCGCCTTCCACCAGTAGGAGGAATCTTGATGAGGCCCGTGGAACCTGGAGGGTTGGCGACGCGACTACAACGAGGGGAGCAGCGCCCCGGTGACGGCCTAGCGCGAAGTCTCCGCCGGCTGGGCCTCCGCCGGCTGGGTCTCCGCCGGCTCGGAATCGGCCGGGCAGTAGATCTGGAGCTCCTCGGTCCCGTCGGCGGCGGAGATCGTGCCTTCCTCACAGGCGGACAGCATCACGGACCCGGACGGGGCCAACTTCAGGGTGACAGCCCTGGGGACGGACCCCTGGAGGGTCATGGCCATTTCTTCGAGAATCCCGCCGAGGCCGCTGCCGGGGAAGTTCAGGGGCGGGGGCAGCGGATACAGAAGGGTCCCGTTGAAATAGATCCGGCCGGGCACGGTGAACGGGAAGTGCAGGGTGTTGTCGCCCGTCGTCCCGTTGATGACGATCGAGACCCCGCCGATCTGGCCGGTGGCGTTCACGTTGGCCAGGTTGGTCACCTGGACATCGATGGGCGCGACCAGCGTGCCGATGATTCCGCCTCCGGCTAGGAGGGTGGCGCCGGCGCCGGTCGCAACGTTGAGCGCGGCGACGTTGCCGTCCAGGATGGAGCCCCCGGTCGAATTCACTCCAGCGGCCCCGCCGGCCAGGAGCGTGGCCAGGGTGATGGTGCCGGCCGCGTTGTAGTTGATATCCCCCGTGCCCGGGGTGGTGCTGGACGTCGTCCCATCAGCCATCGTGATGGGCCCGGTCGTCGCGGTCGCCGAGATCGTCCCCGTGCCCGCGGTGCTCACGTTCGCGTTCTGGACGATGCTCGCTCCCATCAGGTCGATCGCGCCGGTGCCGCTCGTGATGGGGCCGGCGACCGTGAGCGTCCCGCCCGTCATCAGGTTGATCGGCCCCGAGCCGCCCGCCGTCGCCGTGAATGAGGCGCCATCCGTTTCGTTGATGAACACGCCCCCCGAGCCGCTGGCGGCGGTCACTGAGTCGGCCGTGACCTGAATCTTTGCCGCCGGTGCGCCAACCGAGCTGGCCCCGGCCACGGGAGTCGTGAGCGTGACCGCGCCCGTGCCCGCGTCGAGGAGCCCGCCGCCGGGCTGGATGATCGAGCCGCCGGTGGCGTTGCCGCCCGTGTCGGTCGCGACCGTGATCCCGCCGCCCGAGCCTACCGTGATGTTAGTAAGCGTCGCCCCGCCCGTCCCGCCGGCCGCCGCGTTGACGTTGATCGCGACCGCCCCGGCCCCGGCGTTGGTCGTCGTGATGGTCCCGAGGGCGTTCTGCGTGAAGCCCTCCGCCCCGGCGCCGTCCGTATTGACATTGATCGTGATCGGGCTACTCCCAGCCCCGCCCACGTTGGCGTTGAGCGCGACTGCGTCCCCGCTGGAGAGGGTGATTGCGCCGCTGCCGGTCGAGATCGGCCCTGCCACCGTCAGCGTCCCCGTCGTGCTCGTCAGACTGATCGGCCCCGCCCCGATGGCCGTCGCCGTGAAGGCCGCCCCGTCCGTCTCGGTGATGAACACTCCGCCCGAGCCCGCGGCGGCCGTGATCGTGTCGGCCGTGGTCCGGATATTGGCCCCGGCCGTGCCGATCCCGCTGGCGCCCGCCGTCGGCGTTGTGAGCGCCACCGTGCCCGTGCCGACGTTCAGGAGCGTCGCCGCCGTCTGAGTGATCGAGCCGCCCGTGGCGTTGCCCCCGGTGTCGGTCGCCACCGTCAGCGTCCCGCCCGAGCCCGTCGTGATGCTCCGCAGGGCCGCCCCGCCCGTGCCCCCCAGCGCCGTGTTCACGTTGATCGCCACCGCCGCCGCCGAGGCATCGGTCGTCGTGATCGCCCCGCCCGCGTTCATC
>JBGPZD010000159.1:0-3179 GCA_041493605.1 Methylomirabilia bacterium
CCGCGCCTTCACGATGAGATGGCTCCGCGTGAGCGTGCGCCCCCCGGCTTCGAGGAAGGCGATGTACCCGTGCCACCGCCCGTCGGCCTTCCACGTGTCGGCGAGGCCGACCGCGGCGGCCAGCCCCTCCTCGACCGAGGCGAAGCGCCGCTCCTCGCGGTCCACTTCGAGCGCCTCGGGCGTGAACCCCGCGGCCCGCAGCACGCGCTCCATGCGCGCTTCGTCATAGGCGAAGCGCGAGACCCGGCCCGTCTCCTTCCACTGGTCCACGTGGAAGGCCACCATGCCGAGGCAGCAGCCGGGCCGCAGCGCCCGCGCCGCCCGCTCGATGATGGCGTCCGAGGCGCAGAGGTGGGCCGTGATGAGGTCGGGCACCCAGCGATCGTACTCCTCGCGCTCGACGTCGGCTTCGTGGAATTCGGCATTGGTCAGGTTCGCGGCGGCGGCGCGCTCGCGCGCCTCCTTGATGAGCGCGGGGTCGCGGTCGAGCCCGACGACATGGGCGCATGCCGGCGCCAGCAGCAGGGCCAGGCGGCCCCAGCCGCAGCCGACGTCGAGCACCCGCTTGCCCGCCAGCTTCTCCTCGCCAAGCAGCGCCATGAACCTGGGGTCAGGTCTTGAATTACGGCAAATCGGTGGCGCCATGCTGGATTTCAAGACCTGACCCCGAAGTACTTGGCCTCGGGGTGATGGAAGACCAAGGCCGACACTGAGGCTTCGGGGTCCATCATGAACCCCTCGGTGAGGGCGAGGCCGATCTCCCCGGGCTGGAGCAGGTCGAACAAGATGCCCTGGTCGGCCAGGTTGGGGCACGCGGGATACCCGAACGACACGCGGAGGCCGCGGTAGTGGGCCTTGAGCTTGTCTTGAAGACTCGTGCCCGGCGGATCCGGGAAGCCCCACTGGGTGCGCAGCCGCGCGTGGAGCATCTCGGCGAAGGCCTCGGCGCACTCGATGGCCAGCGCCTGGAGCATGTGGGAGCGGAGGTACAGGCCCTCCTCCTTCCACTGCTCGGCGAGCCGCCGCACACCGGCGCCGCAGGTGACGGCGAAGAGGGCCACGTAGTCCGGCTCGGCGGAGTCGACGTCGCGGACATAGTCGGCCAGGCAGAGCCGCTCGCCGCCCGGCTGGCGCGGGAACTTGAAGCGGGCGGCTTCGCGCCCGTCGGCGTAGAGGATCAGGTCGTTGCCCGAGGACCGCGCCTCGTAGAAGCGATAGAGCCCGTCCGCCCGGATGAGCCCGTGCTCGGCCGCCTCGCGCTCGAGCCCCTCCACCGCCTCGTGGACCTCGCGGACCTTGGGGTCACCCTGCTCGAGCAGCCGCGCCACCGACCCCTTTACGCCCAGGTGCTTGCCCAAGAGCATCTGGAGGTTCAGGTATGGATAGATGTGGCTGAGCGGCACATTGCGCAGGACGTGGAGCTTGAGATCGGGCGGCGTGGGCACGGGCACGGCACGCGAAACGGCGGAGCGGGCGGAGACCGGCCGCGACGGGGCGGCCGCGGGCGCCGCGGCGGCATCGGGGCCGGCGCGCAGCGCCTCCTGCTCGGCGCGGAGCCGCTCGACGAGCGCCTCGCGCGTGGTGGCGCCGAAGAGCCGGTTGGCCAGGTCCAGGCCGTCCATGGCGTCCTTGGCGTAGAGGGTCACGCCGGCGTACTCGGGCGCGATGCGCGTGGCCGTGAACTTCCGCGTGAGCGCGGCGCCGCCCACGAAGAGCGGGATCTCGATGCCGGCCGCGCGGAGGTCCTGGGCGGTGACGACCATCTGCTGGGCCGATTTGACCAGCAGCCCCGAGAGCCCGAAGGCGTCCGGCTTGTGGGTGTGATAGGCGGCGATGAGGTCCTCGGGCGGCACCTTGATCCCCAGGTTCACGATCCGGTAGCCGTTGTTCTTGAGGATGATCTCGACCAGGTTCTTGCCGATGTCGTGGACATCGCCCTTCACCGTGGCCAGCACCATGGTGCCGCGGCTGGCGCTCTCGTCCTTCTCCATGAAGCCTTCGAGGTAGCCCACGGCGGCCTTCATGGCCTCGGCCGACTGGAGCACCTCGGCCACGATGAGCTGGTTGTCGTTGAAGAGCCGGCCGACCTCCTCCATGCCCTTCATCAGCGGCCCGTTGATGATGTCGAGCGGCGCCGTCTCCTTGAGCTTGAGCCCCAGGTCCTCGATGAGCCCGTCCTTGGAGCCCTCCACGATGTAGCGGGCCAGCCGCTCGTCGAGAGACAGGCGCGTCACCGGCGTGGCGACCTTCGTCCTGCCGCGGAAGTGGGCCGCGAAGGCGCCGACGGGGTCCGCGCCCCGCCAGTAGATCAGGTCCTCGGCGAGCCGCCGTTCCTCCTCCGGGATCGAGGCATAGCGCTCGAGCCGCTCGCTGTTGACGATCGCGTAGTCGAGCCCCGCCTTGGTGCAGTGATAGAGGAAGACCGCGTTGAGCACTTCCCTGCCCGACGGGGGAAGCCCGAACGACACGTTCGAGATCCCCAGGATGGTCTTGCCCTCCGGGAAGCGCCCCTTGATGGCCCGGATGCCCTCGATGGTCTCGACGGCCGAGCCGATGTAGTTGGCGTCGCCGGTGCCCACGGGGAAGACCAGCGCGTCGAAGATCAGGTCGCGCGCCGGAACCCCGTACTTCGCCGTGAGCAATTGATGGGATCGCTCGGCGACGGCGAGCTTGCGCGCGCGCGTGACGGCCATGCCCTGCTGCTTGTCCTCGTCGATGCAGCCGACGACGACCGCGGCGCCGTAGGTCTTCAGCAGCGGCACGACCTTCTCGAAGCGCTCTTCCCCGTCCTCCAGGTTGATGGAGTTGACGATGGCCTTGCCCTGGCACTTGCGCAGCGCCAGCTCGATCACCCGCGCGTCCGTGGAGTCGATCATCAGCGGGGCCTTCACCTTGCGCGTGATGAAGTCCATGAAGCGGTCCACGTCGGCCGCCTCGTCGCGGTCCGGGTTGGCCAGGCACACGTCCACGACCTGGGCGCCGCCCCGCACCTGCGCCCGCCCGATCTCGGACGCCTCCTCGAACTTCTCCTCGACGATCAGCTCCTTGAAGCGGCGCGAACCGATGACATTGGTCCGCTCGCCGACGATGACCGGACGCAGGTCTTCGGCGGGGTAGACCACCTCGATGCCGCTCACCGCCGGCGCGCGGGCGGCAGCCGGCCGGCGGGGCGCCCGCCC
>JBGPZD010000088.1:0-9018 GCA_041493605.1 Methylomirabilia bacterium
CTTCACGCCCAGCGCCTCGATCTCGCGGGCGACGGCCCCGGCGTTGTCTTTGAGAATGTCCAGCACCGCCACCTGGGCGCCCTCCCGGGCCAAGCCCAAGGCGATGGCGCGGCCGATGCCACGGCCGCCGCCGGTGACCAGCGCGGTCTTGCCCTTGAGTGTCATGAGGCTTCTCCCCTCACCCCGACCCTCTCCCCAGAGGGGAGAGGGAGTTAGCGGTCCTTCCACACGGGTTTGCGCTTCTCGACGAAGGCGCGGAGGCCTTCCTCGGCGTCCTCGGTCGTCATGAGCTCGTGGTGGTACATCTCTTCGAGCACGCCCAGGCCCTCGTCGAAGCTCCCGCCCAGGGTCTCCCTCACCGCGCGTTTGGCCAGCCGGAGCACGAGCGCGCTCTGGACCGTGTAGCGGGCCACCTCCGCCTCCACGGCCTCGGCCAGCGTGTCCAGGGGGACGACGCGGTCCACCAACCCGATCCGCTCGGCTTCGGCTGCGCCGATGATCTCGCCGGTGAGCAGGAGCCGGAGCGCCCGGTGCGGCCCCACCCGGACCGGGTAGTGCAGCGCCGCGATGGGTGGAAAGACGCCCACCTTGATCTCGGGCTGGCCCAGGGTCGCCGTGTCCGCCGCGATCACGACATCACAGAACGTCGCCAGCTCGGCTCCGCCCCCCAGCGCGGCGCCCTGAACCGCGGCCACCGTGACGCAGTCGAGGCTGTGCAGCTGGCGGAAAATCCGGTGGAAGCTCTCCAGCATCGGCTTGACGCGGTCGCCTTGATGATCCTCGATGGCCACGCCGGCCGAAAACGCCTTGCCTTCGGCGGCCAGCAGCACCACCTTGAGCCGGGGCTGCGCGACCGCCGCCTCGAGCGCCGCGTTGAGCTCTTCCATCATGTCGATGGTGAGGATGTTGAGCGGCGGGCGGGCCAGCGTCACGCGCAACACGGCCCCGTCCTCGGCGCAGCGCAGGAACCGGAACGGGGTCATGGCGCCCAGCCCCAGTTGATCACCGGCCCGCCGCAGACGCGGCAGAGGGTCGGATCCTCCGGGCGCCGGCGCGCCCCGCACACCTGGCATGTCCCCGGCGCCTCGGCGGGCGCTTCGGGCTCCGGAGCCGGGCGCCCCGGGTTCGCCTTCGGCTCAGTCGCGCGGCTGGTCATGGGAACACCTCACTTCCTCAGATCGAGCACGCGCTTGGCCTTGCCTGCGCTGCGCTCGATGGTCTTGGGGGGCACGACGGTGGCTTCGGCCGTGAGGCCGATGACGTCGTAGATCTTGCGCCGCACCACCGACCCAAGCGCGGCGAGCGCCTCCTTGCCCGCCTCGGCCGCGCTCGCGCGCGCCTCGACCTGGATCTCGAGCGTGTCGAGCGGGCCCTCGCGGCGCACCACGAGGAGGTAGTGGGGCTCGAGGTCGGGCACCTGCAGCAGCGCGTGCTCGATCTGCGAGGGGTAGATGTTGACCCCGCGGATGATCAGCATGTCGTCGGTGCGGCCGGTAATCCGGCCGATGCGGACCAGGGTCCGGCCGCAGCGACAGGGCTCGGGATCGATGGCGGTGAGGTCGCGGGTCCGGTAGCGCAGCAGCGGCAGCGCCTCCTTGGTGAGCGTGGTGAACACCAGCTCCCCGACTACCCCCGGCGGCAGGGGCTCGAGGGTCTTCGGATCCACGATCTCCGGGAGGAAGCAGTCCTCGGCCACGTGCATCCCCCGGCGCTCCGGGCACTCCACCGACACGCCGGGCCCGATCACCTCGCTCAGGCCGTAGATGTTGAGCGCCATGATGTTGAGCCGCGTCTCGATGGCGTCCCGCATCGCGTCCGTCCAGGGCTCGGCTCCGAAGAAGCCCACCCGCAGCTTGAGGTTCTTGGGCGCCAGGCCGGCCTCCTCGATGGCTTCGGCCAGGTAAAGCGCGTAGGAGGGCGTGCAGCAGAGCACGGTCGAGCCGAAGTCCGTGAGCGCCGTGAGCTGGCGGTCGGTGAAGCCGCCCGAGATCGGGATCACGGCCGCGCCGACCCGCTCGGCCCCGTAGTGGAAGCCGAGCCCCCCGGTAAAGAGCCCGTAGCCGTAGGCGTTGTGGACCACGTCGGTGCGGTCGACGCCGCCCATCATGAGCGTGCGCGCCATCACCTCGCTCCACAGCTCGAGGTCGCGGCGCGTATAGGCGACCACGGTGGGCTTGCCGGTCGTGCCGGAGGAGGCGTGCAGGCGCACCACCTCGTCCAAGGGCACCGCGAAGAGCCCGAAGGGATAGGTGTCGCGGAAGTCGTCCTTGACGGTGAAGGGCAGCCGGCGGAGGTCGTCGAGCGACTGGAGGTCGGCCGCCGCGACGCCGGCGCGGCGCAGCCGCTCCCGGTAGAGGGGCACGCGCTCCGAGGCGCGAGCCACTTGCCGCTTGAGCCGGGCCAGCTGAAGCCGCTCCAGCTCGGCGCGGGGGACCCGTTCGATGGCGGTGAGCTCGTTCATAGTGGTGACTCCTCCCGGACGCGGTCGAAACCGTACGCGCGGCGCGCGGACTCGGCGTCCGCACCCGCCCCGCGGGCCTCGGCCAGGTTGCCGCCGGTGCTCAGCGCATAGCCGCGGTCGGCGATGCGGAGGGCGGCGCGCGCGTTCTGCTCCACCAGCAGGATGGTCAGGCCCTCGGCCTTGAGCGCGGCCAGGGCCCGGAAGATCTCTCCAATGACCAGCGGGGCGAGGCCGACCGACGGCTCGTCGAGCAGCAGCAGTCGGGGCCGGGCCATGAGAGCGCGGCCCACCGCCACCATCTGCTGCTCGCCGCCTGACAGCGTGTTCGCCGCCTGCTCGAGCCGGCCGGCCAGCCGGGGGAACAGGGCCAGCACGCGGTCCAGATCGGCCGCCACCGTTCGCCGGCGGGCCGCGCGGGGGTGGCGGTAGGCGCCCAGGAGGAGGTTCTCCCGCGCTGTGAGCGGGCCGAAGAGATCGCGCCCCTCGGGAACCATGACGATTCCGAGCCGCACGATCTCCTCGGTCCGCCGGCCCGCGATCGGCTCGCCGTCGAAGCGCACGCTGCCGGCGCGGACGGGCACCAGGCCGGTGAGGGCGCGCAGCAAGGTGGTCTTCCCCGCCCCGTTCGGGCCCACGATGCTCACCAGCTCGCCCCGGGCCACGTCGAGCGCGACGCCGCGGAGCACCTGGGCCCGGCCGTAGCCGGCCTCGAGCGCGCGGACTTCGAGCAGGCCCTCGGGCGACCCGGCGCCCATCAGTCGGGCTCCTCGCCCAGGTACGCCTCGATCACGGCGGGATTTCGCCTCACCGTCTGGGGCGCGCCTTCGGCCAGCTTCTCGCCGTAGGAGAGAACGAGGACCTCGTCGGAAATGTCCATCACGAAGTCCATGTGGTGGTCCACGAGCAGCACGGTAGTCCCGCCGTCGCGGATCCGCTTGATCAGCACCGCCAGCTTCAGGTGCTCGGCCGGGCTGAGCCCGGCGCCGGGCTCGTCCAGCAGCAGCAGCCGCGGGCCCATGCCGAGGGCGCGGGCGACTTCCACCAGCCGCTGCTCGCCGTACGTTAACAGATTAGCCGGCACGTCGGCCCGCGCCTCGAGCCCGACCAGCTCCAGTGTGCGCTGCGCCCGCGTCCTGAGCTGCCGCTCCTCCTCGCGCATCGCGCGCGTCCGGAAGGCGCAGGCCGCCCAGCCCGCCTCCCCGCGCCGGTGGCAGCCGACCAGCACGTTGTCGAGGACGGTCATGGCGCCGAAGAGCCGCGCGAGCTGGAAGGTGCGCGCGATGCCGCGGGCAGCCACGGCGTGCGGGCGGCGGGTCGGCAGGCGCTCGCCCTCGAAGAATACGGCGCCCCGCGTGGGCTCGAGCGCGCCGCTGATCAGGTTGAAGATGGTCGTCTTCCCCGCCCCGTTGGGGCCGATCAGCGCCTTGATCTGGCCCGCGGCCACGCGGAAGTCCACGGCCCGGACGGCCGTCAGGCCGCCGAATTCCTTGGTGAGCCCCTGGACCTCGAGCAGCGGCCCGGCGATCACGCCGGCCTCCGTCCGAGCGCCGTCAGCCCGGCGGGCAGGAAGATCATGAAGAGCATCAGGATGAGGCCGAAGATGACGATCTCGTACTCGGCGCCGGCCCGGGATGCGGACAAGAGCGGGAGCAGGCTTCTCAGCCCTTCGGCCAGCAGCACCACCGCGGCGGCGCCCAGCACGCTGCCCCAGAGGCTCGAGACGCCGCCCAGGACCACGATGACCACCAGCTCCACCGAGAAGGCGAAGCCGAAGGGCGAGGGATTGATGAAGGTCAGGTAGTGGGCGTAGAGCGCCCCGGCCAGGGCCGTCGAGGCGCCCGCGGCGGCGAACACGCCGAGCTTGAGGCGTGCCGTGTCGATGCCGGCGGCCTGGGCGGCCGGCTCGCTGCCGTGCACGGCCCTCAGCGCGCGCCCGATCCGCGAGTCCACCAGATTGCCCGCGAGCCCCAGCAGCAGCAGGAGCCAGCCCCATGCCAGCCACACCATGCGGGCGTCGGTGTCGAAGCGGAATGGGCCCACCGCCAGCGGTGGAACGCCCGTGAGCCCCGAGGGGCCGCCGGTGACTCCGCTCCAGTTCACCATCACATAGTAGACGATGATGCCGAAGCCGAGCGTGGCCATGGCGAGGAGCAGCCCCGAGAGCCTGAACACCGGCAGCCCAATGAGGAAGGCCGTCGCCGCGCCGGCCGCGACCGCCGCCGCCATGGCCACCCAGGGATTCCAGCCGTAGGAGGCGCTCAACACGCCGGAGACGTAGGCGCCGATGCCGTAGAAGGCCGCCTGGCCCAGCGACACCTGCCCCGCAAAGCCCATGACGAGCGACAGCCCCAGGGCCGCCATGGCGTTGAGCGCGATGAAGACCAGCATGCCGAGCAGGTAGCTCGAGCGCATGAAGCCCCCCGCCGCGGCGACGAGGGCCGCCGCGCCCAGGAGGATGGCCCAGCGCCTGCCGGCGGTCATGGCCTAGGTTTCCTCCGCGACCCGCCAGGGCAGCCAGCCGGCCACCTGGACGAGCAGCAGGACGATGAGGACGATGAAGGCGACCGCGTCCTTGTAGGCCGAGGAGATGAGCCCGGCGGAAAAGGACTCCAGCAGCCCCAGCAGAAAGCCGCCCGCGATGGCGCCCGGCGGACTCACCAGCCCGCCCAGGACGGCCGCCACGAAGCCTTTGAGTCCCAGCATGAGCCCCATGTCGTAGGTCGCGTAGGTGATGGGCGCGATGACGGCGCCGGCGACCGCGCCGAGCGCGCCCGACAGCGCGAAGGCCAGCAGGAACATGCGGTCGACGCGAATGCCCATGAGCCGGGCGGCCCGGGCGTTGACCGCGCAGGCGCGCACCGCGGTGCCCGGATACGTGCGGGTGAAGAAAAACCAGAGCGCGGCGAACACGACCGCCGCCACCGCCAGCACCCAGAACCCCTGCCGAACCACCGTCGCCCCCAGCACATGGTGCGGAGGCCCCGGCGAGAAGGGCGGCAGCGCGACCGGGTCCGTGCCCCACAGGACGAGGGCCCCGCCGCGCAGCGCGATGGAAGCGCCGATGGTCACGATGAGCGCGGCCAGCGGCGGGGCACCGCGAATCGGGTGGATGGCCGCCCGCTCCAGCAGCGCTCCCAGGGCCGCCACCGCGGCCACCGTGCACGCGAAGGCCGCGGCGGCGGGCAGCCCGCGCGCCTCGAAGGTCACCATGAGAAGCGCGCCCAGCATGACGAACTCGCCCTGGGCGAAGTTGATGATGCGCGTGACGCTATAGACAATCACGAAGCCCAGCCCGATCAGCGCATAGACGCCGCCCACGACGAGGCCGGAGGCCAGGTACTGGGCGAGCTGGTCCGTGACCGTCATGTCATTTCGCCATGCGCCACTGGCCGTCCACGATCTGGATCATGGTGGCGGCGCGCCGGTCCAGGCCGTTGTGGTCCGCCGGGGAGAAGTCGAACACGCCGGTGATGCCCACGAAGCCCCGGGTCGTCTCGATGGCCGCGCGCACCTTGGCGCGGTCGGTTCCGGCCTTCTCCATGGCACCCAGCACGACGTAGAGAGCGTCCCAGGCGTGGCCGCCGAAGGTGTTGCGCGGGCCGTACTTGGCCTCGAAGTCTTTCGCGTAGGCCAGCAGCACCGCCCTCTGCGGGTCGTTGTCGGTCAGCTGCTCGGCCACCAGCAGCTTGCCGGCGGGAAACAGCACGCCGTTCGAGGCCGGCCCGGCCAGCTCGATGTACTTCTTGTTGCCCACGCCGTGGCTCTGGAACATCGGCGCCTTGATCCCGAGGTCGGCGTAGTTCTTGGTGGCGATGGAGGCCGACGGCGGGATGGACCAGATGATCGTGGCCTGGGGATTGGCCGCCTTGACCTTGGTCAGCTGGGCGGTCATGTCAACGTCCTTCTGGCCGAATTTTTCATTGGCGACGATGGTCAGGCCGGCCTTCTGGGCGGCCTTCTCGAACTCGATCCAGCCTTGCTGACCGAAGGCGTAGTCCACGTTGAGCCACGCCACCTTGGTGAGCCCCTTGGCCTTGAGGTAGTCGGCGAGCACGCCCGTGATGAGGAAGTCGCTCTGGGGCGTCTTGAACACCCACTTCCGCTCGGCCACGGGCTCGACGATCTTGGCGGCGGCGGCGCAGGAGACCAGCGGCACCTCGGCCTTCTGGACCGTGTCGAGGATGGCGAGCGAGGTCCCGGACAGGGTCGTGCCCACGATCGCGGTCACCTTGTCCTCGTCGATGAGCTTCTTGGCGGCCAGCACCGCCTTGGTCTCGTCGCTGGCGTCGTCGTAGATCACCAGCTTGAGCGGGTGCAGCTTGCCGTCGGGCCCTTTGACGCCGCCCTTGGCGTTGACCTCGGCCTCGATCATGAGGGCCGTGTCGCGCTCGGGGATGCCGAGCGAGGAGCCGGGGCCCGTGATGGAGAAGATGGCGCCGATCTTGTACGCCTCCTGGGCGTAGGCGGCCGGGACGCCCCAGCCGAGGGCCAGGACGGAGAGAGCGAGAGCCAGGATCACACGCATAGCAATCCTCCTTTTCGGGCACCCGGCGGCCGGGCGGCCCGTGTCAACGATGGTTGCCGTCACTATCCCCGCCCGGCAACCGCGGCGGGTGGATTCGAATCAGGATTGAACATCGCGCTCCATCTGGATCATCGGGCCGTGGTGGAAGCCCAGCCGGACGAAGAACTCGCGCACGTCGGCCTGGGCCAGATCGATCAGGGTCGCGACCTTCTCCACGGCCCGCAGCTCGCGCCCGCTCTGGACGAACTGGCCGACCAGCGCCTGCCCGACGCCCCGCCCGCGGTAGGGCGGGTCCACGCCGATCAGGTCCACCCAGCCGGTGGGCCGGGCGATGCCGAACTCGGACTCGCTCACCCAGCCGAACATGAAGCCGACCAGGCGGCCGTCCAGCTCGGCCACCAGGGACATCCACGGCGGGCGGAGGGCGGCCATGTCCAGCCGGCGCTGCCAGTACTCTTTGCGCGTCTGGTTGGTGAGCTTCTCGTCGATGCGGAGGATGGCGTCAAGGTCGGACGGCTCGACGGCCCGGACGGTGGTCGTGGTGCGTGCCATAGGAGCCTCCTCTCACGCCGCCGCCGGGGCGGAGACCTTGCGGTAACGCTGCAGCCCGAGCAGCGCGGCGCCGAGCGCGGCGGTGAACTCGGGCCCGTCGGGGACGTGCACGGGCACGCCGAGCTTTTCGCGGAGGGCGACCACCATGCCTTCCTGCTGGGCGACGCCGCCGATGAAGGCCACCGGGCCGTCCAGCCCCACGCGCTTGAGCAGGGACAGCGCCCGGTCGGCCAGCGAGTTGTGGATGCCGCGCAGGATGTTCTCGACGGTCACGCCCTCGGACACGTGGTTGATGATCTCGGTCTCGGCCAGCACGGCGCACACGCTGGAGATCGCCTGCGGCTTGGCCGCGCCGAGCGACAGGGGGCCGATGTCCGCCACCGTGACCTCCAAATACTTGGCGGCGCGCTCGAGAAAACCGCCGGACCCCGCGGCGCACTTCTCGTTCATGTGGAACTCCTTCACCTTGCCGCCCTCGCGCACCTTGATGGCGCGCGAGCACTGGGCGCCGATGTCGAGCACGTACTGCGCCTCGGGGCAGGCCGTGACCGCGCCGCGGGCCCCGCACGTCAGGTCCGTGATCTGGATGTCGCGGAAGGGGATGGCGTAGCGGCCGAGCCCGGTGGTCGCCGTGTAGACCACGGCGTCGCCCGCGGCCCGCGTGTCGGCCTGGGCCGCTTCCAGCGCTTCGCGCGAGACCTTCTCGAAGTCGGCCTTGGTCTTGACCAGGCCCCGCCCCCGCACGGCACCCGTGCCGTCCACGAGGACGCACTTGGTCGTGCCCGATCCGATGTCGATGCCGGCGACCAGCATGGCTAGCTTCTCCCCGCGCCCACGGCGACGGTCTCGCCGCGGGCCCCCGCCTGGGCGCGCTCCAGCGCGAACAGCGCCGCGCCCAGCGCGCCCATGAAGTGGCCTTCCTCGCTCACGTTGAGGGGCTTGCCCAGCACCTCTTCCAGCGCTCGGACCATGCCGATGTTCAGCGAGACGCCCCCCGTGAACGTGATCTCGTCCTCGACGCCCACGCGGCGGATGAGGGACATGGTGCGGGTCGCGATGGCCTTGTGGACGCCGCCCAGGATGTCCTCGATGGTCTTGCGCTGGGCGAGGTAGGACATGATGTCGGACTCGACGAAGACGGTGCAGACGGAGGTCAGCCGCACCGGCGACTTGGCTGCGAGCGAGAGCGGGCCGATCTCGTCCAGCCCCACCCCGGTGACGTCCGCGGCGGCGGAGAGGAACCGCCCCGTGCCCGCCGCGCACTTGTCGTTCATCGAAAAATCGACCACCGACCCGTCGGGCCCGACCTTGATGGCCTTGGTGTCCTGCCCGCCCATGTCGATGACGGTGCGGGTGGCCGGGAAGAGCGACTGCGCCCCGCGCGCGTGGCAGGTGATCTCCGTGATCTGGGCGTCGCCGAAGGTCACCTTGTAGCGCCCGTAGCCCGTGCCGACCACGTAGCCCACGGCCTCGCGGGGCA
>JBGPZD010000128.1:0-5161 GCA_041493605.1 Methylomirabilia bacterium
GCCGTCAGGCGGGCGCAATCGGGCGCGCTCACACGCGCGTCGCAGGGCCAAGAATCGGCCCAAAGCGGCCCGGTGTCACGTAGGCGCCTTGACAGCCCCCGGGCGCCCAGACTAGATTCGCGTCAACTCGCCGGACCCGGAGGACACTCATGCGCCACTGCCGCCTCATCGCCCTGATCCTCGCCGCCGTGCTCGCCTGGCTGGCCGCGCCGGCCGCCGCCGCCGACACGCTCAATGCCTACTCGATCTGGCCCGAGAACTGGGCGCGCCCCATGCTCCAGGAGTTCGAGAAGGCCACGGGCATCAAGGTCAACTTCGTGCGCTTCTCCTCGGGCGAGGCGCTCCAGCGCGTGATCGCCGAGAAGGGCAACCCGCGCGTCGACGTGCTCTTCGGCGGCCCCGTCGAGACCTTCGCCGCGGGGATCAAGGAGGGCATCTTCGCGCCCTACAAGCCCGCGACCTTCGCCGCCCTGCCCGCCCGCTTCAAGCAGGCGGACGGCTACTGGACGGCCATCGCCGACGACCCGCTGGTCTTCATGAGCAACAACAAGTTCCTCAAAGAGCACAACCTCAAGCCGCCGGCCTCGTGGGACGACCTGCTCCACCCGGCCTACAGGGGCATGCTCCAGATGGCGGATGCGCGCACCTCGGGCACGGCGGTGACGCGCATCTTCTCCATCCTCGAGGTCAACGGGCGCAGCGAGGACAAGGCCTTCGAGTACATGAAGAAGCTGCGCAAGAGCGTGCAGCTCTACACCAAGAGCGGCGGCGGCGGCACGCTCCCCGTGGGCCTCGGCCAGGCCGGCGGCGGCATCTTCTTCATCGTGGACGCGCTCGACACCCAGGCCAAGGGCTACGACGTCTCGATCAGCTTCCCCCGCGAGGGCATCGGCACCTCGGCCGAGGCCATCGCGCTGATCAAAGGGGCGAAGAACCCGGAGCTGGGCAGAAAGCTCATCGACTGGGCCGCAAGCCCCGCCATGCAGTCGCTCTACGCCAAGTACAAGATCAACTTCGTGCCCGCCCACCCGGAGGTGAAGGTCGAGCCCGGGCTGGCCGAGGTGCTCAAGGGCGCCAAGATCTTCCCCATCGACGACGCCTATGCGGGCGCCAACCGCAAGCGCATCGTGGACCGCTGGATCGCCGACGTGCTCAACGCCGCGGACTGACCAGCCCCGGCGCCCTGATGGCAGCGCCCAGTCCGCCCGAGCCGAGGGCCGCCTCGACCAACTGATGGCAGCCCTAGGTCCGCCCGAGCCGAGGGCCGACTCGATCGGCCCGAGTGCCAATCCGAGATCCGGCCGCGATCCCGCGCTGCTGGCGACGGTGCTCGCCCTCTGGGCGCTGCTGGGCCTCTTCGTCGTGTTCCCCCTGGCCCGGCTGCTCGGGCGCGCCTTCTTCGACGACGGCCGCTTTACGGTGACCAATGTGCTGGCCACCCTCGGGGACCCGAACCACCGCCGCGCCTTCGTCAACAGCCTCCTGCTCGCCACGCTGGTGGGGCTGTGCGGCACGGCGCTGGGCTTTCTCTTCGCCTACACGGCGGCCCGCGGCGGCCTCGGGCGGGGCTGGCTCACGGCGCTCGACGCCGCGACCCTGCTGCCGCTCATCTCGCCGCCCTTCACCACGGCCATCACCATGATCTTCTCCTTCGGGCCGCGGGGGCTCATCACCTATCACCTGCTCGGGCTGAAGCACTTCACGGCCTACGGGCTTCACAGCACCTTGTTCGCGGAAACCCTGACCTACTTCCCGCTGGCCTATCTCACGCTGCGCCCCATCCTGGCCGGCATCGACGCCAACGTGGAGGACATGGCCTTCAGCCTGGGCGGCTCGCGCTGGCGCGTCTTCCGCACGATCACGCTGCCGCTCGCGGTGCCGGGCTTCGCCAACGCGTTTCTCCTGCTCTTCGCCGCCTCGCTCGCCGACTTCGCGACGCCCCTGATCCTGGCCGGCAACAGCTTCCCCGTGCTGCCGACCCAGGCGTATCTCCAGATCACGGGGCTGCTCGACTTCAAGGGCGGCGCCGTGCTGTCTTTCGCGCTGCTGGTGCCGGCGGCCGCCGTCTACCTGCTGCAGCGCTACTGGGTAGGCCGGCGGTCCTACGTCACCATCACCGGCAAGGCCGGGCCCGCCACCGAGTCGAAGAGCGTGGCGCCCTGGGCGCGCGCGCTCCTCGTCCTCGGGTGCCTGCTGGTGGCCCTCGTCGTCTGCTATCTCTACACGCTCCTCTTCTACGCCTCGATCGTGGTCGCCTTCGGCGCCAACCATGCCTGGACCTGGCACCACTACCACGTCATCTTCACCGAAGGCCTCAAGGCCATCGGCGATACCTTGATCATCGCCGGCGCGGGCATGCCGCTGGGCGGGCTCTTCGGCGTGCTGGTGGGCTATCTCGCGGCGCGCACGGCCATCCCGGGCCGGCAGGCCCTGGAGATGGTCTCGATGCTCAACTACGCCCTGCCCGGCACCATCGTGGGCATCGGGTACCTCATCGCCTTCAACGAGCCGCCGGTGGAGCTGACGGGCACGGCGCTCATCATCGTGGCCTGCTACGTCTTCCGCTACAGCCCCACGGGCATCCGCGCCACCGTGGCCCTGCTCCAGCAGATCGACCCGAGCATCGAGGAGGCCTCCCAGGGACTCGGCGCGCGGAGCGGCACCACCTTCCGGCGGATCACGCTGCCGCTCATCCTGCCGGCGTTCTTCGCGGGGCTCGGCGTGATGTTCATCCGCTCCATGACGGCCATCAGCGCGACCATTTTTCTCATCTCCATCAACTGGACCCTCATCACCGTGCGCATCCTCGAGAACATGACCGAGCTGTCGCTGGGCCCGGCCGCGGCCTTCTCGGTCTTCGTGGTGGCCGTCGTCTTCGTCGTCATCACGCTGATCAGCGCCCTCCTGCGGCGCTTCCGCGCCGCCGGCTCCGTCGCCATGACCAGCGTGCTCGGAAGCTGACGAGCCCGTGAACCCCGTCGGCATCACGCTCGAGCGCGTCTCCAAGCAGTTCGAGCACCGCGTGAAAGGCAAGGTCTACGCCGTGCGCGACCTGAGCCTCGAGGTCCAGCCCGGCGAGCTGCTGACCCTGCTGGGGCCGTCGGGCTGCGGCAAGACCACCACGCTGCGCATGATCGCGGGCTTCCAGCAGCCGGACGCGGGCCGCATCCTCATCGCCCGCCAAGACGTCACGGGCCTCATGGCCAACGCGCGCAATATCGGCTTCGTCTTCCAGAACTACGCCCTCTTCCCCCACCTGTCGGTCCACGAGAACGTGGCCTACGGGCTGCGCGTGCAGAAGCAGTCAGCGGCCGAGATCGCGCGGGCGGTGGGCGTGGTGCTGGCGTTGGTCGGCCTCGAAGGCCACGACCGCCAGATGCCGAACCAGCTCTCGGGCGGCGAGCAGCAGCGGGTGGCGCTGGCGCGGGCCATCGTCATCAAGCCGCGGGTGCTGCTCTTCGACGAGCCGCTGTCCAATCTCGACGCCCGCCTGCGCGTGCAGATGCGCGGGGAGATCCAGCGGCTGCAGAAGACGCTCGGCATCACGGCCGTCTACGTCACCCACGACCAGGAGGAAGCGATGGCCATCTCAGACCGGATCGCGGTGATGAACGCGGGCGTGATCGCCCAGCAGGGCACGGCCGAGACGCTCTACCGCAGCCCGGCCACGGAATTCGTCGCCCAGTTCATCGGCCGCACCAACCTGTTGACGGCGCGCGTGGTGTCGGTGAGCCCGTCCAAGGTGGACCTCGAGGTCCAGGGGCGGCCGCTGTGGACATCGCACGCCCCGCTCGGTCTCAAAGCCGGCCAGACGGTGCGCCTGATGGTGCGCCCCGAGGCCATTGAGCTCCGGCCGGTGATTACGGCCGGCGCGCTCCACGGCAAGGTGGTCTCGCGCACCTTCCTCGGCGAGAAGGTCGAGTACCAGCTGCGGATGGGGACCGAGCTGGTCCAGGTCACCGACTACAACCCCGCCCACACGGGCGCGCTCCAGCCCGGGGAGACCGTCACGCTGGACATCGCGCCCGACGCCGTGCGGGTACTGCCGGGAGGCCGGCCGTGATGCGCGCGCGGCGCATAGCGTGGGCGGCGGCGCTGTTCATCCTGGCGTGGGCCCCCGCCGCGCCCGCCCAGGCTCCCGAGCTCCACGGCGCCGACACGGTCTTGGTCTCGCCCACCGTCACCATCCTCTGGGCCGTACTGCGGGATCCCAAACAGGAGCAGCCGCTGGCCATCGCCCGCGTCATCAACACGGCCCGGTACTACGATTTCGTATCGGTCGAGGGCGTGGACCCCTTCCGCAGACGGCGGGCGTCCGTGGCCGAGGGCGTCGCCCTCAACGATCAGGCCGACATCCGCAGCCCGCGCGGGAGCTTCGCGGACTACCCGCGCCGCGAGTTCCACTTCTACCGGACGGCGGCCGACCTGCGGGCCAAGCGCCCGGCGCTGACGGTGTACTATCTCGGCCTGCCCGACACCACGCCCGAGCTCAGCTCCCAGACCGCCGTCGAAGCCTGGTTCTCTCTCGCGCTCAACCGCCGCCCCTGAGCGGTAATCCCGGAGGTTTGCCTATGTCGATTCACGTCGACCGGCAGGACGTCGTCACCACCGTCATCATCGATCGTCCCGAGCGGAAGAACGCCGTGGACGGTCCCTCCGCGCAGGCCCTGGCCGACGCCTTCCGCGACTTCGAGCGGGACGGCACCGCCCGCGTCGCCGTCCTCTGGGGGGCCGGCGGCATTTTCTGCGCGGGTGCCGACCTCAAGGCCTTGGGCGCCGGCACTGGCAGCCGGCTCGAGCCCATGGGCGACGGACCCATGGGGCCCACGCGCATGCCGCTGTCCAAGCCCGTCATCGCCGCCGTGGCGGGCCACGCGGTGGCGGGCGGGCTCGAGCTGGCGCTCTGGTGCGACCTGCGGGTGATGGAGGAGACGGCGACCTTCGGCGTCTTCTGCCGGCGCTGGGGCGTGCCCTTGATCGACGGTGGCAACGTGCGGCTGCCCAAGCTGATCGGGATGAGCCGCGCCCTCGACCTCATCCTCACGGGCCGCCCCGTGGACGCCAAGGAGGCGCTCCAGATGGGCCTCGCCAACCGCGTGGTGCCCGCGGGCCAGTCACGCCCGGCCGCGGAAGCGCTCGCGCGGGAAATCGCCGCCTTCCC
>JBGPZD010000100.1:0-7658 GCA_041493605.1 Methylomirabilia bacterium
CGCCAGCTCTACCTGGGGGCCGGGATGCGCGGCTATGTGGAGATCGGCAAGCGGGATGCGGGGCCGGGGGCCGCGGCGTGAACGCAACGACCCGGTTCGACCGGGCGCCCCGGCGCGTCTACTGGGAGGTCACGCGGGCCTGCGATCTCGCGTGCCGCCACTGCCGCGCCGAGGCGGCGCCCGACCCCGACCCGGCCGAGCTGGGCCGGGCCGAGGCCGGCCGGCTCCTCGACCAGTTGGCCCGCTTCGGGCCGCCGCTGCCCCATCTGATCCTCACGGGCGGCGATCCGCTGAAGCGTGCGGACCTGTTCGCCCTCATCGCCGCCGCGCGACAGCTCGGCTTTGAAGTGTCGGTGGCGCCGAGCGGCACCCCGCTGCTGACCGACGAGGCCATTACCGGGCTCAAGGCGGCCGGCGTCGAGGCGATCTCCCTCAGCCTGGACGGCTCGGAGGCCGTCCGTCATGACGCCCTGCGGGGCGTGACCGGGTGCTTCGACCGGACGCTGACGGCCGCGCGGGCGGCGGCCGCCGCCGAGCTGCCGTTCCAGGTCAACACCCTCGTGAGCGAGGAAACCCTGGACGACCTGCCCGCCATTCACCGTCTGGCGACGGAGCTCGGGGCCGCGCGGTGGAGCCTGTTCTTTCTCGTCTCCGTCGGGCGAGGCACTCTGCTCAAGCCGATCTCGGCGGCGGCCTGCGAGCGGCTCTTCGACCGGCTGGCCGAGTTGGGCGCCACGCCGGGGCCGCTCATCACGACCACCGAGGCGCCGCACTTCCGCCGCGTGGCGCTCGAGCGCGCCCGGCGCGCCGGCCGCGGCGAAGCGCCCGCGCTCCAGCGGTCGATCGGCCACGGCGCGGGCATCCGCGACGGCAACGGCATCATGTTCATCTCGCATACGGGGGAAGTCCATCCCTCGGGCTTTCTCCCGCTGACGGCCGGCAACGTGCGGACCGCCGATCCCGTGGCGCTCTACCGCTACTCGGGCGTGTTCCGCGCGCTGCGGCGCACCGATCTGTTCGGCGGCCGGTGCGGGCGGTGCGAGTACCGCGACCCCTGCGGCGGCTCCCGCGCGCGCGCCTACGCCGCGACGGGTGATCCATTGGCCGAGGACCCACTATGTCTCTACCAGCCCCTCTCCCGGCTGCAGACCGCGTCGGCGCCGTAGCCGCGCCGGCCGCGGCCCCGTACCCGGGGCTCAAGGGCACGGCCGACGGCTCGGAAGCCGTGGTCTGGGTGGAGACCCACGTCACCCAGGGCGCCTGCGCCTACCCGATCACCCCGTCCACCAACATGGGCGCCGGCTACCAGGCGGCCCAGGCGCGCGGCCAGAAGAACCTCTGGGGCGAGCCGCTTTTCTTCCTCGAGCTCGAGTCCGAGCACTCCTCGGCGTCCACCTGCGAGGGGTTCGCGCTGGCGGGCGGCCGGGTGACCAACTTCACCTCGGGGCAGGGGCTGGTCCTCATGAAGGAAGTGCTCTACACCATCTCGGGCAAACGGCTGCCCGTGGTCTTTCACGTGGGCGCCCGCGCCCTCACGTCCCAGGCGCTCAACGTCCACTGCGGCCACGACGACGTCATGGCCGTGGCCGATTGCGGCTGGGGCATGGCCTTCGCCAAAAACGGCCAGGACGCCGCCGACCTGGCCCTCATCCTGCGGCGGGCCGCCGAGGAAGGCGAGACGCCGTTCCTGTCCGTTCAGGACGGTTTTCTCACCACCCACACCGTGGAGAACCTGCGGCTGCCCGAGCCCGAGCTGATGGCCGAGTTCGTGGGCGACCCGTACGCGACCACGCGCCTGCGAAACCTCATGAATCCCTCCCGGCCGATCATGTCGGGCGTGGTCCAGAACCAGGACGCCTACATGAAGGGCAAGATCGCCCAGCGCTACTTCACCGAGCGGCTGTCGGTCATCCTCCGGCAGGTCATGGCCCGCTACGGCGAGCTCACCGGGCGCCGCCACGGCCTCATCGAGCCCTACCGGCTCGAGGACGCCGAGTACGCGCTGGTGGGGATGGGCAGCCTGGTCGAGACGGCCATGGCCACGGCCGACTGGCTTCGCGACCACCGCGGGCTCCGGGTCGGCGTGCTCGGCGTCACCGTCTTCCGCCCGTTCCCGGCCGCCGAGATCGCCGCCGCCCTGAGCGGGGTGAAGGCCGTCACCGTGATCGAGCGCATGGACAATCCGCTGGCCGCGGGCAACCCACTGACCACCGAGATCAAGGCGGCCTTGTGCGACGCGGCGACCGCCCCCGAGCGGCCCCTCGAGCGCATCCCGATCGTGTACTCGGCGGCGGCGGGGCTCGGCAGCCGCGACGTGCGCCCGGGCGACTTCGTCGCCGCCGTGGAGGAGATGGCCAAGACCGGCAGGCGGAGCTTCGTCCTGGGCATCCCCCACGTGGACGCCCTGCCGCGCACGGAGGATCCCGATGTCCGGCCGCCGGGCGCTTTCTCCATGCGCGGTCATTCGGTGGGCGGCTTCGGCTCGGTGGCCACCAACCGGGTGATCGCCACGCTCCTGGGCGATCTCCCGTTCGACCTGTGGGTGCAGGCCTACCCGCTCTACGGTTCGGAGAAGAAGGGGCTGCCGACGACTTACTTCCTGACGGTGGCCGAAGGGCGCGTCCGCACCCACTCCGAGCTGGCCCAGGTGGACTTCGTGCCGCTCAACGACGTCAACGCCTTCCGCCTGGGCGACCCGCTCGCCGGGCTCGCCCCGGGCGGCACGGTGTTCCTCCAGAGCGCGGAGACCGACCCGGCCCGGATCTGGGCCCAGATCCCCGCCGCGGCGCAGTCCGCGATCCGGGACAAGGGGCTGCGGCTGCTCGCCCTCGACACGGTGCGCATCGCGCGGGAGACGACCACGAACCCGGCCCTGCGTCAGCGGATGCAGGGGATCGTGCTCCTCGGCATCTTCCTCCGCGCGACACCGTTTCTCGAGCGGCGGGGGGTCGGCGTGGAGCAGGCATTCGCCGCCGTGGAGGCCTCGGTGCGGAAGCTCTTCGGCAAGCGGAGCGAGACGGTGGTGCAGGAGAACCTGCGCGCCGCCCGGCGCGGATACGACGAGGTGATGGAGGTGCCCCACCGTGACTGACCCACGCGTCCGCGACTGGATGCACGCCGGGGTCGTGACCTGCCGGCCCGACACCCCGGTGACCGAGGTCGCCCGGACGATGCAGGCCGAGCATATCAGCGCCCTCGTCGTCACCGACGCCGACGGGCTGGCGATCGGCGTGATCTCGCGCACCGACCTGGCCAACTCGACCTTTGTCGAGGCCTACCTGGCGCACTGGGCCGGCATGGAGGCGCGCCATCTCATGACGTCGCCCGCCGTCAGCGTGCGCCCGGAGCTGCCCCTGGCCGAGGCGATCGAGCTGCTGCGGCGGCGGAAGATCCACCGCCTGGTGGTCGCCGAGCCAGCGAGCGGGGGCGAGCGCCCGGTGGGGATCCTCTCGATGACCGATATCGTGGCGCGCATGGAGGTGCCGCACCATGGCTGAGCCCGCGACCGTAAGCCCGCAGGATGACGAGCGCGCCGTTCCCGAGGTCGGGACCAAGACGCCGGGGCTCGCCAAGGACGAGCACGAGTCGAGCCTGCTCAACACCGCCGTCCTCGACCTGGACGTCGAGGCCTACGTGGCCGACTTCAACGAGCGGATCATCGGCGGGTACGCGGCGGGGACGGGGTCTCAAACGCTCCCCGCCGACGTGGGCATCGCGCGCAGCCTCATCCCGCCCGGGACGGCGGCGCTGCGCGATTTCTCCTACCTCGCCCCGGAGATCCCCGAGTTCATCGCCGAGAGGTGCGTGGGCTGTATGGCCTGCGTCACCGAGTGCCCGGACACCGCCATCCTCGGCAAGGCCGTCCCCGGGACGGCGCTGGACGCGGCGCTCGCGGCCGCCCCCGCCGGCGAGCGGGCCTTCGTCGGCGCCCAGTGGGCGCGCACGCGCAAGTACTTCGAAGTGCCGGAGAAGAAGGGGCTGGCGGGCGCCATGTTCGGCATCTTCATCGACCCGACCAAGTGCAAGGGCTGCGCCGAATGCGTGGAGGTGTGTCACGACCTGGGCTATGACGCGCTCCGGATGGTCCGGAAGGACGATACGACGCTCGGCCGCTATCGGACCGCGTTCACCTTCTTCCGGAAGGTCGGCCCCACGCCGCGGGAGTACATCAACGAGAAGGCCTTGGCCGACATGATGCTGGCCGAGCAGTCGGCGCTGCTCTACGTGGGCGGCGCGGGCTCGTGCATGGGCTGCGGCGAGGGGACGGCGCTGCGGATGATGGTGGCGGCGACCGGCTTCGCCCACGGCGCCGACGGACTGGGCATCGTGGCGGCGACGGGCTGCAACACCGTCTACAGCTCGACCTACCCCTACAACCCCTTCCTGGTGCCGTGGACCAACTCGCTGTTCGAGAACGCGCCGGCGGTGGCCATGGGCGTGCGCGGCAAGTGGAACCAGCGGGGCTGGCAGTCCAAGCGGCTCTGGGTGATCGGGGGCGACGGCGCCATGTACGACATCGGCTTCCAGTCGCTCTCGCGCATGCTCGCCTCCGGCATGGACATCAAGGTGCTGGTGCTCGACACCCAGGTCTACTCCAACACGGGCGGTCAGGTCTCCACGGCATCGTTTATGGCCCAGGACGCCAAGATGGCGGCCGTCGGGCAGGCGGTGGCGGGAAAGACGGAGCGCCGCAAGGAGCTGGGGCTGATCGCCCTGGCGCATCCGGACGTCTTCGTGGCCCAGACCACGGCCGCCCACATCAACCACTTCTACCGGGCCATTCTGGACGCCAACAGCTACGCGGGACCCGCGGTGGTGATCGCCTACACCACCTGCCAGCCCGAACACGGCGTCGGAGACGATCAGGCGGCGCACCAGGCGCGGCTGGCCGTGGACTCGCGCGCCTTTCCGCTGTTCGTTCACGATCCGCGCAAAGGCGCCAGGATGCGCGAGCGGCTGTCGCTCCAAGGCAACCCCGACCCAAAGGACGATTGGACGAAGACGCCGGGTACGGGCGAGGTCGTGGATTTCATCACCTTCGCCCGTTCGGAAGGGCGGTTCGCCCGGCAGTTCGGCCCCGAGGGGCGGCCGTCCGCGGCGCTGCTCGCCGCGCAGGCCGACCGGCTGGCCAACTGGCGGCAGCTCCAGGATCTCGCCGGGCTGCGCTGAGGGAGGACACCGCGATGAGTGACGTCAATGAGCGCTGTCCCTTTCTCGTTCCGGTGACGGCCGACCATCTGTTCGTCTTCCCCGTGCCGGCCTTCTGCCGGCGTCCGAACGCCGGCGTCTACGTGCCCTCCGTCGAGAAGTTCATGCGTCTGTGCGTCGGAGGCGCGCACGCCGAATGCCCCGGCTACGTGGCGGCCATGGAGCTGCTGTCTCCCGCCGGCTAGTCCGGCGCGTGAGCCGGGTGAGGCGTGGGCACCTCACCCGGGGGTTCTGCTGCCCCGAACGTACGGGCGGAGCTAATGGGCGTTCCATGTTTTCGGATGCTTAGGACTCGCGGCGGGTGGCACATGCGTTGCAGCTTCCTCTGAGGGACGGCGGCGCGGCGCCACAAGGAGAGTCGACTTGAATCGATCGGTAGGGCGGGCTCAGCAGCCGACGATGATGCAGGGTCGCCGCTGGTGGTTAGCGGCGCCGTTTGCGATCGTCTTCCTCGGGCTCCCGCCGGGCTGGCGTGCGCTGGCGACGGTCGCGGCCGCCGCGCGCTGGGAAACGCGGCCGACTCTCGATCCCGCGCGCTTCGTCGGCAAGGCCAAGCGCTCCCACCAGGCGGCCCGCGAGATTCCGGACGCGCTCGATCAGCTCTACTGCTACTGCGCCTGCGACAAGCACCTGGGCCACAAGAGCCTGCTGTCCTGCTACACGGACGGCCACGCCGCCACGTGAGACGTCTGCATGGACGAGGCGCTGGACGCGTCTCGCATGGTGAAGGCCGGCTACCCGATCGCCCGGATTCGCGCCGAGATCGATCGGACGTACGGCCGATGATCCTTCGTCTTCTCGTGACGGCGTTTCTCCTGCTCCCCGCGACGGCGTGGGCGCACGGTGAGCACGGGGACGCCGGGCCCGCGGGCGCTCTGAGCAGCGTCACGGCCCAAGGCTACCAGGTCGAGCTCCTGAGCCACCCGAGCCCGCCGGTATTGGGCCAGCCGACTCACTTCGTCGCGAAGATCACCGGCGGTCCGGCGCTGACTCCGATATCGGGCGGACGGGTGTTGATCGGCCTCGCCGCGCCGAACGCCGCGTACGATCTTCAGCCGGCGCACGAGATGACGTGGGCCGGCAGCTACGAGGCCGCCGTCACTCCGCCGAGGCTGGGCGCCCACCGGATTCGCGTCGTGCTCGCCGAGCTCGAAGGCCGCCGCTTCGAGCCCGCGCTCGCCGTGGAGTTCCCGGTCACCGTCGGGCGCGCGCCCGGGATGGGCGCCGCCGGGTGGGCCGCGCTGGCCCTCGTCGCCGGGCTCGCGGTGCTCGGACTCTACGCGGTCCGCCTCCGCGCGAGGCTGGGCGCTCCCCCGGCGGGCGCCCTGAACCTGCTCGAGATCCCGTGGCTGCGGCGGCTCATGACCTCGCCGGCGTTCCAGCCCTCGCTCCAGGTCCCGCTGCTCCTCCTCATGGGGATCGTGGTGTTCCTGGGCTTCCACGACGTGCAGGACGGCGGCGTGAACCTCGCCACCAAGCTGACGTGGACCATCTGGTGGGCCGGGATCATCTTCACCTTCGTGCTCGTCGGGCGCGTCTGGTGCCTGGCCTGCCCCTTCGGGGCGCTCAACGAGTGGGCCTCGCGCCTCGCGGCGCCCCTGCGCCGCCTCCCCGGGCCGCTCAGGAACCTTTGGTGGGCGACCGGGATGTTCGTCCTGCTCACGTGGGCCGACGAGCAGCTCGGCGTCGTACGCTCGCCCCGGGTGACTGCGTGGATCGTGCTCTTCTTCGCCGCGGCGGCCCTGGCGGTGGGGCTCTTCTACGAGCGGCGGAGCTTCTGCCGCTATCTCTGTCCCATCGGCGGGCTCATCGGCATCTATTCCATGACGGCGCCGCTCGAGCTGCGGGCGATCAACCGCGGCACCTGCCGGGACGATCGCGACAAGGAATGCTACCGCGGGGGCGCGGTGTCCCGCGGCTGCCCGATGTTCGAGTTCCCGCAGACGATGGACCGAAACAATTACTGCACGCTCTGTGCCGACTGCGTCAAGGGCTGCTCCCGCGACAACCTGGCCCTCCGCTTCCGCGCGTTCGGCAAGGATCTCTGGGCGTCGGGCCGGCGGATGCTCGACGAATCGTACCTGGCGGTGGCGCTCGTGGGGCTGACGCTCATCGTGACCGCCCAGATGCTCCCGGGCTGGTCGACCTGGACCGGGGCGGCGGCGGCCTGGCTGCCGGGCTTGGTGCGCGGGACGTTCAAGCCCGTCACCTACCTCGGCTTCGTGGAGTCGGCCCTGCTCCTGGGCGGCAGTCTCCTGGTCATCCCGCTGCTGGTCCTGGGCGGAGCGGCCGTCGCAGACCGGCTGGCGGGGAAGCACCGGCTTGGCCTCCGCCGCACCTTCGTCCTCTTCGGCTACATGTTCATCCCGATCGGGCTCGGCATGCACCTGGCCCACAACCTGGCCCATCTCCTCCTCGAGGGCGGCGGGATCGTCCCGGCCGCCCAGCGC
>JBGPZD010000114.1:0-6287 GCA_041493605.1 Methylomirabilia bacterium
GAACCACACGGGCCCCAGCCAGGCCGGCCCGGGCCCCGCCCAGGCCCCCAGGAAGAGCAGCGCGCCCAGGAAGGACGTGCCGAGGATGTGCGCGTACTCGCCCAGCTGGATCAGCGCGAACTTCATCCCGGAGTACTCGACTCGGAAGCCCGCGATCAGCTCGGACTCGGCCTCCAGGATGTCGAAGGGCACGCGGTTCTCGGCCGCCAGCGTCGCCACGATATACGCGCCGAAGGCCAGCTGGCCGATCACGGGGTAGAACACGAACCAGCCGAAGACGCCGGCCTGCGCGTCGGCGATGTCAGACAGCCGGAGCGAGCCGGTGAGCACCACCGGGACCAGGGCGGTGAAGATGAACGGCAGGTCGTAGGAGATGATCTGGTTCACCGCGCGCATGACGCTGAGCAGGGCGTACTTGTTGTTGGAGCCCCAGCCGCCCATGAACAGGCCCACGATCTCCATGGCCGAGACGGCGAGGAAGAAGAGGATGCCGATATTCGTGTCCGCGACACCGAGCCCGGGCGCGAAGGGAATGGTGGCGAAGATCAGCAGGCACGGGATCAGGAAGACGATCGGCGCGAGGTTGTAGACGGTCCGGTCCGCCAGCCGCGGGACGATGTCCTCCTTCATCATCAGCTTGATCCCGTCGGCGATGGGCTGGAGCAACCCGTGGGGCCCGACCCGGTAGGGGCCGATGCGCGACTGCATGCGCGCGGCGAACTTGCGCTCGAGCAGGGTGACGTAGGTGACGATGCCGATGAGGGCGTTGAGGACGATGAAGGCGGCGACGAAGCCCCAGAGCGCCTCCGACGCCAGCGGCGACATGTTTAGCGATCGACCTCGCCGAAGACCGGATCCACGGAGCCCATGATGGCGACCACGTCGGCCACCTTGCAGCCGATGAGGATGTGAGGAAGGATGGACAGATTCGAGAACGAGGCGCCCCGCCACTTCATCCGGTAGGGCTTGGCGCTGCCGTCGGCGACGAGGTAGCAGCCGACCTCGCCCCGGGCGCCCTCGACCCGCGCGTAGGCCTCGCCCTTGGGGATGCGCACCTGCCCCACCGACTTGACGCCGGGGCGGGACGAGATCGGGCCCTCGGGCAGCCCGTCGAGCGCCTGGCGGACGATCTTGATGGACTCGCGGAACTCCACCATCCGCACGCGGTATCGCGCGTAGCAGTCGCCCTCGGTCTCCACCGGCACCTTGAAGTCGAAATCCTCGTAGGAGGAGTAGGGCTCGGCGCGGCGGATGTCGTAGTTGACGCCCGAGCCGCGGATGAGCGGCCCCGAGAAGCCGATCTCCTGAGCCAGCTCGCGGGACACCACGCCCACGCCCTGGGTGCGCGCCTGGAACACGGCGTTGTGCTCCAGCATGTCCTCGTACTCGTCCAGCCGGCGCTCGATCAGCGCGATGGTCTCGCGGGTCTTCTGGGCCCAGCCGGCGGGGATGTCGTAGCGCGTGCCCCCCACCTGGTGGAAGCCGTAGAGCAGCCGCGCGCCGGTCAGCGCCTCGAAGAGGTCCAGCACCATCTCCCGCTCGCGGAAGCAGTAGAGGAAGATCGTGGCGCCCCCGCCGAGCGCCCCGCCCATGTCCAGGGTCCACGTCCCGAGCCAGAGGCAGTGCGAGGCGACGCGCTGCAGCTCGGCGGCGATCACCCGCAGGTACTGGGCGCGCTTGGGCACCTCGATCTTGCCGACGATCTCGGCCGCGCGCACGTAGGCCAGCTCGCTGGTCATGGCGGCGATGTAGTCGGTCTTGGAGGCGATGGACGGGTACTGGGTGTAGGTGAGCGATTCGCCGAGTTTCTCGTGGCAGCGGTGGAGGTAGCCGATGACGGCGTCCACGCCCACCACCGTCTCGCCCTCGAGGATCAGGATGGCGCGGAAGACGCCGTGGGCGGACGGGTGCTGCGGCCCCATGTTCATGGTGAGGCGCTCGGCGCCCCCGTACCCCATCTCGATGACCTTCCGCGCTTCTGGGTCTGGCACGATGATCTCCGTTGCCCGTTATTTCATCGGTGAATGGGCCGACGGGTAGAGCACGATCGCCTGCATGTGGGCCAGCAGCGGCGCGGACTTGGGAAGGAAGGCCTGCCAGGCAGGCTCCGCCCCGAGCTTGGCGCGCGCGGCCGCCCGCTCGTTGAGGTCGCGGTACACCCACAGGTGGACGACCTCGTTGAGCTGGGCGATCTCGGTCTGCCAGAGGCCGACCCGCCGCATGTATTTCTCGCGAGTCGGCATGACCTCCTTGAAATGCTGGATCCACTCGCCCGCCTTGCCCACGTGGGCCCGGTACGAGCGCAGCTCGTAGACGTTGCCGGTATCCGTCGGCGGCTGGAGCGGAAGCGCGGCCGAGAGGATCTTGTTCTCCTGGGCCAGGAGCATCGGGCGGATCTGCGGGATGTAGCCCTTGGTCCACTCCTCGCTCTTCGCCAGCTCGGCCCGCAGCCGCTCGCGCTCGTTGAGGCTTTCGAAGGTCCAGAGGTGGACGACCTGGTTCAGCGTCCCGAACTCGGTGTACCAGAAGCCCTCGAGCTTGCCGTACTTGTCGCCGCGCGCCTTGCGGCCCACCTCGCTCGAGAGCTTGAGGTACTGGGCCTGGGTGCCCGGCACCAGAGTGTACGTCCGCAGCTCGTTGACCATTCGTCGGCTACCTCATCGGGGAGAAGTCGGTCGGGATCAGGATCTTTGAGTACATCACCTGCATGAGCGGGCCCAGCCCCTTGACCGTCTCGGCCCACGCCGGGTCGGCCACCGTCCGCTTGCGGATGTCGGCGCGGGCCTGGAGGTCGGCATAGCCCCACAGGTGATAGACCATGTTGAGCCGGCCGAGCTCCGAGGACCACACTCCGACGGGCTTCGAGTATCTCGCCCGCGCCGGCAGCCCCCTGCCGAAGATGCCCAGCCACTCGTTGACCTTGCCCGGGTAGAGCCGGTAGTAGCGCAGCTCGTAGACGCCGTTGCCCGCGCCCGGCGTGAAGGGCCAGGCGTCGGACGGGATCAGCACCGTGGTCTCCTGACGCAGGTGGCACTCGCGCGCCTTCGGCAGGTACTTCGTCTGCCAGGCCTTGTCCTTGCCGAGCGCGGCCCGCACCCGGGTGCGGTGCGAGTAGTCCTCGTACTCCCAGAGGTGGACCACCTGGTTCAGCTCGCCGACTTCGGTGGTCCAGTAGCCGAGGCACTTGGAGTGCTTGGTGCGGAGCTTGTAGCCCACCGCGCGGGTGAGCTTGAGGAAGTCCGCCATCTTCTTCGGCTGGAGCGTGTAGGTCCTGAGTTCGTGGATCATCGGGCTCGCCTCCTAGCGATAGGGCGGGTACGGCGTGTCCACCGCGTAGGACTTGAGCAGCGGGTGGCCCTCCCAGTCCTGGGGCAGCAGGATGCGGCGCAGGTCGGGATGCCCCTCGAAGCGGATGCCGAACATGTCGTAGCACTCGCGCTCCATCCAGTCGGCGCCCTTGTAGAGGGGCACGAGCGACGGGCAGCTCGCCTCGCCGGCCGGCAGCCGCGTCTTCATCGTCAGCGCGAAATTGGCGTCCAGATTCTCCACGCGCGCCACCACCTCGAGCCCCTGCTCTTTCCAGTCCACCGCCGTCGAGAAGTTGAAGTACAGGCAGCCGAGGGCGTCCTTGGCGAAGCGGGCGAACTCGAGCCAGCGCTCCACGGGAACGGTGGCGGTGAGCAGGGGCCCGTCGCCCTCGGCGGACACGCCGAAGCGCTCCTGGATCGATGTCCGGGCCTGGTCGTGGGTCACGAGGCTAGTCGGTCTTCGGGGTGGGGGCGGCGCGCTGCCCCGTCTTCCGGAAGTGCTGGATCTGGTCCTGGAGCAGGAGCAGGCCGTTGAGGAGCGATTCGGGCGGCGGCGGACAGCCGGGCACGTAGACGTCGACCGGGATGACCCGGTCCACGCCCTTGACGACGTGGTAGCCGTGGCGGAAGGGCCCGCCCGAGTTGGCGCACGAGCCCATGGAGACGGCCCACTTGGGATCGGGCATCTGCTCGTAAATGCGCTTGAGCATGGGCGCCATCTTGATGGTGACCGTGCCCGAGACGATCATGAGGTCGGAGTGGCGCGGCGAGGCGAACGGCACCATCCCGAGGCGCTCGACGTCGAAGCGCGACGCGAAGGTCGCCATCATCTCGATGGCGCAGCAGGCCAGCCCGAAGGTGACGGGCCAGACCGAGGACTTGCGCGCCCAGTTGAAGAAGGCGTCCGCCAGCGTGGTGACGACGAAGCCGCCGGGGAAGTGGAAGATCCCTTCCTCCAGGCTCTCGAAGAGCGCCGAGTGCTTGTCCCCCTCGGGGCGCTCCTGGTGGTACTTCTCCCACTCCTGGAGGTCCTTGAACTCGGTCCAGACGGCCGGCGGGATCTGGGGCGTCGGCGCCTTTATTTCCATTCCAGGATCCCTTCCTTGTAGGCGTACAGCCAGCCCATCGAGAGGATGGCGAGGAAGAGCGCCATGGTCGCCACGGCCCACAGCCCGAGGCCGCGCAGCACCAGAGCCCACGGGAAGAGGAACACGGCGAGCGCGTCGAAGACGATGAAGATGAGCGCGACCAGGTAGAAGCCCACGGGGAACTGCACCCACGCCTCGCCGATGGGCTCCGCGCCGCACTCGTAGTTCTCGAGCTTGGAGGCGTAAGGCCGGGAGGGGCGCAGGAAGGCGGACGCGCCCAGCGACAGCACGGCGAAGGCCACGATCAGCGCCAGATAGATGACGACGGGCAGATACCCGGTCACGGAACGCCTCCCTGACGAGTTAAAAACCGCGCGGAGTATATCACGGCGGTCAGACCCCAAAATGGGCCATTTGAGCCACCGGCCTCTCCCTAGAACCTAGTATACCCGGCGCGCGGGTTCAGGCCCCAAGTGAGTCGCGAGGTAATCCAGGATGACGGGCTTGTCCTCGGGCGGGATCGGCGCGCCGTAGCTGATCATGCGGTCCAGGATGGTCTCCCACCCGGCGCGATCCTGGCGCTGCTGGGCGACGAGCTCTAGGCTGTGGCAGATGATGCAGCGCCCGGACACGAGCTCGCGGTTCTTGCCGGGAGGCAGCGGATTGTCCTGGGCGGCGGACCGCTCCGCCGCCCAGCCGATCAGCACTCCCAGCGCCAGCGCGCCGCCCAGCAGAGCGGCCGTGCTACGCCACATTGACCCTTACGGCGTGGATCACGTTCCAGCGGTAGCCCTGCGGATCCGGCGGGCGGCTCGACGGCTGCACGCGCCCCAGCGAGTCCGAGGCGCGGGCCATCAGGGTCTGCGCGCCGCTCTTGGCGTCCCAGGCGAACTCCCAGCGCCGCCAGGCGTAGCGGTGCTCGGCGCCGGTGAGCTTGGCGGAGACCCAGCTCTTGCCGCCGTCGGCGGAGACGTCCACGGCGACGATGGTCCCCTCGCCCGCCCACGCAAAGCCGAATACGGTCTGGGGCCCGGCGGCCACCTGCGCTCCGTCCAGAGGCCGGATGATGAGCGACTTGCACTCGAGCGATTGGAGCGAATACGTCTGCTTCGGGTCCTCGGCGCGCGGAGAGCGGTAGCTGCGCTGCATGTACGGGCCGCCCCATTCCTTGTCGGCGAGGGTCAGGCGCGTCAGCCACTTGAGGGACGCCGAGCCGATCCAGCCCGGCACCAGCAGGCGCGCCGGCCCGCCGTGCAGATGCGGCACCGGCCGGCCGTTCATCTCGAGCGCGATCATCGTGTGCGGCTCCATGGCCTTCCAGATCGGATGGCTGCGGATGAAGTCCGGCGCCTGCGGCGTGGGCGGCGCGTCGTTGCCGTCGGGGACAACGTGCCGCGCGGTGGGCCGCGGCCGGGCCAGCCGGAGGACATCGGCCAGCCGCACGCCCCGCCAGACGGCATTGCCCACCGCCCCGTTCTCCCACTGGAGGCCCGAGGCCTTGGGAGTGTAGAAGCCGCGCCCGTTGCCGGCGCATTCGAGCGTGATGGTCTGGGTGATCTGCGCCATGCTTCGGAGGTCGTCGAGGCGGAGCGTGAGCGGGTTTTCCACCTCGCCGTCCACCTTGAGCGCGTACAGCGCCGGGTCCATCTCCGGCCCGTCGTAGTTGTTCCGCACGTAGAACGCCTCGTAGGGCGTGACTTCGCCGCTCAGCTCGGCCAGCGGCGCTTCCAGATTAAGCGGGCGCGGGCTGCGGACGATGAGCTTGGACTTGGGCGGCAGCGGCGCCAGCGGGGCCTGGGTCAATTGGGGCGCGCAGCCGCCCAGCAGCGCGGCCGCGGCGCCCATGTGGATGACGAAGGCGCGACGGGTCAGCGACCCCGTGGATTCGGGC
>JBGPZD010000109.1:0-7039 GCA_041493605.1 Methylomirabilia bacterium
CTTCGGAATCCACGAGCGACGGCACGCGCCTGGGGCTCGCGACGGGAGCGCCCAGAGTGAGGTTCAGGTGGAGCCCCACGCCCAGCTCCGAGGCCCTCAGCTCCTCGAGAAGCGCCGGGTCCACGGGCCGGTTCACGATGAGGGTCGTGCTGGTGACGATGCCCTTGCGGTGGGCCTCGAGGATGCCGCGGCTCACGCCGCGCGTGAGCCCGAAGTCGTCGGCGTTGACGATGAGGGTGCGGGCGGGCTTCACGCCGGCGGGGCCCCGGGCTTGAGACCCTGGATCACGTAACGCTCGACCGTCTTGGGCACGCCCGTGCGCGGCAGCGCGCGCTCGGAATCGAGGCTCAGGATATGGTCGAGGCGCTCGTAGCCGATGCGCGGGAAGGCCTGCGCCTCGCGCCCGATCACCGACGGCTCGAGCCCGGCGGCCTCGAGCCGCGCGAACGCGCCCTTGAGGCCGAGGAAGGCGAACATGGTAAAGACCAGCCGGCCCCCGGGGTTCAGGTGGCGCGGAGCGCCGTCGATCACGCGGTCGAGCAGCTCCCAGCCGTCCACGCCGCCATTGTCCGCGGCGGCGGCGGGATCGTCGCGCTCGCGCCCGGACGGGGTCGGCATCTGCGGGGGGCTCGTACCGATGAGGTCGAAGCGCTGGCCCGGCACCGGCGCGAAGCAGTCGCCCAGCCTCACCTCGACCCGGTCCCCCACCCCGTTGAGGACGGCGTTCTCCCGCGCGCACGCCACCGCGGCCGGCACGACGTCGGTCGCCACCACGCGGCAGCCAGCGCGGGCGGCCAGCACCGCCGCCAGCCCCACTCCCGTGCCGATCTCGAGCACGCGCTCGCCTTCGCGGAAGGCCAGGTGGCGGCAGAAGAGGAGCGAGCCCGCCTTGGGCGGCTGCACCCCCTCGGCGACCTTGAAGAGGCAGCCCGCGTAGAGGTAGAGGAGGAGACCCGCGTCCTGGCTCACGCGCCCCTCGCTAGGCCTTGCCCATCACCCGGCGGAAGTAGAGGCGCAGCGCTTCCTTGAGCTGGGCCCGGGCGCCCGCCGCGGTCTGGGCATCCTCGAGCTGCTCGATGTCGAGCTGGAGCGGCACGCCTTCCTTCTTCACGCCGTCGAGCTCCGCGGTGAGACCGCAGCGCTCATCCGACTCGGTGAAGACGACCTTCGCCCGCGTGAAGCTCTTGTCGTCCTGGGCGATCTGCTCGATGGTCTCGGTGAGCAGTCGTTTGATCGCCTCCTGCTCCGGTCCGGGCACGGTCGAAAAGGCGGCGGTGAGACGGATCTCTGCCATGAGTGGTCTCCGGTTACGTGGCCTCGTACACCTTGAGGATGTCGGCGTGGGTTTTGGCGGCGTTGGCCCGGATCGCGAAGCTGATGGCCTCGCGCACCTCGTCCTCCGTCGCGCCGGCGGCCCTGGCACCTGCCAGGTCGCGCTTGGCTCAGTGGGTGTTGCCGGCGGCCAGGTTGGCCGCCAGATAGCAGAGGTTCGCCGTCTTGGCGTCGAGCACGCCCTTCTTGAATTTCCACGACGCGATCACCCGCTCTTCGATCATGGTCGCTCCTTTCCGCTTGCGGCGGCCTCCGTGGCGAACTCGAAGGGATGCAGCCGGCAGGTCCAGACGCCGGCGTCGTTCTCGATGAGGAAGCAGACGCGGACCCGGCCTGCGCCCCGCGCGGTCCAGAGGAACACCCCCGCATCCTCGGCTTCGCCGCACTCCTCGCACGCCCAGGCGATGGCGAACGCCTCCGGGGACTCGAGCGCGGCGGCGTAGGCGTCGGGGTTGACGTAAAGCGGCGTCTCGCCGGGCATGAACGCACCGATGTCGGCGAAGTACGGAAGCAGCGGCCGCGCCGGCAGTGCCCGCCAGTCATCGAGGAGAGGCAGAATCGGGGTCTCCGTCCCCACCGCCACGAACTGCATCTCGTCGGTCAGCTCGCCCCGGACCAGCGCGCACCCCTCGAGGAAGGCCCTCAGATCGTCGAGCGTGGCCTGGCCGCGGTAGAGCCGGCCGGCGAAGGCGCCCTGCTCGGCGGGCGCCAACAGGAAGTAGGGCGTGGGGGGCGCCAGCTCGAAGGCCGGCCCGGCGATGGCGTAAATGCGGACGCCGTCAGGCCGCTGCCCCGCGCCGTTGTGCCAGATCAGGGTGGCGGTCTCTCCGGGCTGGATCCACGCGGGAATGTCGGCCATGGGCGCCCTCGACGACGCCCAAGTGTATCACGCGGGCGCTACTCGTCGGCCCTGAGGCCCGTGACCCGGTGGACCATGTCCACGACGCCCTTGTCGTCGAAGTAGAGCACCCAGCCGTACGGGTACACCCAGGCCTCCTTGGCCTTCTGGCGGATCTCCGGCCAGTGCTGCTCGGCCAGCACCGCCATCTGCGCGGGGTCGATGGTCTGCTCCTGAGGCTCCTCGAGCAGCACGCGCACCTCGCCCGGGGCGCTGCCGGGCGTCACGTGCTTCCAGAAGCGGAAATCGCTGAAGCGGGTGGTCTGCTGGAGCTCCGGGTGCTCGCGCAGGTACTTGGCGATGCGATCGTCGATCTGGTCTTCCCAGTGCTTCTTCTCCTCGAAGTTCGGCGCGCGCCCGTTGGTCTGGTAGGAGCGCGCGGTCAGGAACTCCCGGGCGTCGGGCCCGCTGGTGGTGCGCTCCACGAATTCGAGCGAGGCGCAGCCCGCCGTAACGGCAACGGCCGCGAGCCAGACGAACGGCAGGATCAGCCGGCGCATGACGCCTCCATTATATGAGAGCCGACTCGAGGACGATTCCACGATCGATCACCCGGGCGGCGCGGCCCAACACGGCCGCCACGGGCGACGGCACCTCGGGCGCCTCCGCGAGCTGGCGCAGCACGTCGATCAGCCGGCGCATGGCGCGGATCAGGTCGCCCTCGTGGCCGCCGAAGGACTCCTCCACGATGCTCGCCCAGTCGTCCTCGCCCGAGGCCCACCGGAACACCGAGGGCATGAAGCCGGTGGACACCCCGGCCGGCATGGGCAGGTGGTGCCGCCGCTGGACCTCGAGCACGGCGTTGGCGAGGGACTCCAAATCCTGAAGTTTGCGCTTGAGCTTGGGGCGCTTCTTGAGAAAGAGCCGCGCCACGGCCGAGTCCCCCGAGCGAGATTCCTCGATGAGGCACGAGCAGAGGGTCGCGGCCTCGGCCAGGGGCAAGTCGTCGAGCAGGCTGCGGTCCACCAGCTCCGCCACCAGCAGCTCGTTGTCGTGGCGGAGGCTCGCGATGAGCTGCCCCTTGGCGAGGAGCTTGCCGTCCTGGACCGCGCCGAAGCGCTCCAGCACCTCCACCACGCGGAGAAACTCCTGCCAGTAGGCGTTGCGGAAAGCGTCGAGCATCTCCCGCTTCTGGCCCAGGCTGCGCTCGAGCCCCTCGAGACCCTTCCAGGCGTGTTCGCACCGCGGCTGGGAACCCCACGGGCAACGGTGGCATTCGATCGCGGCCAGCGCGCCCTCGGGCCCCTGGCTCCGTTCGCGCTCGACGAGCTCGGGGACGGACAGCGCGGCCAGCTGCTCCGTGAGCCCGCGGGTGCGTCGCTCCCAGTCCCGCGGCAGGTGCAGCGGCGGCGTTTGCCAGAAGATCTTCTTGATGTTGCCTTCCTTCAACTGGACCGTGCCGCCGTTGGGCAGCAGCACCTGCACCAGGTTGCGGTGCCGTCGGCGGTCCACGCCGCAGATCACGCCCAGGCTCGCGCCGCTCTTTCGCCGGACCAGGGCCAGCCGGCCCGGCTCGGCCTCGACCGCCGAGCGGCGCCGCCCGCCGCTCCGGCCGCGCGCCATCCGCACGGCCTCGACCTCAGCGCGCAGCGCGCGGTACCGCCCGATGCGCGGGAAGTCGCCGCAGGGCGCCTGGAAGCGCCGGGCGTCCTCCACCGCCATCTCGAGGCTGCGCACCTCCGTCTCGAGGCCGCGGATCTTCTTGAGGTTCTGGTACTGGCCGAAGGACGACTCGACCGTGCGCCGGATCGTGGCCAGGTCGCTGCCGGTCGAGAGCAGCAGCGCGACGGAGCCGTAGCCCAGCTTGAATTGGCTCACGATCGGCTCGGGGGGGCCGTCCACCACGCGCTTCATGTCGTCGAGGCCGTCGCGCACGTCGAGCGCCATCACGCACTTGCCTTCGAGGTCGATGCCGCGCCGGCCCGCGCGGCCGGCCATCTGCGTGAGCTCGTTGTGCGTGAGGCTGCGGAAGCCGCGGTCGGTCCGCTTGGTGAGCGACTGGAGCGCCACACTCTTGGCTGGCATATGGATGCCGAGCGACATGGTCTCTGTGGCGAAGACGACCTTGCAGAGCCCGCGCTCGAAGAGCAGCTCGGTGAGCCGCTTGACGCTGGGCAGGATGCCCGCGTGGTGCAGCCCGACGCCCATGCCGAGGGCCTGGAAGATGGTCTGGTTGAGCGGCGACTCGGCCATGGCCGGGTTCTCCGAGACCTGCTCGCGGATGGCCTCGTCCACCTGCCGCTGCTGGTCCTTGGAGAGCAGCGGCTTGCCTTCGGCGAGCACCGTCTCCATCGCCCGCTCACAGCCGGCGCGGCTGAAGATGAAATAGATCGCGGGCAGCCAGCCGCGGCTCTCCAGCTCGTCCAGCATCACCGTCGGATCCACCACGCGCCGCGAGTACCAGCGCCCCCGGTCCGTGTAGCCACCCTCGCGCTCCTCGCCCAGCAGCCGGACCTTCCCCGCGCGGACGGCGTCGTAGGTGTGGACCTCGCCCGACAAATCCGCCACGAGGTACTGCAGCGGCACGGGCCGGTGCGGATGGATGATCGGCACGATGGGCCGGTGGACGATCGAGATCCAGTCGGCGATCTCCGTGACGTTCCGCACCGTGGCCGACAGCGCGACCAGGGCCACGTCCTTGGGGGCGTTGACGATGATCTCCTCCCACACGGTGCCGCGCCCCTCGTCGCCCATGTAGTGGCACTCGTCGAGGACCACCGTCGCCAGATTCTCGAGCCCGCCCGTGTAGAACATGTTGCGGAGGATCTCGGTGGTCATGACCAGCACGGCGGCGCGCGCGTTGACTTTGACGTCGCCGGTGAGGATTCCGACGTGCTCGGCGCCGAACTGGCGGCAGAAGTCGGCGTATTTCTGATTGGACAGCGCCTTCAACGGCGTCGTGTAGGCGATGCGGCGGCCGTCCGCCAGCGCGGCGTGGATGGCGAACTCGGCCACCAGCGTCTTGCCCGAGCCCGTCGGGGCCGAGACGATGACCGACTTCCCGCTCAGGATCGCCTCGATCGCGCGGACCTGGAAGTCGTCGAGAGGGAACGAGTAGCGGGCCTTGAAGGACTCCAGTAATGCGTCGGTCACGCTCAGCGCCCCCTCACCGCGCTTCCACCTTAGCACGGCCTTGCGGCGGCCGGAAATCCCGCTTACCCTCGGGACATGAAGCTCACCGGCAGGGTCGCGCTCATCACGAACGTCAGCGACTTTATGGGACCCGCCATCACCGAGGAGTTCGCCCGAGAAGGCGCGTCGCTGGCCCTGCACGACCGCGACGAAGCCGCCGTCAAGCCCTTCGCGGCGATCGCCGAGCGGCTCGGGCGCGAGGCGCTGGCGCTCTCGGGCGATCTCACACGGTCGAGCGAAGCCGACCGCGCCGTCGACGCGGTCGTGAAGCGCTTTGGCCGCCTGGACATCCTGATCAACAACAACGCCAATCCGCCCGCCGGCGGCCCCACCGACGCCGTCAGCGACACCGCGTGGCGGGAGATGATGGCGCGGCTGCTCGACGAGCCCTTCTACTGCCTGCGCGCCGCGCTACGGGTGATGCGCCCCGCCGGGCGCGGCAAGATCATCAACATGTCCTCGGCCGCCGCGTTTTCGGGGCTGGCCAACTACGCCGCATACACGGCGGCGCGGGCCGGCGTGAACGGGCTCACCAAGGCGGTGGGCCGCGAAGTCGCGAAGGACGGCATCCAGGTCAACGCCATCGCCCAGAACTACGTGGAGAACCCGACCTATTTCCCGCCCTCGTTGACCGATGATCCGCAAAAGCTGGCGCGCATGGTGAAGAACATCCCGGCGGGGCGGCTGGCGCGCGCCGAGGAGTCGGCGCGGCTCGCGGTCTATCTGGCCTCAGAGGACGCCGACTTCTTCGTCGGCCAGGTCATCCCCTTCGCCGGCGGCTGGGCGACGCCGTGATCGTCTATCACGTGGCCATCACCACGGCCGGGGACTATCTCGCGAAGCGCGAACCCCATCGACAGGCGCACCTCGAGCGGCTCATGGGCCTTCGCCAGCGGGGGCTCGTGGTCGGCGGCGGCCCCGCCCCGGACGGCCGCTCGGCCGACATCTTCTACCGCGTCCAGCAGGCCCTAGACCTCAAGCGGCTGATCGAAGAGGACCCGTACTGGACGGGCGGCGCATGGACCGCGTACGATCCGCGCAGCTTCGCCCAATTCCTCGAGCCGTGGGAGCTGCCGCCTCTGGTCACCGACGGCTCGCGCAAGGCGGCCATCGTCGAGGGCACCGCGCCCGACGTCGAGATGGGCTCCTTCGCCCTGATCGAGGCCCGCGGCGCCGGGCGCATGGCCTTCGGCGGCTTCTTCCCCGGCGGCCTAACGCTGGCCCTGATGCGGGTGGAAGATCCCGAAACCGCCATCCAGGACCTCAGCGCCACCGGCTTCTGGACGGACGGCTCGCTCAAGGCCCGCCCCCTGCTCTACGTCCTCTAGCCCGACGGCCTCCCCCGGCAGCGCCCGAGGGCCCTCAGAATTCGGTTGACACAACTTTTATAGTTAGGTATACCTAACTCGCTGCTCCAACCCTCACGGAGGCTGAGCAATGAGAGGCGTTCCGCTCCTGATGGCCGTGGCCGCGACGTTCGCGCTCCTGCTCATGCCCGCTATCCCGCCCGCTCGAGCGCAGACCGAGATCACGCTCACCATCGAGAACAACCGCTTCGCGCCCGAGGAGATCAAGGTCAAGGCCGGCGCCGCCTGGGTGCTGGTCATCACCAACAAGGACAAGGGCCCCGAGGAGTTCGAGAGCAAGGACCTGCGCATCGAGAAGGTGATTCCGGCC
>JBGPZD010000056.1:0-13963 GCA_041493605.1 Methylomirabilia bacterium
AGGAGCGGGACATGAGCGGATTGGGCGGCAAGGTCGCCATCATCGGCACCGGGACGATCAAGTTCGGTGAGAACTTCCACCAGAGCCTCACCGACATGATCTACGAGGCGGTGACCCTGGCCCTGGCCGACGCCAAGATCGAACGCCAGCAGCTCGAGGCCGCGTGGTTCGGCTGTTACGAGCCCTTGCTCTACGGCTTCGAGGGCAACTCGGGCACGTTCGTCTCCGACCCGCTCAACCTCTTTCCGATCCCGGTGACGCGCGTGGCGGCCTACTGCGCCACGGGCATCGAGGCGGTGCGCAACGCCGCCCTGGCGGTGGCCTCGGGTGAGTACGACCTCGTGCTGGCCGTGGGCGCCGAGAAGATGCGCGAGGTGCCCTCTCGAGGTTCCCTCGTCGCGCAGGCCGTGAACCGCGGCCATCCCGTGCTGGCCAAGGGGCGCACGGCCCCGGGCATGTTCGCGCTGCTGGCCGCGCGCTACTTCAAGGAGTACGGCGCCAATGAGGAGGCCTTGGGTGCCGTGGCGCTCAAGAACCACTACCACGGCTCGCTCAATCCCAAGGCGCATTTCCAGAAGGAGATCACGGCGGAGATGCACGCCAAGGCGCCCAAGGTGGCGGAGCCGCTGGGGCTCTTCGACTGCTGCCCCACCACCGACGGCGCGGCCGCCGCCATCCTCACCCGGGCCGAGCTGGCGCCGAAGTTCACCGACGCCTACACGATCATCCGCGGCATCTCCTACGCGGTGACGGCCGGCTACTGGAACACCCAGTTCGATCCCTCGTGGAACTTCACCTCGTTCCGGGCGACCCGGGAGGCGGCGAAGGCGGCGTACAAGATGGCGGGAGTGAGCAACCCGGCCAAGGAGATCAAGGTGGTCGAATGCCACGACTGCTTCACGATCACCGAGATCATCAACTACGAGGATCTGGGCTTCTTCGAGCCCGGCACCGGCTGGCGCGCCGTGCAATCGGGCGAGACCCGGCTCGGCGGCTCCCTGCCGGTCAATACGTCGGGCGGGCTCAAATCGTGTGGCCATCCCATCGGCTCCTCGGGCGTGCGGATGATCAACAACATCCACGAGCAGCTGGTGGGGCGGGCCGGCAAGATGCAGGTCCAGGGCGCCGACATGGGACTGGCCCACAATCTGGGCGGGCCCGGTGCCGTCTCCGCCGTGGCGGTGCTCGCTCAGCCTTAGCGCGAGCCCGAATCGCTCACGACCAGGGCCGGGGATCCGACGGGTCTCCGGCCCTTCTTCACCCCGCGAACCCAGGAGGCGGATATGCCAGAGCTCACGCGCCGCTACATCGTGATGGCCATGGCGACCGAAGGGCCCCTCGACATGCAGGACCCCGACGCGCCGTTCGTGCTCAAGCCGTGGAAGGACCCCGCGGCGCTCCGGGCGCTCGAGGCCTACCGCGACCACTGCTATCCCGAGCTGGCCGCGGAGCTCGGGGCATGGATCAAGGCGATCCGCTCGGGCCATGCCTCGCGGGGCGGCGTCGGGGCGCGCAATGAGCTGCACATGAGGTCGGCGCCGAAAGCGAAACCGAAGGGCACATCTCGCGCTAAAGCCAAGAAGAAGCCGGCGGGGCGGAAGTCAGTGAAAAAGAAGGGAAAGAAGCGGAAGTGAGCGAGCAGGTCGAGCGCCTCGCCGAGCTCGTATCCGGCGCCCGGCATCTGGTCGCCTTCACCGGCGCCGGCGTGAGCACGGAGTCGGGCATCCCGGACTTCAGGAGCCCCGGGGGCATCTGGGACCGCTTCGATCCCAACGAGTTCACCTACCAGAACTTCGTCGGCAGCGAAGCGGGACGCCGGCGCTACTGGGAGCTCGGCCGCACGACCTATCCGGTGATCCGCCGGGCCGAGCCCAATCCGGCCCATCACGCCCTCGTCACCCTCTGGCGGCTGGGCCGGCTCGACTGCGTCATCACCCAGAACATCGACGACCTGCACCAGCGGGCCGGCCTGCCGCGCGAGCTGGTCCTCGAGCTGCACGGCAACGCCACGCGGGCGCGGTGCCTGTCCTGCGAGAAGGTCTACGAGCGCGAGTGCATCCAGCAGTGGCTCGAGGCGGGGGTCGACGTGCCCCAGTGCGACCCGCCCTGCGGCGGCATCATCAAGCCGCGCACCGTCATGTTCGGCGAGGCCATGCCGCAGCGCGAGCTCGAGGAGGCGGAGCGCCGCGCCCGGGCCTCGGACCTCTTCCTGGTCGTGGGCTCGTCCCTCGTCGTGTACCCGGCGGCCTCCATGCCGCTGCACGCCAAGCAGGCGGGAGCCCGCCTGGCGATCGTCAACCTCAGCGAGACGCCGCACGACCCCCAGGCCGACCTGGTGATCCGCGGCAGCGCGGCCGCCGTGCTGGCCGCGGTGGTCGAGCGGGTGCAGTCGCGACCCGTCTCGCGCTGACAACGGAGGGCCATCCCATGCCCGTCGCGATCCCGACCGCGGTCGAGCGCCTGCTCAAAGGGCGCCTCACCCCCGAGATGACGGCGCCGCTCACCGAGACCGCGCCGGACCTGACGCTCGATCAGGCCTATGCGATTCAGCGGGCGCTGGAGCACGCGCTCGTCGCGCGCGGCGAGCGCGTGGCGGGGTGGAAGGTGGGCTTCACGAGCGCGGCGCTCCAGGAGAAGCACGGCGTCACCGAGCCCGTGCTCGGCTTCATGCTGGGCTCGGGCGTCTTCTCGGGCGGCGACGCGGTGCCCGCCGCGCGCTTCGTGGGCCTGGCCGTGGAGGTCGAGACCGCCTTTCTCATGAAGGCGGGCCTGGCCGGCCCGGGCGTCACCGCGGCCACGGCCGCCGCCGCCGTCGAAGGGGCCATGCCCGCCTTCGAGCTGATCGATTTTCGGCTGTCGGGGTCTCCGCGCGGCACCGACGTCGTCGCCGACGGGGTCTATACCAACGCCATCGTGCTGAGCCGGCCGCCCGTGCCGCTGGCCGGGCTGGATTTCTCCCTCGAGCAGGTGGTCTACGAGCAGAACGGCCAGGTCGTGGCCACCAACACGGCCGCCGAGGTCATGGGCAGCCCACTCAACTCGCTGGCCTGGCTGGCCAATAGCCTGGGGAAGATGGGCCGGGGCCTGCGGGCGGGGGACGTGGTGCTGACCGGGTCCATCTCGAAGGTGCTGCGTCCCAAGGCAGGGGATTCCATCCGCGCCTCCTTCACGGGCCTGGGGACCATCTCGTGCCGCTTCGTCTGACGCGACCATGAGACTCCGCGACAAGGTCGCCGTCATCACCGGAGGCGGGCGCGGCCTCGGCCGGGCCATCGCGCTGGCCTTCGCTCGGGAGGGCGCGCGGCTCGTGCTCGCGTCCGACGTGGAGCGCGAGGTGCACGCGGTCGCCGAGGAGGCGCGGGCGGCGGGGACGAAGGCCGCGGCCCTCGGCGCCGACGTGACGCGTGCCGGGGACATGGAGGCCATGGCCCGGCTCGCCGTGAGCGAGTTCGGGAGCCTCGACGTGCTGGTGACGGCGGCGGGCATCGACGCGAGCGGACTCCTGATCGAGCAGGACCCGGCTGCGTGGACGCGGGTGATCGACGTCAATCTGAACGGCACGTACCGTGCCATCCGCGCGGTCCTGCCCGAGATGATGGCCCGGCAGGCGGGGCGGATCATCACCATCGCCTCGATCTTCGGCAAGATGGGCGGCTATTCCTTCATCACCGCCTACGCGGCCTCCAAGCACGGCGTCATCGGGCTCACGCGCTCCCTGGCCGCCGAGATCGCCTCCCAGGGTTATGCGGGCATCACGGTCAACGCCATCTGCCCGGGCTATGTGCGGGCGGGCATGGGCCTCGCGCTCCAGAAGGTCAAGAACCGCGAGGGCGGCGTGACCGAGATGCCGGGCACCGAGATCTTCGAGCGTTATCTCAAGCGGCGCGTGCCCCAGCGGCGCATGATGGAGGCCGACGAGATCGCCAACGTCGCCATCTTCCTCGCCCTGCCCGAGACGCGAGGCATGACGGGTCAGGGGCTGAACATCGACGGTGGCTTCTTCATGTCGTAGCGAGGAGGTGGGATGGCCAGGCGGAAGAGTTCGCCGCGCGCCCAGTACTGGATGCGCGCGGGCAAGGGCAAGGTCGAGCCGCGGCTGGTGATCGTCCGCGAGGAGGACGCCAGCGCCCTGGTGCAGGAGTGCTTCGCCGAGATCACGGCCACGCTGGGCTTCCCGGTGGTCAACGTGATCTTCCGCGCCTTCGCGAAGTACCCGCGGTTCCTCCGCCTGCATTGGGATTTTCTCAAGCCCAACGCGCTGACCCAGGACTTCTTCGACAAGACGGAGGTCATCCGCCGCCAGTCCCAGGCCGTGGTGCGGGAAAAGTTGGGTGTGGCCGACCTTCGCGCGGTGCTCCGGATGCGCGGCTCCTCCGACGACGCGCTGCGGGAGGTCCGGGCCGTGCTCGACTTCTTCCTCTACTGCGATCCCTTTCTGCTGCTGATCGCGTCGGCGCTGCAATCCGCGCTGGCCGGCAGGCCGCTGGGCGGCAAGCCCTGGGCCCATCTGCTTCCACACCACACCAACCCCACGCGCTTTCAGGAGATCCGGCTGGTGGAGCCGGCCGAGGCGCCGCCCGCGACCCAGCGGATCTACGCGGAGCTGATGCGGGCCCACGGGCTGCCCTTCGTCCCCACCGACTACCGCGCCCTCGCGCGGTGGCCCGACGCGCTCGAGCGTGGCTGGGAGGATTGGAAGCGGAAGGTGGGCTCGCCGGCCTACGCCCAGGCCGTCGCCGAGCTGAACGACCTGGCCCTGGCGCTGGCGCGCGACCTGCCCTTCGCCTTCTCGCTCTCATCGCAGACGCTCAAACAGGCCGGCTTTACTCCCCCGCAGATTTCCGATATTCTGGCCAGCGTCGACCTGTTCCAGGGACTCCTGCCGGCGCTCATCATCAATATCGCCGCATTCAAGGTCGGGCTCGAGGGCGGCCGTGGGCCCGCGTGACGCAGGGCCGGCGGCCGCTCACCCGAACATGGAGGCTCCGACATGCCCTCCGTCGTCTACGAGCAGAGCGAGCGCATCGTGACCATCACCATGAGTCGCCCAGAGGCGATGAACTCCATCGACCCGGAGACCCACCAGGCGCTGATCGAGGCCTGGACCCGCTTTCGCGATGATGACGACGCGTGGGTCGCCATCCTCACCGGGGCGGGGGAAAAGTCCTTCTCGGCCGGCGCCGACCTCAAGAAGATGATCCCCGCGGCCTTCGGGCGAAAGGGCGGCGGCCGCGGCCACAACGACTATGGTCTCGGCGGCATCACGCGGGGACTGGAGATCTGGAAGCCCATGATCGCCGCGATCAACGGCCACTGCCTGGCGGGGGGCCTGGAGCAGGCCCTGGCCTGCGACCTCCGCATCGCGGTGCCGCACGCGACGTTCGGGCTGCCGGAGGTACGGTGGGCCATCATGCCGGGCGCGGGCGGCACCCAGCGGCTGCCCCGCACGGTGCCGCTGGCCAAGGTCATGGAGATGATCCTGATGGCCCAGACGCTGACGGCCGAGCAGGCGCTCCAGTGCGGCCTCGTCAACGCCGTGGTCCCGCTCCCCGAGCTGATGCCGACGGCGCGGAAGTGGGCGCAGACGATCTGCGAGCGCGGGCCGCTGGCGGTGCGCGCCGCGAAGGAGGCCGTGCTCCGGGGCCTGACCCTGCCGCTCGCCGACGGCTTGAGGCTGGAGGCCTTTCTCTCCGGGACGCTGAGGGGCACCGAGGACGCGGTCGAGGGGCCGAAGGCCTTCGCGGAGAAGCGGAAGCCCGAGTTCAAGGCCCGCTAGGGTGGAGCTGGCCGAGCTGCGCGCCCGGCTGGACGTGGCGCTCAGCCGCCGCCCGCGGAAGGCGCTTGACCGGAGCGACCTCGTTTCGGCGGCCGTGCTGCTGGCGATCACCGAACGCGGCGGCCCGAACATCCTCTTCACCAAGAAGTCGGCCTCGGTGCCGCACCACAAGGGCCAGTTCTCGTTTCCCGGCGGGGTGGTGGAGCAGCGCGACGGCTCGCGGGTGGAGACGGCGCTGCGCGAGGCGTGGGAGGAGATCCGGCTGCCGGCCGAGGCGGTCGAGGTGCTCGGGCTGCTCGACGACACCGAGACCCGCGCCACGCCCTTCATCATCACCCCGGTGGTCGGGTTGGTGACCGGCCCCGTCGCGTTCGTTCCCGACGGGCGCGAGATCGAGCGGGTGCTCGAGGTGCCGCTCGGCACTCTTCGCGACCCGGCCATCTTCCACACCGAGGTGTGGGAGCGGAACGGAGAGCGTCACCCGGTGCACTTCTACCGCGTCTCGGATGAGGACGTGATCTGGGGCGCCACCGCCCGCATCCTGAAGCAGTTCCTGGACATGGTCGAAGGCCGCGAGGGAGAGTCGTGAGCTACGAGACCCTGCTCGTCGAGGTGGCAGATGGGGTCGCGACCGTCACCCTGAACCGTCCGGAGGTGCGCAACGCGCTCAACCAGACTCTGATCCGGGAGCTGGCCTCGGCGCTGGAGGCGCTCGAGCGCGATCCCGCCGCGCGGGTCATCGTGCTGCGCGGGGCGGGGGACCGAGCCTTCTGCGCCGGCGCCGACCTCAAAGGGATGGGGGCGCGCGGCACCACGCTCGAGGCGCGCGAGTCGTTCAGCGGGCTGGCGCGGATCCTCGAGGCGATCGCGCGGATGAAGACACCCGTGATCGCCCAGGTGCACGGTTTCGCCCTGGCGGGCGGCTGCGGGCTCGCCGTCGGCTGCGACATCGTGGTCGCCGCGGACGATGCCGTCTTCGGCCTGCCCGAGATCAAGATCGGCATGCTTCCGCTCATCGTGATGGCGCCCATCCTGCGGGCGGCGGGGCGCAAGCGCGGCATGCTGATGATTCTCACCGGCGAGCAGGTCCCGGCGCGCGAGGCCTATGAGATGGGGCTGGTGAGCCGGCTCGTCCCCCGGGCCGAGCTCGACGCGAGCGTCAGGGCACTGGCGCGCACCCTGGCGGGTCTGTCGCCCACGGCGCTCGGCATCGCCAAGGAAGCGGCCGCGAACGCGCCCGGCATGGAGTACGGCGCAGCCCTTCGCTACCTCCGGGAGCTGACCACCTTGGTCTCGCTCTCGGACGACGTCAAGGAGGGCATCAGTGCCTTTTTCGAGAAGCGCCCTCCGCACTGGACCGGTCACTAACATCCTTGGGAAGTATCCGCGGCCGCCCATGCTAACCTGTCCGCGCATGACTCGAAGCCCCGGGAGAGCTGCCAGGCGAAGGGTCCGTGCCGCGGCGGTCGCGGCGACGGCCGGGCTCGCCCTGCTGTGGGCAGCGGCTCCGGCGGCGGCCCAGCCCAAGGAGCTGCCCGCCAAGATCGTGACGCTCGGCGGCCAGGCCGAGACCTTCAAGAAGGGCTCGACCAAGTGGGACCCGGCCAAGCTTCGCGCCGAGCTGGGCCAGGGCGACGGCGCGCGCACGCTCTCCGGCGGCCGCGTGGTGCTGGCAACGACCAGCGGCCAGGTGCTCCGCATCGCTCAGCTCACCCAGGTGTTCTTCAAGGAGGGCGAGGCCGCGCCTGACGCCGCTCCGGCGCCGACGCGCGTGCGGCTCGATTTTGGCCGGCTCTGGGTCGCGGTGGTGCCCGGCGGGGCTACCGTGTACCGGATCGAGGTGGACGCCGGTCCCGTGACGGTGACGATCCGCGGCGGCGGAGCCGGAATTCGCATCAATCCCGACGGCGGGGTGCTGGTGCGCGTCTATCACGGCGCGGCCGTGTGCGTTGGCCCGGGCGCCCAGCGGCAATGGGAGCGGCAGCTCGCCGATGACCAGGAGCTGGTCGTGTCGGCCGCCGGCGTGCCGGGCGACGCCCGCCGGCTCACCCGGGACAAGCTCGATGCGGCATGGGTCAAGTGGAACGAGGAACTGGACCACGCCGGCGCCTTCGGCGGCAAGCCGCCGAAGAAGTAGGCGGGCCCGCAGCCATGACCTCCGACGGCCCGCCACCCGCGGTGAGAACGCCATGAGCCTGGACGCCCTGATCGTCGGCACCACCTTGCCCGACTACCCCGTGACCGCCAAGGCCACGGCGGATCCCTTCGAAAACAAGATCCACGAGGACCGCCTGGCGCGCGAGTTCGGTTTCCGGGGCGCGCTGGTGCCGGGCGTCACGGTGTACGCGTGGATGACCCACCCGATCGTGGCGGCGCTGGGTCCCGCGTGGCTCGACCACGGCACGTTTTCCGTGCGCTTCGCGAAGCCGGTGTACTTCGACGAGGCGGTCACCGTGCGCGCCAGCGTGGCGGCGAACACGAAGGACGAGATCACGATCCAGGCCCGGGCGCTCAATGCCGAGGACGAGGTGTGCGCGACGGCCACCATGGGGCTGCCGCGCGGCCCGCTCCTGGCGCTCCCCGATCTCGACGCTTACCCCGTGGCGCCCCTGCCGAAGAAGCGGCCGCGGGTCAGCCGCCGGGAGCTGGCGCGCCGCCCGGTGCTGGGAACGCCGTCGCTCGTGGTGGACCGTGCGGCGGCGCGCGCGTTCCTCGAGCGCGTCGGCGAGACGCTTCCGCTGTATCGGGGCGCCGGCGCGCCCGCGCATCCGGGGCTGTACCTGGACCAGGCCAACCGCGCGATCGACCAGAACGTGCGCGTGAGCCCGTGGATCCACGTCGAGAGCCACGGGCAGCACCTGGGGGTGGTCCGGGTGGGCGAGCGCCTCGAGACCCGCGCCCGGGTGAAGAACCTGTTCGAGGGCAAGGGGCATCAGTTCGTCGAGCTGGACCTGCTGCTCGTGGCGGCGGGCTCTCGGCCCGTGGCGTCGGTGCGCCACATCGCCATCTACCAGCTGAAGCCCGCGTCCTAGACTGGGAGGAAGAGATCGGTGGGGAAGATCCTGGTGGTGGACGACGAGCCCGAGATCCGGGCCATTCTGAGCGAGTGCCTCGCCGCCGCCGGGTTCCAGTCGGCGGAAGCCGGCGACGGTGCCGAGGCGGTGGCGGCGGTGCAGGCCGAACGGCCGTCCGTGATCCTCCTTGACGTGACCATGCCCGGGAGCGGCGGCATGGAGGCGCTTCCCGAGCTGAAGCGGATCGCGCCGGAGATCCCGGTCATCATGTGCACGGCCCACGTGGACGTCCCGACGGCCGTCCGGGCCATGCAGCTCGGCGCCTACGACTACCTGACCAAGCCGTTCGACCCCGAGCTGCTCCTGCACACCGTCAGGCGCGCCCTCGAACGCCAGGAGTTGCTGGCCCGCATCGACGAGCTCAAGAGCCAGGGCGAGGGGATTTCGCTGGCCGACCGCATGGGCTCGAGCCGCGCCATCCAGTCCGTGATCCAGCAGGTCGCCCAGGTCGCCCGTTCGAGCTTCACGGTGCTGATCCAGGGCGAGACGGGCACGGGCAAGGAGCTGGTCGCGCGCGCGATCCATAACCAGAGCCCCCGCCGCGACAAGCCCTTCGTGGCGGTGGACTGTGGCGCGATCCCCGAAACGCTGGTCGAATCCGAGCTGTTCGGCTACGAGAAGGGCGCCTTCACGGGAGCCGTGCGCCGCAAGGACGGGCAGTTTCAAGCGGCCGGCGGCGGAACCGTCTTCCTCGACGAGATCGGCAACCTGCCCCTGGCCACCCAGGCCAAGCTCCTGCGCGCGCTCGAGGAGCGGCAGGTCACGCCGCTCGGCGCGACGCGCCCGGTGTCGGTGGACGCGCGGATGATCGCCGCGTCGAACGTGAACCTCGAGGAGGAGAGCCGCGCCGGCCGGTTCCGCCCCGACCTGTACTACCGGCTCAACGAGTTCGGCATCAGCCTGCCCCCGCTGCGAAGCCGCCGGGAGGACATCGCCCACCTGGCCCGCCGGTTCCTCGACGAGGTCAGCATGGAGCTGCGCCGCCCCGTGCGCGGCATCTCGGACGACGCGATGGAGCTGCTGGGGCGTCACGACTGGCCCGGCAACGTGCGCGAGCTGAAGAACGTGATCCGCAAGGCGGCCCTGTTGGCCGACGATGTGATCACCCCGGAGTTGCTGCCGGCCTTGGACGCGCGCGGCGCGCACGGGCGACCGGCCGCCGTCACGCCGACCGTCGGCGGGGAGCTGTCGCTGCGCGAGGTGGCCGAGGTCGCGACCGTCGACGCCGAGCGGCGGGCCATCCGCCAGGCCCTGGAAGCCGCAAAGGGGAACAAGAGCCAGGCGGCGCGGCTGCTCCGCACGGACTACTCCACGCTGCACGCCAAGATGAAGCGCTACGGCATCTCCGCGCGCGACTTCCAGGGCGCGTAGCGGCCCGCCTTCGCCGAATCCTGACGCGCCGCTACGGCCACCAGAGATACATAAAGCGCGGGCCCGACCCGGCGAGGGCCGCGGCGAGCTGGCCGAGGGCGGCGTCGGTCCCGCCGGCGGCCGGCGTGGTCGAATAGAAGTTGGCGCGGTACTCCTTGGGCCGGTGGTACATGATCACGCGCGCGTCCTTGAGCCCGGCGGCCTGCCGCGCGGCCTCCACGGCCTCGTCGAGATACCCGATCCGGTCCACCAGCCCCAGCGCCTTCGCCTGCTCGCCCGTGTAGATGCGCCCGTCGGCGAGGGCCCGGACGCGGGCCTCGGGGATCTTGCGCGACTCCACGATCAGCTTCACGAAGCGCCCGTACATCTCGTCGATCACGCCCTGGAAGATGGCGCGCTCCTCCGGGGTCAGCGCCCGGAAAGGCGAGCCGGCGTCCTTCATGTCACCCGACTTGATGGCCAGCGGCGCCACGCCGATCTTCTCCATCAGGCCCTGGGCGTTGACCGTCAGCATGACCACGCCGATGCTGCCCGTCACCGTGGTGGGGTGCGCCCAGATGGCGTCGGCGGCCAGCGCCGCGTAGTAGCCGCCGGAAGCGCCGACGTCCATGATGGCCGCGATCACCGGGATCTTCCGCCGCGCCTTGAAGGCCCGGATCTCGCGGTAGAGGATGTCGGAGGCGGTGATGGTGCCGCCGGGGCTGTTGATGCGCACGACCAGCGCCTTGACGCGCTCGTCCTCCTCGGCCTTGCGCAGCTCCTCCCGCACGCGCGCCAGCAGCGGCACGCGCGGCGGCGGGGTGCCGAGGGAGAAGCTCACGGTGTCCTCGGCGAGCACGCCCGAGAGATCGAGGAGGAGCACCTTGTCCGGACCCGAGCCCTCTACCGTGTCCTCGACGAGCGGCTGGATCTTGGGCTGGAGATCGATCGAGATCAGCGAGCAGCCTGACAGCAGGAGCGCGGCGAGCGTGAACGTGGCGTGGCGCATGAGGGCAGTATAACAACGCGGCCCCGCTTCGACTATAATCGTGGCGATGGCCCGACTCCTCGACGGCCTGCGCATCGTCGACCTGTCCCGCATCGTGGCCGGCCCGCTCGCCACCCAGATCTTTGGCGACTACGGCGCCGAGATCATCAAGATCGAGCAGCCGCGGGTGGGTGACGACAGCCGAGCCTGGGTGCCGCCCAAGGCGCCCGACGGCTCGGCGGCGTACTTTCTCTCGATCAACCGGAACAAGAAGTCGGTGACGCTCAACCTCAAGCATCCCCGCGGCAAGGAGATCCTCAAGGCGCTCGTGGCGCGCGCCGACGTGGTGATCGAGAATTTCAAGCCCGGCACCATGGAGGACCTCGGACTGGATTGGGACGTGCTGCGCCGGGTCAATCCACGACTGGTCTACTGTCAGATCTCGGGCTTCGGCAATTCGGGCCCGGACCGTGAGCGCGCCGGCTACGACTCCATCCTGCAGGGGATCACCGGCCTGATGTCCATCACCGGCGAGCGCGACGGCCCGCCGGTCAAGGTGGGCGTGGCCCTCATCGACGAAATCACCGCGCTCTACGCCCACGGGGCCATTCTGGCGGCGCTGCTCCACCGCGAGCGCACGGGGGCTGGGCAAAAGGTCGAGTGCTCGCTGCTCGAATCGGGCGTGGCCGCCATGATGAACGCGGCGACCGCCTATTTGGTGGCCGGCGCGGTTCAGGGACGCTGGGGCAGCGCCCACGAGTCGTTGGTTCCCTACCAGGCCTTCAGGGCGCGCGACGGCTACCTTATTATCGGAGCCGGCAATGAGCGGCTCTGGAAAGCCTTCTGCGAGGTGATCGGCGCGCCCGAGTGGACCGACGACCCGAGCTTCGACACCAACCTCAAGCGTGTGGAGCGCCGGGTGGAGCTGGTGCGGCTCATCGAGGAACGCCTCGGGGCCCGGAGCCGCGACGAGTGGATCGCCGCCTTCGCCGCCGCGGGGCTGCCGACGGGGCCGATCAACACCGTCGACCAGGTCTTCGCCGATCCCCAGGTGCTCCACCGCGGCATGGTGCAGGAGATCGAGCACCCGGCGGTAGGGCGGGTGAAACTCGTCGGCATCCCAGTGAAATTCTCCGAGACGCCCGGCGAGATCCGTCTGCCGCCGCCCGTGCTGGGCGAGCACACCGACGAGGTATTGGGGCAGATTCTGAACCTCGGCGGCGAGGAACTTGCCGCTCTCAGGTCCGAGGGCGTGATCTAGGAGACCTCATGACTCGAGTCATTTCGGCTCTGGCTACCGTTCTCCTTCTCACCGCCGCGGCCGCGTTCGCCGGCCCGGAGAAGATTGCGTTTCCGGCGGGCTACAAGAGCGGCGTTTTCTACACCATGGTGGACCGGCCCGACAACAAGACCGTGCGCGACCTCTACGCCAACACCGAGGCGGCGCAGGCCGCCCGGTCCGGCCGGCCCCTGCCCAGCGGCACTGTGCTGAGCATGGAGGTGTATCGGGCGCGGACCGACGACAAGGGCGAGCCGCTCAGGGGATCGAACGGGCGGTTCGTGAAGGGCGACCTGGTCGGCGTGTTCGTCATGGAGAAGCGCGCGGGCTGGGGCGCCGAGTACCCGGACGACGTCCGCAACGGCGAGTGGGAGTATGCGCGGTTCGCCGCCGATGGCGCGCGCCAGGTCGTGGACACCAAGCCCTGCTTTGTCTGCCACCGGCCCGAGCGGGACAAGGACTTCGTCTTCTCCCTGAGCGCGCTCCGGGCCGCGAAGTAGCCGCCCCGTGGACGAGCTGACGCTCGACGACGTCAAGGCGGCGGCTCGGCGCCTCAAGGGGCGCGTCCACCGCACGCCGGTGCTGACCAGCCGGTCACTCGATGAAGCGACGGGCCACCGGGTCTTCCTCAAGTGCGAGAACTTCCAGCGGGCGGGCGCCTTCAAGATCCGCGGCGCGCTCAACAAGCTGCTCACACTGTCGCCCGAGGACCTGGCCCGCGGCGTGCTGGCGTTCTCTTCGGGCAACCACGCTCAGGGCGTCGCGCTGGCGGCGCGAATGACCGGCACGACCGCCGTGATCCTGATGCCGACCGACGCGCCGGCGCTCAAGCTGGCGGCGACCCGCGGATACGGCGCCGAGGTGGTCTTCTATGATCGGCAGACGGAGGACCGGGAGGCGCGGGCGCGGGAGCTGGCGGCGACGACGAAGCGCGTGCTCGTGCCGCCGTATGACGACCCGGCCGTCATGGCCGGGCAGGGGACGGCGGCGCTGGAGCTGCTTGAGGACACGCCTGATCTCGACGCGCTGTTGGCGCCGGTGGGTGGTGGCGGGCTCATGGCCGGATGTAGCACGGTGGCCAAGGCCCTGCGGCCCGCACTGAAGGCCTTCGGCGTCGAAGCCAACACCGCCAATGACACATGGCTCTCGCTCAAGAAGGGCGAGCGCGTGAGCATCGCGCCGCCGCCCACCATCGCCGACGGCATCCGCAACCTCTCGCCGGGGGTCCTGACCTTCCCGATTCTCAAACGGAACCTCACCGACGTGCTGCTCGTGTCGGACGCGGAAATCGCCGAGGCCGTGCGCTTCCTGTTGCTCCGCTGCAAGATCCTGGTGGAGCCGACCGGGGCCGTGCCGGTGGCGGCCCTGTTGGCGGGCAAGCTGCCGCTGCCCAAGGGCGCGCGTGTCGGGGTCGTGCTCTCCGGGGGGAACGTCGATCCGGGGACGCTGGCGGGGCTGCTGACGCGCTAGCGCCCGTGATACTCGGGCACCACCTG
>JBGPZD010000022.1:0-27783 GCA_041493605.1 Methylomirabilia bacterium
ATGGGCCTCTCCACCGGCGGGACCATGGCGCTGGTCACCGCGGCCCAGCGGCCCGACCTGCTGGGCGCCGTCGCGATCTCGCCCTTCGCGACGCTCAAGAAGATCCAGGAGGATTACCCGCCGTGCCGGGAGATCCTCCGCGAGCGCTTCGGCCGCTTCGCCGCGGCCGACTTCGCCGCGGCCGACGCGCTGCACTGGGCCCCGCGCATCGCGCCCCGCCGCGCGCTGGTCATCCACTGCGCGGACGACGAGATCGTGCCGTTCGCCCACGCCAAAGCCATCCGCGCCGCGGCGCCGCGCACCGTGGAGCTGTGGCGCATTCCGGGCGGCGACCATCGGCTCGAGACCATCAAACGCGCGCCGCTCTTCGCCCGCATCCGGAGCGAGCTCGCCCGAGGAGGCAAGCGATGAAAGCTTATGTGCTGATCGAGACCGCCGCCGGCAAGACCAAGGGAGTGAAGAAGGCCCTGGCCAAGATCAAGAGCGGCCGCGCCACGGTGGCGTCCATGGACGCCGTGACCGGACCCTACGACTTCATCGCCGTCGTGGACGGCCAGACGCTCGACGCCATCGGCAACCTGGTCACCGATTCCATCGGCATCATCGACGGCGTCACCCGCACCACGACCTGCGTCGCGGTCACCGTGGGCTAACTTGACGCGGGGGGGCGGGGGCCGGGGATGCCCTCCGAACCCCCTTGCAGTTGTCGACGGTGGGTGAGGAGGGCGCCCCGGCCCTCCAGCCCCGTGAAACTAAGCGTGGGTGATCTGCACGCCCTCCATGAGCGTGCGGTGAATCGGGCAGCGCCCGGCGATCTCGGCGAGGCGCCCGCGCTGCTCGTCGCTGAGGTCGCCGCCCAGCACCAGCTCGAGCGCGATTGACGCGATCTTGCCGCTGCCGGGGTCGCGGCTGAGCCGCGCCTCCACACGGTCAAGCGGCCACTGCTTGCGTTCGGCGTACAGCCGAACCGTCAGCACCGTTCAGGCGCCGAGGGCCGCCAGCAGCAGCTCGCTCGGCATCGGGCCCGTGTCGTCGCCACCCTGATCCTTGGGCTCGTCGGCCAGGAGCCGATGCGGCCCTACCCGCGCTTCCGCCTTGAGATGGTCCAGCCATGCCACCGTCACTTCTCGGGCCATGCGCGCCTCCTCCCCTTTCGGCCGTGTGTTAGAATCCCGCCGTCATGCGCGTGCTCATCCTGGGTGGCACCGAGTTTATCAGTCTCCACCTCGTCCAGTCGCTGCTGCGTCGGGGCCACGAGGTCACCGTGTTCAACCGCGGACGGCGCCCCGAGCGGCTGCCCGCCGGTGTCCGGACCCTCGTCGGCGACCGCAAGGACCACGCCGGGCTCGGCGAGCGGCTCAAGGTCGAGCGCTTCGACGGCGTCTACGACGTCGCCTACGCGCCGACCACGGGCGAGGACGTCGCGGCCCTGGCCGACGCCCTCCAGGGAAAGCCGCATGTGATCTTCGTTTCCACGTGCCGAGTCTACGACCACGGCCTGCCCATCCCCTACTCGGAGGAGACGGCGCGGAGCTTCTACTGGGGAGACTACGCCCGCCACAAGATCGCCGGCGAGGACGCGCTCCTCGAACGCCACCGCTCGCGTGGCCTGCCCGTCACCATCGTCCGCCCCACCCACGTCATGGGCCCGCTCAACACCCGCAACAACGAGACCTTTTTCATGGACCGCATCCACCGCGGCCGGCCGGTGCTGGTCCCCGGTCACGGCGGCTGGCTCCGCCAGTTCGGCCACGTCGAGGACCTGGGCGAGGCGATGGCGGCTCTGCTGGGTGATCCGCGAGCCTATGGCCAGGCCTATAACGTCATGGGCGAGGACACCGTCACCCTGGTCGGCTTCGTCGAGCTGATCGCCGATGTCATGGGCCGGCCCGTGACCTTCCGACACTTCGATCCGGCCCTGCTCAAGAGCTTCGACAAGCCCGGCCCGGTCTTCGGCCAGAACCTCGTCTACGACTGCCACGCCGTCCACACCACCCACAAGCTCCGCCAGGATCTGGGGATCCGGCCCAAGTACACTTTGGCCTCGGGGCTGGCCCAGACGTGGAAGTGGTACCAGTCCCAGGGACTGGTCGAGCGCCCCGTGGACTTCGCCTTCGAAGACGCCCTCTTTAAGAAGCTCGGCGAGTGAGCGCGCCCAGCATCCTCGTCTTCTACCCCGACGCGGGCGAAGCGCGCGCCTACGCCGATCTGATCCGCCTCCCCCGCAAGGGCCTCGCGGTCCACGTGGCGTCGTCGTTCGACGAGGCCGCGGCGCTGATCGGCGGGGCCGAGGTCCTCTACGCCTGGCACTTCCCGCGCCGGCTGCTGCCGCTGGCCACCCGGCTCCGCTGGGCCCAGTGCATGGGCGCGGGCGTCGAGCGCTTCCTCAGCCCCGAGCTGCCGCCGCGCGTGATCGTCACGCGCGCCGCGGGGATCTTCGGGCCGTGGATGGCCGAGTACACTCTGGGCCGCTGCCTCTGGGTGACCCAGCGCATCGAGTTGTTCCGCCGCCAGCAGGCGGAGCGGCAGTGGAAGCCCATCGACCCGATCCCGCTGCGCGGCCAGACGCTCTGCATCGTTGGCTTCGGCGACATCGGCCGTCATATCGGCCGGACGGCGCGCGGACTCGGCATGAAGGCGATCGGCGTGAGCCGCAGCGGCAAGCGCGTCAAGGAAGCCGACCGCGTCTACCGCACGGGCGCGCTGCGCCGGGCGCTGGCTGGGGCCGACTTCGTCGTGGTCAGCGCGCCGCTCAGCGCCGAGACGCGCGGGCTGATCGGCGCGGTCGAGTTGGCGGCCATGAAGCCCTCGGCCTGGCTCATCAACATCGCGCGCGGGCCCATCGTGGACGAGAAGGCGCTGGTCGAGGCGCTCAGAGAGCGGCGCATCGGAGGCGCGGTGCTGGATGTCTTCGACCAGGAGCCCCTGCCCGCCGACCATCCCTTCTGGGGGCTCGACAATGTCGCCCTCACGCCCCACATTTCGGGCCCGAGCACGCCGGCGGAGATCGCGCCCATCTTCAACGACAATCTTCGCCGCTACCTCGCGGGCCGCCCCCTCCGCTACGTCATCGAACGCAAGCGCGGCTACTGATGGCCCTCGTCACGCGGAGCGTGGAAGCGTGAGCCCGTTGATCGCCGACGGCCTGATCGTCCTCGCCGCCGTGCTGGGCTGGCGGGCGGTCCGTTACGTCGGACGCGCGCTCCGCCACTCCGCTGACGACGACAGCAGCGTCTGGCTCATCCGCGGGATTCGCGCGCTCATCGCGGCCGCCGCGAGCATCGCCTTCGCGCTCGGCATCCTCTACGGATCGCGGGCGACGATCCTCATCGCCGCCGTCATTCTGGGCGAGGAGCTGTACGAGACCGGGCTCCTCCTCCTTCTCCTCCGGCGGCGCCGCTGATGTGGTATAGGAGGAACAACATGAATCGCGTCTCCATCAAAGCCTTGGCGATATCCGCGCTGCTCATCATCTCGATCGGGCCCGTCTCCGCCGGTGAGCTCAAGGGTGTGCAGATGCCAGACCAGGCTGCCGTGGAAGGAAAGACGTTGGTCCTCAACGGCATGGGCCTGCGTGAGGCGACGTTCCTGAAGGTGGCCGTGTACGTTGCGGGCCTGTATCTGGAATCCAAGTCGGCGGATGCGAGCGCGATTCTCGGGTCCAGCCAAGTGAAACGCATCAGCATGCACTTTGTACGGGACGTCAGCGCCGATCAGATGCGCGATGCCTGGAAGGAGAGTTTCGAGAAGAACTGCCCACAGCCCTGCGCCGAGCTCAAGGACCGCCTGGCCGCGCTGAACTCCTATATGTCGGACCTGAAGACCGGCGATTCGATGTCCTTCACCTGGTCCTCGGCCCGCACGGAAGTGCACGTTCGAGGGAAGTCGATGGGCGTAATCACCGGCGAGGACTTTGCGAAGGTCATGCTGTCGACATGGATGGGACCCAATCCCCCGAACGCGGGCTTGAAAGAAGGGATGCTGGGAAAGAAGAAGTAGCCCTCTCGAGAACGGCAAGGCCTGGAACATGGTGATCGGATCGGAAACCGGGAAGTGGGGCGGTTCGGTCGTCGAAGATGACGGCTCGATCGCTCTCTTCGGCGCCTGCACGCTGCCCTGACGTGGAGGGCCACACCGAGCGGGCCCCGGACACTCGCGAACGCGGCCCTCGACCACCCCTGGAGGATTGTTGGACGGCCATCGCTACCTGAACCTCGCGACGGTCCGCCGAAACGGCGCCGAGGTGAAGACCCCCGTCTGGTTCGCGGCAGCCGATGGAAAGCTCTACGTCTTTTCCGCCGGCGATTCGGGCAAGGTCAAGCGACTGCGCCATTCATCGCGTGTGCGGATTGCCCCGTGCGATGCGCGCGGGCGGGTGCGTGGACCTTGGCTGGACGGCACGGGGCGGATCGTGACCGCGGCCCGGTCGATCGAGCGGGCGCGCGCGGCGCTCCGCGCGAAGTACGGATGGCAGATGTGGCTGCTCGACCTGTTCTCGCGGCTCGCGGGGCGCATCCGGCACCGCGCATGGATCGAGATCGAGACCCCTCCCCGGCGGACGAGACGGCCTGGGTGAGAGGCCGGCGCCCGCGGAGCGTGTACAGCCGCTCGGTGCCCCTGTGCGAGCCCCGCCACCGCTTGGCCGGCTCGCAATGCCGTCTTGACGCGTTCCCACGCGCGAGGCACTATCGGTCTCGTGCGGAACTGGTGTTGTCTGAACCCCGGACCGATAAGGACTTTCATGCTTCGTACGCCTCACGTCATGTGCGCCCGTATGATCGCTGAGCGCGCCCCTTGCGCGGGGGTGATCTGAGCCGGGGTCGCGCCGCGGCGCTGCTGCTGGCGGCCCTCGTACTCTTTTCGATCCCGGTCGGCCGGCGCCCGCTCTTCAACCAGGACGAGGCCCGCTTCGCGCTGCTGGCGAGGGAGGCGGTGGAGAGCGGCCACTGGTTGCTCCCACGGATCCGCGGTGAGATCTACCTGAACAAGCCTCCGCTCTTTTTTTGGGCGGTTGCGCTGCTCTCGTGGCCCTTCGGCGCGGTCACGGACGCGACAGCACCGCTCGCTTCCGTCCTCTCAGCCCTCGCCGCGCTGCTCGCCGTGGTCTGCACGGGCCGCCTGCTGTGGGGGTGGAAGGTGGGGTGGGTCGCCGGGCTGGTGCTGGCGACGGCGCCGTTCTTCTTCTTCATGTCCCACCAGGTGTTCTCGGACATGATGCTGACCGCCTGGCTGAGCTGGGCGCTCTACTTTCTCCTCGCGGCCCGCGCGTCACCCACCCCCCGTTGGGCGCTCGTCGCCTTCTACCTTTGCGTCGCCGGGGGCCTCGCGAGCAAGGGCCCGGCCGCGCTCGTGGCGGTGGTGGCGGCGCTGGTCATCGTGCTCGTCGAGGACGGATGGCGGCGCGGGCTGCGGTGGCTCCGGCTCCCTCTGGGGCTTGGTCTCATCGCGCTCTCGACGCTGCCCTGGCTCCTCCCCTACCTGCTGCAGACGGAGCGGAGCTATATCGGCGGCGTGGTCGTCCACCATTACGGCGAGTGGTACTTCCGACATAAGACGGGCTCGCGGCTCTTCGAGCTGCTGGCCAACGTCGTCCGGTTCCTGCCTTGGGCGCTGTTCCTCATTCCGGCGCTCTGGTGGTGGCGGCATGACCGTGACGGCCGGAGGAGACCGCTGCTGCTGTGGGTGGTGATCGTCCTCGTCGCCGTCAGCCTTTCGGGAGAGCAACGGGCGCGCTATTTCCTGCCCGTGCTGCCGCCGCTGGCCGTTCTCGTCGCCGAGCTCCTGGTGCGCGCCCCTGCCGAGCCATCGGGCCGGGGCCGCCGGATCCTGCTCGTCTCCCTCGGCGGCCTCCTGCTCATCGCCGTCACGGGGAGCGCGCTGCTACTGCTGTCGCCGCTCGTGGATCGCCTCGCGGGAGAGGGTGCCATCTTCGTCCCCGGGGCCGGTTGGGAGCGCTGGACCGTGAGCGCGCTCGCCGTGGCGGGCACGGCGGCGGCGCTGGTGACGCTGGCGGCACGGGGCTCCGGTACCGCCGCCGCTTCGGCTGGCGCGCTGGCGCTCGGTGCTATCCTCTTCATCGAGGGATGGACCTACCCGCTCCGCTATGCCGAGTGGTCCAACATCCGCGGCTTTACCGCTGCGATGGTCGAGCGCCTGCCGTCTGGAGCGCGCGTCACGGCGCATCCCGATGCCGGCTTGGCCTATGATTTCTATCTGCGGCGATGGCTCCGCGAAGTGCCCACCCACGACGCGCTCCGGGCCTTTCTCGAGACGCCGGGAAAGGACGGCGTGCTGCTGATCCGGGAAGAGCGCTGGGCCGACTTCCGGGACGATATCCATGCAAGCTGGCGCGTGCTCGCCACCGGCCGAGTAGGCCGCCACCGGATGCTGCTCGTCGGGCCTTCGCGGTGAATCCAGCGGCCCGGGTTCCAGACCTCTCGATCGTCCTGCCGGCCTTCAACGAGGCCGAGAACCTGCCGCTCGTGTGGTCCGAGCTGGCCGGGGTGCTGGACGCGGGCGGGTGGTCCGCTGAGGTGATCTTCGTGGACGACGGAAGCACGGACGACACGGCCAGCCTCGTGAGGGATTTCCTGGCACGCGACCCGCGGGTACGGCTGGTCCGCCTCGCTGTCAACTCGGGCCTGTCCGCGGCGCTGGACGCCGGGCTCGGTCGTGCGCGGGGCAGGATCATCGTCACCATGGACACCGACCTGCAGAACGACCCGCGTGACATTCCCCGGATGCTGGCCCAGCTCGACGGCTACGACGCCGTGACGGGATGGCGCCAGCGCCGCGAAGACGCCTGGCTGAAGCGGGTTTCGTCCCGGATCGCCAATGCCGTGCGGAACGCGGTCACGCACGAGAGCGTGCGGGACAGCGCGTGCACGCTGCGGGTGATCCGCCAGGCGTGCCTCACCGACCTGCCGCGCTTCCGTGGCTTCCACCGCTTCGTCCCCACGTTGCTGCGGTTGAACGGCCATCGCGTCCTCGAGCTGCCCGTGAGCCACCGCCCCCGTCGGTTCGGTTCGTCCCATTTCGGTATCCGCAATCGCGGCTGGGCGACCTCCCAGGACCTGCTGGCGGTGCGCTGGATGCAGCACCGCTGGCTCCGCTACGAGGCGGTCGAGGAACGGTGAGCGACCAACCCGCGCCCGCGGCCGCCTCGACCGTCATCTGCACGCCCGCTTCGCTGTCGCAGGAGCTCGGGCTCGCGCTGGGTGCCCAGGCGGGGGAGCAGCGGCTCCGCGAGGTCCTGACGGCCGGCGGCTTCACGCGCTTCCGGCGCGCGACGCAGACCCCCTTCAACCTGGTGCTGGAGGCGAGGCCTTAGCGAGTGCCGACGTTCACGCCTCGTACTCCTGGGCGACGTCGAGCCGCACCTGGCCGTCGTCCTCGAAGGCGAGCGTGATGAGGTTGGGCCGGCAGCATACCGCGCAGTCCTCCGTAAAGGTCTGCCGGCGTTCCCCGCTCGCGTCCACGAAGATCTCATTCTCCTCGCCACAGAACGCGCAACGGTAGGTCACGGCCCTCATTCTACGCGTTCGCGTCCCCGCCGTGCGGACCGCACGGTTGTCGACCGTCAGGCGGCTACCGAGCGCGCACCACGCCGACGCGGATGACCTCCCCGCGGCGGGCCCAGCGGGCGAGCGGCAGCGTCAGCTCGAGGACGAGCTTGAGTAATCCATAGACGGGCCGCCGCGCGCAGAGGCGGGCAAGCCGGTCCCAGCCGCGGTCCCGGAGCCAGAAGCCCAGGCTCCAGAGGTAGTAGCGCGGCTTGGCCTGATGCCGGCACCAGACGACCGTGCCGCCCGCCTTCCCGATCGCCCGCGTAAGACTCTCCGGCGTGAAGTGGGAGAGGTGGCGCGGCAGCTCGAGCCCCGACCAGGCGCGGCCAAAGAGGCTGGCTCCCAGGCCACCGGCGTTGGGCACTTCGACGATGGCGAGCCCGTCCGGCGCGAGCCACTCGAGCATGCGCCGCACCACGGCCACCGGGTCGGGCACGTGCTCGAGGACGTGGAAAGCCGTGACCACATCGAAGCGGCCGGGGGCGAAGGGCGCGGTGAGCGCGTCGCCCACGTGGATCTCGGCAGTGAAGCGGCGCGCCTTCTCGGCCGCGGCCGTGTCCACTTCGATGCCGGCGATCTGCCAGCCGAGCGCCTGGGCCACGCCGAGGCTCCCGCCCGAGCCGCAGCCCACGTCGAGATAGCGCCCCTGCCCGCGCCAGGGCGGGCAGTCCCATTGGATCTTCCGCGTGAGGCACGCCGCCCGCAACCGAGCGAGCGGCCCGACGGCGGTATCTCGGAAGCGATCGTAGCCGAGCCGGGCCGCCAGCACCCAGCGAGCGGCCTTCACCCGCCCGGCCGAGCCCTTGAAGGGAATGCGCGGAGACGGCTCCTGATGCCGCGGGTAATGGTCGGGATAGCAGTCGACCAGACGGTCGTCCCGCACGCGGGGGCGTTGGTAGAGGAACCCGCAGCGGCGGCAGCGGGCGACGGTGTAGCGGCCGGGGACGGCGAAGGCGCGGTCGGGCGTGGTCCAGAGCGGCTCGGCCTCGGCGCTGCCGCAGAGGAAGCACGGCGCCTCGAGCGTGGGAAGCGCGGCGCCCGGCACGTTACTTCTTGGAGATCAGCCAGTGACCGATGGCCAGATGGGGCAGGCCCGAGCGCTCGAAGGTGTCCACGGCGTCGGCCGCGCTCGCCACGATGGGCTCGCCGTGCAGGTTGAACGAGGTGTTGAGCACGGCGCCGGTGCCCGTTCGCCGCTCGAACTCGCTGATCACGGCGTGATACTCGGGGTTCCAGGCGCGCTCGAGGATCTGCGGCCGCGCCGTCCCATCGTGCGGATGGATGGCGGCCGTGAGCAGATCGCGCGCCTCGGCTCGCGTGGGCATGGCCAGCATCATGTAGGGCGAGGCGAGGCCCTTGGGGTTAAAGAGGTAATCCCCCGCCCGCTCGGCCAGGATGGTCGGGGCGAACGGCATCCAGAAGTCGCGGTTCTTGATCATCCGGTTGATGAGCGGGACCACGCGGTGGTCGGACGGATTGGCCAGGATCGACCGGTTGCCCAGCGCCCGGGCGCCGAACTCCATGCGCCCCGCGCAACGCGCCACGATGCCATCGCTGACCAGCAGCTCGGCGATCCGTTCCTCGATCCGGTCATGGAAGGCCACCTTGTACTTGCCCTCGAGCTTCCGCTCGCGGATGACGGCCTCGCCGTCCTCGTCGGTCACCGAGGGACCGAGATACGCCGCGCCGAATGGATGCGGCGCCGGGGTGATCCCCTTCCGATCGCACTCCCGGATATAGCCGAGATAGGCCGCGCCCACCGCGTTGGATTCGTCGCCGCAGGACGGGAAGGCGAAGAAATCCTCGATCCACGCTTCCTCGGCGATGAGCATGTTGGCCTTGACGTTCATGAAGACGCCGCCGCCCAGCGCCAGCCGGCTGCCGCCGTAGCGCCGGTGCATGAGTCGCGTCCAGCCGAGCAGGGTCTCCTCGAGCAGCCGCTGGGCGCCGCCGGCCACGGCGTCGAACCGGTGGCCGAGCGTTGCGCGCAGCAGGAGCTGGTAGCGCTCGCCCGGCTTGAGCCAGCGGAAGCAAGCCGGCCGGCCCTCCTCGAGGGCGAACACCTCGCTGAGCGCCTGGCGCGCGCGCTCCGCGTACTTCTCCCCCGCGTAGGGCGCCATCCCCATGACCTTGTACTCGTGCTCGCCAAACTTCATCCCGAGCGCCAGCGTGACGAAGGAGTAGAAGGCGCCCAGCGAGCCGGGCGCGCTCGGCGCCGCCTCGTGGCGCGTGAGCTCGAGGCGGCGTCCCGTCGACGCCGTGGCGCACAGACCGTCGCCCGAGTTGTCGTTGGTCAGGACCAGCGCCTCCCGGCCCGCGAACCCCGAGCCCCAGTAGGCGGCGGCCGCGTGGCAGGTGTGGTGGTCGAGGCAGACAATCCGGTCGGCCGCGACGCCGAGATGCTCGGTCACGAAGTCGAGGCGCTCGCGCTGGGGAATGCCGAACTTCCCGCGGGAGGCGTCGATGAGGCCGAACTTGGCGCCTAGCTTCCGGATCTTCTTTTGGAAGGCGCGCTTCGGCGAGGGCCAGGAGACTCCGTAGTATTCCTTGCCGTAGTCCTCGTCGTGCATCACGCGGTTGAGCCATTCGCGGGAAGCCGCGCGGGCGCCGGCGAGCGCGACGAGATCGATCTGGGAGGGGGCGATGCCGAGCTCGCTCAGGAGGGCGTCGATGGCCCGCCGCGGGTAGCCGGCGTCGTTTTTGAGGCGGGTGAAACGCTCTTCGGAGGCGCAGCCGACGATGCGGCCGTCCCGGAGGACGGCCGCCGTCGCGCAGTGCGTCTCGTTGATTCCCAGGACGATCATGTCCCGGGCATTATACTAAGCGGCGAGCAGGCGCCCTAAGCGCTTTTCGCCAACGCCTTGACGATCTCGCGGCAGAAGGCCGGCAGGTCATCGGGCTTCCGCGACGTGATCAGGTTGCCGTCCACGACCACCTCGCTGTCGGACCACTGGCCGCCTGCGTTCACCATGTCGTCCTTGATCGAGAAGAACGAGGTGACCTTCTTGCCCTTGATGATCCCGGCGGTGCAGAGCATCCAGCCCGCGTGGCAGATGGCGGCCACGACCTTGCCGTGTTGGGCGGCCTCGCGCACCAGTCGCACCATCCCCTCGTGACGGCGCATCATGTCGGGGGCGTAGCCGCCCGGGATGACGACGGCGTCGAACTCCACCGCGCTCACCGCGTCGGCCTGGACGTCCACGCTGACCGGGTAGCCGAGCTTGGAGGCGTACGACTTGGCGCCGCCGGCTCCCACCACCCTGACTTCGGCGCCCTCTTCCTTGAGGCGGAAGTACGGCACCCAGAGCTCCATCTCCTGGTACATGTTCTCGGCCAGGATCGCGACGCGCTTGCCTTTCAGGCTCATGGACGTCTCCTTTGGACGGGTTTCAGGATTTGCGCGAGGTCTGCGAGAAGAACGTGCCCAGCAGCGGCTTCAGTGCCTTGCCGCCGCACTTCGGGCACTTGTATTTCCCGCGCTCCCGCTCGCCGATAGTGAGGACCATCGACACGTCCTTCTTGCACTTCTCGCAGTAGAACTCGTAGTGAGGCATACTCCCTCCTCCGCTCGACGCTGAGACATGGTTCAGCCCAGGTTGACGACGACCGACTTGACCTCAGTATACTCCTCGATGCCTTCGTGCCCTCCCTCGCGGCCGATCCCGCTCTCCTTCTTCTTCGCCTCCTCAAAGGGTTTGCCGTTCTCGAGCGTCACCAGCTGGCCAGCTCGTCGCGGCGCTCCTCCATCAGCTCCTGGATCGTCAGTAGGAAGCGGCCGCGGTCTTTGGGCGCCAGCGATGAACATGCGCTTCAACTCCTTCGCCATTGAAGACCCTCCCGCCAACGAGGCGGAGAACCGCGGAGCGCTTACGCTACGCCACCCGAGACCCTCACGCTAGCCGCAATGCGGCATGCCGCCGTCCCTGGACGCCGGCCGGGGACATCAGCCGCTCCCGACCCGGGCCGCGAGCCAGCGCGCGGTGCGCAGCAGGCGCGCATCGCCGTCGCGCGGCCCCACGAGCTGGACTCCCAGCGGCAGGCCGTTTGCGCCCTGCATGAGTGGCAGGCTCACCGCCGGCATTCCGCACAGCGTCCACAGGGCGCAGAAGACCGGATCCCCGGTCGAGCCAAGGCCCTCGGGCGCGGTGCCCGTGGAGGCCGGCGTCAGGATGGCGTCGTAGCGCTGCTCGAACAGCTCGAGGAAGCTCTCCTGCACCGGGCGGACGTGGGCCACGGCCCGCTGGTAGTCGACCGCGCGGACCTCCCGGCCCCGCTCGAGCTGGGCCCGGAGCGCGAGTGACAGGCGATCGCGGCCGCTCTCCCACTCCCGCTCGAGATTCGCGGCCATCTCGGCTTCCATGATCGTCCGGTGCCAGTCCCATGCCGACACGGCCGAGGGGAACAGCTCGACCTCCTCGACGCGGTCGCCCAGGTGCTCGAGCAGCTCAGCGAACGCCGCCCTCGCCTCTGCATCTACGAGATCCCAGTGCGGCGTCTTCACGAACGCGAACATCGGCGGCAGGGGCGGCTCCTCGGCCGTCACCTCGCGGTACGGGATGCGCGCGCGCGGCCGGGTGTCGGGATCGCGCTCGTCGTAGCCCACGAGCTGCTCCGCGAGGAGCGCGAGGTCCTCGACCGTGCGCGCGAACAGCCCGACATGGTCGAGCGTGTGGGAGAGCCTGAGCATTCCGTGGCGCGCGATCAGGCCGTGCGTCGGCTTGAAGCCGTAGACGCCGCAGAACGACGCCGGCCGGATGGTCGAGCCGCTGGTCTGGCTGCCCAGCGCGAGCGGGACCATCCCCGCCGCCACGGCCGCCGCCGACCCGCTGGACGACCCGCCGGGCGTGTGCGCCGCGTTGTGCGGGTTCCGCGTCTTCCCCGGCGTCCGATAGGCGAATTCGGTCGTCACGGTCTTACCCATGATCACCGCCCCGGCGGCCCGCAGCAACGCGACCACGGCGGCATCGCGCGAGGGCATCCGGCCGGCGTAGAGCGGTGAGCCGTTCTCGGTCGGCATGTCGGCGGTGTCGATGATGTCCTTGATCCCCACGGGCACGCCATGGAGCGGCCCGACCGGTTGCCCGGAGAGGCGATACTGATCAGCGGAGCGCGCCTGAGCGAGCGCGTGATCGGGATCCAGGAACGCCCACGCCTGGATCTGGGCGTCCGTTTCGCGGACCCGCGCCAGGCACGCCTCCACCAGCTCCTGCGAGCTGATGGCGCCCTGGCGGATGGAGCGCGCCGCGTCCGAGGCCGAGAGCCAGTGGAGGCCCGTCAGATCCACGACGCCCCCGGCCGCTTACTTGCCGTACAGGAACTCCGGCAGCCAGAGGCTCATGCCCGGCCAGATGTGCATGCACACAAGGCAGACGCAGACGATGATCATATACGGCATCATGCCCGCGAAGATCTGGTTGAGCGTCACGTGCTTCGGCGCCACGCCCTTGAGATAGAACGCCGACATCGCCACCGGCGGCGACAGGAAGGCCGCCTGGAGATTGACCGCGACCATGGTGCCGAACAGGATGGGGTCGATCTGGAAATGGCTCAGCAGCGGGATGAAGATCGGGCAGAAGATGACGATGATCTCGGTCCACTCGAGCGGCCAGCCGAGCAGGAAGATGATCAATTGCGCGGTGAACATGAACCCGGTCGGCGACAGGTTCATGGAGAGCACCCACCGCTCGATCAGCGACTGGCCGCCGTGCAAGGCGAACACGGCGGAGAACAGCGCCGAGCCCACGAACAGCCAGCACACCATCGCCGTCGTCTTGGCGGTGAGGAAGGTCGCCTGCTTCAGGTTCTCGCGGAGCTCCGCCGAAGTCCTGAGATACCAGAGCCCGGGCGCGACGGTCCCCACGAGCGTCCCGCCGATCGAGCCCGCCACGACCAGGGATGCCCAGTCCTCGCCCTGCCACCACCCGAGCGCCACGCCGATGATGAATCCGACCAGGCTCCACCACAAGACCTGCCGCAGATACTTCGCCATCACCGCGAGGTACAACGCGCCGAGCGCCCCGATCGCCGCCGACTCCGTGGCGGTACAGATGCCGAACAGGATCACCGCGAGGACCACCGCGGTGAGCACCCCGAGCGGCACCACCGATGCGCACAGCTCTTTCAGGATCTCGAGCTGCTCACCGTCCATGCGCCAGAAGTAAAAGAGGAGCGTGAACCCGGAGACCGCCGCCAACCCCCAGAACCAGGCGTAGAAGTGCTCGGGGATCTTCCCTGCGCCCGACTCCGCCGTCGGGTCCCTGAGTGACGTCATCTCCTCGGGCGGACCCTCGGCCTTCGGCTGGCTCTCCGCCGGCTCGGGCGCAGATCCGACGGCGCCAAGCTCCTGCGGCTTCTCCGCGGCCGGTGCCCGCTTCGCGGCTGGCGCCGCCGGGGCGGTCTTGGCCAGCCCCGCCGGTGGGGCGGCCGCTATCGCCACCTCGGGTGCGTTATAGATGACCACGTACCACCACCCGGCGACGAAGGTGCCGACGATCATCAGCAGCGGCACCGACAGCACCAGGAGGTTCTTGGCGATCGCGTTGTAACCGGCCGCCCCCTTCAGCATGGCCGGACGAAAGACGCTCGCGACGAGACCCGGGACGACGCTCCGCGACCGGCCGCGCTCGAGTCCTCGAAGCCAGTCCGGCACCGCCACGCGGTACTGGTCGGGCCGGAGCTTCGGGGCGATCTTGGGGTTGATGATCGCCCAGCCGAGGATATAGACGAGGTAGAGGGCGGTCAGGAAGAAGCCCGGCAGCATCGCGGCGGCGTAGAGCTTGACGATGGACTGCCCGGCCACCGCCGCATAGACGATGATCATCACGGAGGGCGGGATCAGGATGCCCAGCGTGCCGCCCGCGGTGATGACGCCCGAGGCGAGCTTCACGTCGTAGCCGGCGTTCAGCATCGGCCGCATGGCGATGACGCCCATGAGGACGACGACGGCGCCGACGATGCCGGAGGCGATCCCCCAGAAGGCGGACACCAGCATGGTGGTCACGGCGAGCGAGGCGGGCACGCGCCGGAAGGCGAGCTGGACGCTGTGGAACATCTTATCCACCAGTGCCGCCCGCTCCATGACATAGCCCATGAAGACGAACAGCGGGATCGACAGGAGCACGTCGTTGGTCATCACGCCGTACGTCCGCTGCGCGATGAGATCGAAGACGCGGTTGTCGTACCAGTGAGTGCCCGGGACCCAGAACGCGATATAGCCGAAGACCATCCCGAGGCCCATCAGGGTGAAGGCGGTCGGAAAGCCCATCATGATCGCGATCACGATGAGCCCCAGCATCGTCAGGCCGAGCGACGGGTCGCTCATGAATCCTTCCGCTCGTCCTCCTTGACCGCCCGCTCGTGGATCACGCCCTCTTCCATCACGCTGCGGTGGCGCGCGGCCTCGTCGATGGCGTGCGCCGTCTCTATCGCCGCACGCCGCGACTCCTCGTCCACGTACTCGCTGCGCCCGAGCTGGGTCTCGACGACGTCGATCTCTTCCACGTCCTCGAGCCGCACGGGCCAGGCCCCGGTGCGCAGGCACATGATGCAGCGGGCGATCTCAGCCAGCCCCTGGAGCATGACCAGGGCGCCCGCGACCGGGATCACCGTCTTGAACTGGTAGACGGGCGGCCCCTCCGCGGTCACGGTGGAGTGCTCGTTGATGCGCCAGGAGTCGGCCGCGAAGCCGCCCCCCGCATAGATCAGCCCGATCATGCAGGGGACAAAGAAGAGCACGTAGAGCGCCAGGTCAAGGGCCGCCTGGCCGCGCGGCTTCATGTAGAGGTAGACAAAGTCGGCGCGCACGTGGCCCGCCGCCGCCAGGGTGTAGCCGCCGCACATCATGAACAGCGTGCCGTACAGCATGCTGTTCAAGTCGAAGATCCAGGCCGTCGGAGCGTTCAGGATGTAGCGCTTGAAGACTTCGATCGATACCACGAACGTCAGGGCCACGATGAGCCAGGCGAAGGTCTTGCCCGACCAGTAGCTGGCGTGGTCGATGGCCCCGAGGAGGCGCTGGGCGTTCATGCGCGCAGAAGCGAGGCCAGCCATCCGGCGTCCGCCGGACGGCTGGCCTTCCGTGAAAGCGTCACGGACAGTTAGCTCTTCTTGTCAGCAGGCTTGGCGGCCGGCTTTGCGGCCGCCTTGACGAAGTAGTGGTTGTAGGCCATGCGGCGGCTCACGTTGGTGTCGAGATCCCACTTCACCGCCCGCTCGGCGAACGCCTTCTGCGACTCGGCGATCTCCTTGAACATGGGGTTCTGCGCCGAATACTTCGCCGCGACCTGGTCGAAGATCTCGAGCTGCCTCTGCAGCACCGAATCCGGCGTCTTGTAGAACCTGACCTTGTCCTTGGTCTGCAGCTCGATGTAGTCCTTCGAGTAGCGATCGATCGACTTCCAGGCCATGTCGGCCGAGGCGGCTTCGACGGCGTTCTCGATGATCGCCTTCATCTTCTCCGGCAGGGCGTCGAACTTGGTCTTGTTGAACGTGATCTCGAGCTGCTCGGCGTTCTGGTGGTAGCTCTGCAGCATGCACACCTTGGAGACGTCGGCGAAACCCAGAAGGCGGTCTGATGTCGCATTGTTGAACTCGGCGGCATCGAGGAGCCCCCGGTCCATGGCCGGCACGATCTCGCCGCCGGGCAGCGCATTCACCGCCGCCCCCATGCCCTGGAAGAGATCGATCGAGATGCCCACGGTGCGGAACTTGAGGCCCTTGAAGTCGTCCGGCTTGGTGATCGGCTTCTTGTACCAGCCGAGCGGCTGGGTAAACATCGGGCCGTAGGGGAAGGACACGACGTTGATGCCGATCGACTGGTAGAGCTTCAGCAGCAGCTGCTTGCCGCCGCCGTACTTGTGCCAGGAGAGCAGCATGTTGGCGTCCATTCCGAAGGCGGGACTCGATCCCCATAGCGCCAGGGCGTTTTGCTTCCCGTAGTGGTACACGAGGACGCCGTGACCACCGTCGAGTGTGCCCTTCGACACGGCGTCGATGAGGCCGAAGGCCGGCACCACGGCGCCCGCCGGCAGCACGTCGATCTTGAGGTCGCCGCCGGTCATGTCGTTGACCTTCTTGGCGAAGTCGAGCGCGTACTCGTGGAAGATGTCCTTCTGCGGCCAGGTGCTCTGCCAGCGCATCGTGATGGGCCCCTGCGCCTTGACGACCGTGGGGAAGCCGAGCGCAGCCGCGCCCGCCGCCGCAACGGCCGCGCCCTTCAAAAACGCGCGGCGCGGGGTCTCGGTGGTTGCTTTCGGATCGTTCATGTGGCACCTCCTGTTGGGTTTCTCGAAGGACTCGGCCCGACCCGGGCTGAATGCCGCCCGCCCCTTCGAGGGTCAGATGGCCAGACCGCCCGGCGTGCGCGTAACCTAGAGTCGGAGGCCTCCGGTTGTCAAGGGGTCTTTGCGCCATCGATCCGGAGGTGTACCCGCTCCTGGTCGCGCCGGACAACCAGCCCCAGGGCGGCTTCGGCGGCCACGGTCAGCAGCGCCTGGCGGACTGCCTCGAGCGTGGCCACGGGTTGCCCATTCACCTCGAGCAGGACATCGCCAACCTTGAGCCCGGCCGCCTCGGCCAGGCTGCGCGGGAGGACGGCCGAAACCGCCGGAGGCCCCGCCGACCGGCCGCTGGCCGACTCGAGCCGGGACTCGGGATCCCGCACGAGGAAGCCGTACTCGGCGGCCACCCGCTCGGCCGCCACCGAGTCGGGCATGGGGCCGATCCGCACCGAGACCGGCCGCCGGCCCTCCTCGCGGCGGAGCACGGTCAGCTTCACCGTTTCCCCGACGCCGGCCGAGGCGACGTAGCGCTGGAGCGTGCGGGTGTCCACCACCGGCCGGTCCTTGAACGCCACGACCAGATCGCCGGTCTTGAGCCCGGAGTCCTCGGCCGGCGTCTCCTTGATGACCTCGACGATCATCGCGCCGAAGCCCTCGCGCATCCCGAACGCCTGGGAGATTTCCTCCATCTCCTGCTCCGAGAGGTCGCGGATGCGCACGCCGAGCCAGCCCCAGCGCGTGGCGCCGTCGGCGCCGGCCGCGAGCAGCAGCACGAGGCCGAACGCCGCGAGGGCCCGCTTCATCGGCCGCCCGTGAGCTGGGTGAAGAGATCGTCCAGCGCCGCGCTCAGCCGCTCGAGCCGCCGCCGCACGTCCAGCTCCTCGAGCAGGGCCTGGCGGACGCCCACCCTCGGGATCACCGCCGAGGCCACCTGGTCGCAGAGCTGGCCGGGGGCGCTCACGGCCTCGAGTGATTCGCGGAACTCCGCCGTGGAGCGCCCGACGGCCTCGAGGATCCTCAGGCAGCGCTGCTTGACGCGGCCGGCCAGCGCCCCCGCCGCCGGATCGTCGGCGCCCACTTCTCCGAGGGGCGTGGCGGCCGCGATGCGGTACAGCGTGTCCGACGGCAGCTCGCGATCGATGCGGGCGCGGCACTCGCCCTGGAGCAGGATGTTGTAGCGGCCCGTGGCCAGGCGCTCCCACCGGACGATCCGGCCCACGCCGGCGATGCTGTTGACCGCGGGCCTGCCGTCGTACTGAGGCTCGTACCCGGGCTTGAGCCCGGCCACGGCCAGCCGCTTGTCCCGCGCCAAAGCGTCGGTGACCATCGCGCGGTAGCGCGCCTCGAAGATGTGCAGCGGCAGGAAGGTGTGGGGGAAAAAGGTCAGGTCGGGCAGAGGGAAGATCGGCACGAACACCGGCGCCGCCACGCGGCTCACCCCCCTCTCAACTAATGCTCGGCAGCTTGAGCCCGGACACCGCGTCCAGCCGCGCGATCACGGCGGCGACCAGCTTGCGGAAGGCCTCCGCCTGCGCGGAGTCCGGCTGGCCCACCGTGATGGGGATGCCCTCATCACCGCCTTTACGCGTCTCCATCTCGAGCGGGATCTGGCCCAGCAGCGGCACGCCGAACTCCTCGGCCACGCGCTGGCCGCCGCCCTCACCGAAGATGGCGTACTTCGTCCCGGTGTCGGGCGCCATGAAGTAGCTCATGTTCTCGACGAGCCCGAGGATGGGCACGTTGAGCTTGCGGAACATGGCGAGCGCCTTGCGCACGTCGAGCAGCGCCACCTCCTGGGGCGTGGTGACCATCACGACGCCCGAGAGCGGCACGATCTGGGACAGCGAGAGCTGGGCGTCGCCCGTACCCGGCGGCATGTCGAAGACCAGATAGTCCAGCGGGCCCCAGGTAACGTCGCGCAGGAATTGCTGGACGGCCGAGTGAATCATCGGCCCGCGCCAGACCAGGGCCTCGCGCTCATTGACCAAGAGGCCGATCGACATGATCTTGATGCCGTGGGCCTCGACGGGAATGATCTTATTGTCGAACATGCCCGGCCGGCCTTTGGCGCCCATCATGAGCGGCACGTCGGGGCCGTAGACGTCCACGTCGACGAGGCCGACCTGGGCGCCCGTCTGTTTGAGCGCCAGCGCCATGTTTACCGCCACCGTGGACTTGCCCACGCCGCCCTTCCCCGAGGACACCGCGATGGTGTGCTTGACGTCGGGGATGAACTGCGCGGCGGGCGGCGGGCCGGGCGCCGGCGCGGCGCGGGCGGCCTGACCGGCGCCGCCCATCTTCACTTGCACCTGGGTCACGCCGGGGATCTGGGAAACGGCCTTGGATGCGCCGCTGTGGAGCGCGACCTTGGCGGCCGGCGGCTGGTTGGTGAAGGCCAGAGTGAACGATACCTGGGAGTCATGGATGTGCAGGTCCTTCACCAGGCCGAGCGCGACGATGTCCTTGCGGGAATCCGGGTCCTGGACGGTCCGCAGGGCGTCCAGCACGACGGCTTCGGTGACGGCGGATGGCGCGCTCATAGGTCTCCTGGGAGTCGGAGCTGTTGGTCAGTTCGGAGTATAGGGGCAAGCCGGCCCGCAGTCAACGCGCGGCGGAGCGTCGAGTGCCGTCCAAGCCCTTGGAGAACTTGAAAAAACTGGCCAGACCTGCTACAAAGGTCGAGTGCTTGGACCCGACGACTTTCGCCGCGCGCTGGGCCATTTCGCAACGGGGGTGACCGTGGTCACCGCCTGCGACGCGGAGGGGCGACCCACCGGTCTCACGGCCAGCGCCTTCAGCTCGGTGTCGCTCGACCCGCCGCTCGTGCTGGTCTGCGTGGCCCACAAGGCCCAGGCCTTCCCGGCCATCCAGGCCGGCGGCAGGTTCGCCGTCAACGTCCTCAGCCGGGAGCACGAAGCGGTGGCCCGCCGGTTCGCGTCCTCGACGCTCAGCGGGCTTGAGAAGTTCGAGGGCATCGATTACCGTCAGAGTGCGTTCGGCCTGCCGCTGCTCAAGGACGCGCTGGCCGAGCTCGAATGCACGGTGGTGCACGCCTATCCGGGCGGGGACCACACGATCTTCGTGGCCCGGGTCGACGCCAGCGACTGCCGCGCCGACGCCGGGCTGGAGCCGCTCCTGTACTACCGCGGCCAGTACCACCATCTCCATCTTCCAGGAGGAATTCGCTGATGCCGATCCCGCTGTCCCGTCCCCCCATCGACGACGAAATCAAGGCGGCGGTGCTCGCCGCCATCGACTCGCGCCAGTACATCCTGGGCCCCGAGTCCAAAGCGTTCGAGGCGGAGTTCGCCCGTTACAACGGCGCCAAGCACGCCGTGCTGGCCTCGAGCGCCACGGCGGCGCTCTGGATGGTGCTCAAGGCCTTCGGCGTCAAACCCGACGACGAAGTGCTGGTGCCCTCGCACACGGCCTTCCCGACCATCGAGGCCATCTGCTTCGCGGGCGCCGTGCCCATCTTCGTGGACACCGACGACTCCTACACGGTGGACCTGAAGGACGCGGCGGCGAAGGTCACGCCCCGGACCGTGGGCTTCGTGCCCGTGCACCTCTACGGCCAGCCGGCCGACCTGCCGGGCATCCAGACACTCTGCGCCGAGCGGAGTCTCTGGCTGCTCGAGGACTGCGCCCAGGCCCACGGCGCCGCGTGGCAGGGCAAGAAGGTCGGCAGCTTCGGGCGGGCCGGCGTCTTCTCCTTCTACCCGTCAAAGAACCTGACCGTGATGGGCGACGGCGGGCTCCTGGTCACCGACGACGACGACGTGGCCGGGCGTTGCCGACGACTGCGCGACCACGGCCGGCTCAACAAGGACGTCCACGCCGAGGTCGGCTTCAACCTGCGCTTCAACGACATCCAGGCGGCGGTGGGCCGCGTGCTGCTGCGGCGGCTGGACACGATGAACGACCACCGCCGCTCTCTTGCAATCCGCTACACGGCGGGCCTCAAGGGGCTGCCGCTCACGCTGCCGACCGAGCGCCCCGGCGCCCGCCACGTCTACCATCTCTACGTGGTGCGCACGCCCCGGCGCGACGAGCTGGCGAAGTTCCTCAAGGAGCGGGGCATCGCCACGGGCATTCACTACCCCGTGGCCGGCCACCAGCAGCCCGCGGTGGAGCACCTCAACCCGCCGGCGCTGCCGCACACCGAGCGGATCGTGAAGGAGATCCTGAGCCTGCCCATCTCGGCCGGCCACACCCCAGCCGAAGTGGACGAGGTGATCGCGGCGGTCCGGTCATTCTTCGCTGGAGGATGAGATGACCCAGGTGGAGCCGGGGGCAGGCGGGTGGAGCCGCCCGTGTCGCCCACGGTCAACATGCCGACAGGCATGTTGAAGATGAAGATCCTGCAGGTCTATCCGAAAGCCGACTACTTCACCGGCGCCGCCATCCAGCTCCGCGAGCTGGCGCGGGGGCTCAGCGACCGCGGGCACCACGTGGTCGTGGCCACGCGGCCCAGCGCCATCTGGGCGGAGAAGTGCCGCGCCGCCGGCATCCCGCACGTGCCGCTGCCGATGCGGCACGCGTTGGACCTCGGGTCGGCGTGGGCGCTGGCCCGGCTCATCCGCGCCGAGCGCATCCAGGTCGTCCACTGCCAGAAGGGCAAGGCGCGGACCCTCGCCCTGCTCGCCGGCCTGCTGGTGAAGATCCCGGTGCTGGTCCTCAACCGCGGCGTCAGCTTCCCGCTCGACCGCTGGAACCGTCTCGGCTACACCACCTCGCGCGTCACGGCCGTGGTCGCGGTGTGCGAGTCGATCAAGCGCGGCCTCGTGGCCGCCGGCGTGCCGCCGGAGAAGATCGAGGTGATCTACTCGGGAACGGATCTCGGCCGCTTCCACCCTGCGGTGGACGGCGGGCGCATCCGCGCCGAGCTGGGGCTCGAGCCGGGCCACGCGCTCATCGCCCAGGTGGGCATCCGCTCCTGGCGCGGCAATGACGACGTGCTCGACGCCATGACGCGGGTGCGCGCCGCGGCGCCCCACGCGCGGCTGCTCTTCGTGGGCGCCCCGCCGCCCCGCATCGCCACTCTCCGCGAGAAGGCGCGCCGGCGCGGGCTCGACAGCGTGGTCTCGGTCTTCGGCCACCGCGAGGACATCCCCGAGATCCTCGCCGCCAGCGACCTCGTCGTCGACGCGTCCTACGCGGGGCTGGGGCTCACGGGCTCGCTCAGGGAAGCGCTTGCGGTCGAGACACCCGTGATCGGCACCAACCTCGAGGGCATCCCGGAGCTGATCGCCGACGGCGAGACGGGGCTCCTGGTGCCGCCGCGCAACCCGGAGGCGCTGGCCCAGGCAATTCTGAGAATGCTCGAGAACCCGACGCGGGCCAAGGCCATGGCGCGGGCCGGGCGCAAGCGGGTCGAGGACCGCTTCTCCATGGCGATCAAGATCAGGCGCACCGAGGCGCTCTACGAGCGCCTCCTGGCGGCCCGAGGCGACCAGTGAGCGCGAAGTACGGCCTGCTCCTGCGCCTCCTGCCGCACCTCAAACCCTACTGGTTCATCCTCGTGGTGGGCGGCACGATGGCGCTCGTGGTGTCGGCCGCGGAAGGCTTCATCGCCTGGCTGGTGAAGCCCGCCATGGACGATATCTTCCTCAAGCGGGACCTCCTGATGCTCAAGCTGATCCCCTTGGCGCTGCTGACCGCCTACCTCGTCAAGGGGGCCGGCCGCTTCGGCCAGTCCTATCTCATGGCCTCGGTGGGCGAGCGCGTCATCGCGCGCATCCGGCGCGAGCTGTACGCCCACATCCAGAGCATGCCGCTGTCCTTCTTCGCCTCGCTCCACTCGGCCGAGCTGATGAGCCGGGTGGTCACCGATGTGAACCGGCTGGCGCGCCTCGCGTCCACGGTCCTCGTCATGGCGGTGCGGCAGGTCGGCACCATCATCGCCCTGCTGGTGGTGATGTTCCTCCGCGAGTGGGTGCTGGCGCTCATCGCCGTGGCCGTCTTCCCCGCCGTGGGCGCCATGGTGCGCGGCATCGGCCGCAAGCTTTACAAGATCAACAAGCGCTCCCAGGAAAAGGTCGCCGAACTGGCCATCGTGCTGCAGGAGTCGTTCACCGGCATCAAGATCGTCAAGGCGTTCAGCCGCGAGCGGCTCCAGCAGGAGCGCTTCAACGAGGTGAACGACCGACTCATGCGCCTGGCGCTCAAGAACCAGCGCACCGACCAGCTCGCGGAGCCGCTCATGGAGGTCATGGGCGCGATCGGCATCATGGGCGCGCTCTGGTACGGCGGCTACCAGGTCATCGCCGGCCACCTGACGCCCGGCGAGTTCTTCTCCTTCACCGCCGCGGTCATCCTGCTCTACGGCCCCGTGCGCCAGCTCTCGCGCATGGTCAACACCGTGCAGCAGTCGCTGTCCTCGGTGGAACGCGTCTTCGAGATCATTGACACCCCGCCCGCCATCGTGGACGCGGCCGGCGCACACACGCTCACGAGCTTCCGTGATCGGATCGTCTTCGAAGAGACCGGGTTCACCTACCCGGAGGCCGAGGAGGCGGCGCTGCGGGATATCTCCCTCACGGTCAGCAAGGGTGAGCTGGTGGCCTTCGTCGGCATGTCGGGAGCGGGAAAGACGACGCTGATGGACCTCCTCCCCCGCTTCCACGATGTCACCTCGGGCCGCATCACCATCGACGGCCACGACCTCCGCCAGGTCACGGTCGCCTCGCTGCGGGCGCTGATGGGTATCGTGACCCAGGAGACCTTCCTCTTCCACGACTCGATCGGCTACAACATCGGCTACGGCAAGCCCGGCGCCGCCCAGGCGGAGATCGAGCGCGCCGCGCGCATGGCCCAGTGCCACGACTTCATCGGCGCGCTGCCGCAGGGCTATGCCACCCAAGTCGGCGAGCGGGGGGTGAAGCTCTCCGGCGGCCAGCGCCAGCGGCTGGCCATCGCGCGGGCCTTCCTCAAAGACCCGCCCATCCTGATCCTGGACGAAGCCACCTCGGACCTCGACGCCGAAAGCGAGTTCCTGGTCCAGCAGGCGCTCAACGAGTTGATGAAGGGCCGCACGGTGCTGGTGATCGCCCATCGGCTGGCCACGGTCAAGCACGCCGACCGCGTGGTGGTCGTTCACCGCGGCCGTATCGCCGAGGCCGGTACCCACGATGAGCTCGTGGCCAAGGAAGACGGCATCTACCGCCGCCTCGCCGCGTTGCAGATGCTGGACGCTCTCCCCGCCCTCTAGCGCCGCCTCAGCCGACGCCGGCCCGGCGGCCCCGCCCGGGACTACTCGCGGAAGCGATTCACGATGGGCAGGCGCCAGTCCTTGCCGAAGGCCCGCGGGGTGATCTTGATGCCGATGGGGCCCTGGCGCCGCTTGTACTCGTTGCGGTCCACCATCCCGATCACGCGCCTGACCGTGGCGGAGTCGAAGCCGCGCGCGACGATGTCGGCCACCCCCTGATCGCCCTCCACGTAGGCCTCGAGGATGGCGTCCAGCACGGGATAGGGCGGCAGCGAGTCCTGGTCGACCTGACCGGGCCGGAGCTCGGCCGAGGGCGGGCGCTCGAAGACCGGGCGCGGGATCAGCTCGCGCCCGGCGCGGCGGTTGGCGTGCTCGGCCAGCTGGTACACGAGCGTCTTCGGCACGTCCTTGATGACGGCGAAGCCGCCGGCCATGTCCCCGTAGAGGGTGTTGTAGCCCACGCCGATCTCGCTCTTGTTGCCGGTGGTCAGCACCAGCCAGCCGAATTTGTTGGAGAGCGCCATCAGGTAGTTGCCGCGGATGCGCGCCTGGATGTTCTCCTCGGTCACGTCCTCCTTGAGCCCCTTGAACGGCTTGGCCAGAGCGCGGCGGTACGCCTTGAAGACGCCGGTGATCGGCAGCCTGAGGAACTCGATCCCCAAATTTTTTGCGAGGCGGCCGGCGTCCCGGCGCGTGCCGCCGGAGGAGAAGGGCGACGGCATCGTCGCGCCGCTGACGTTGGCGGGCCCGAGGGCGTCGCACGCGATGGCGGCCACGAGCGACGAGTCGATGCCGCCCGACAGCCCGAGCACCACGTGGGAGAAACCGTTCTTCCTCACGTAGTCCCGCGTGCCGACGACGAGGGCCTGGTAGATCTCTTCCACCGGCTCCAGCAGCGCGATCTCGTGGGGCGGCAGCTTGGGGCGCTCGCGCTCCGTCAGGGGCGGAAGCGAAATGCGCCGCACGGGCGCCCCAACCCGGAGCTTCTCCTTGCGCCGCCGGGAGTCGTGCAGCCGGGCGCGAAACACCTCGTCCAGGTCCAGGTCGGCCACGAGGAGATCCTCCTCGAAGGCCTTCCCGCGCATGATCCGCTCGCCCTTCTGGTTGAAGATGAAGGACTGGCCGTCGAAGATGAGCTCGTCCTGGCCGCCCACCATGTTGACGAAGGCCAGGCAGACCAGATCGTCGGCGGCGCGCGTGGCAAGCATTTTCTCGCGGTACTGCGCCTTGCCGGCATGGTAGGGCGAGCCGTTGATGGTGATGACCAGCTCGGCGCCGGCCAGCGCCTGGAGCGTGGTCGGGCCCGTCGGGTACCAGATGTCCTCGCAGATATTGGCCGCGATGACGGTTGGGCCGACCGCGAACACCGGTGACTCCGTCCCGGACTGGAAGTAGCGATTCTCGTCGAAGACGCCGTAATTGGGCAGGTACTGCTTGTGGTAGGTCCCCGCGTGGATCCCGTCGTGGAGCACGGCGGCGGCGTTGAAGATGTCGTCGCGCTTGTCCACGAAGCCCACGACAGCGGTGATGCCGCGGCTCTGCTGGGCCAGGTCGGCCAGCGCGCGCAGATTGGCCTCGATGAAGGCGGGCTTGAAGAGGAGATCCTCGGGCGGGTACCCGGTCAGCACCAGCTCGGGAAATGCGACGACGTCGCAGCCGAGCGCGCGGGCGCGCGTCATCCAATCCACGACCAGGCGGGCGTTCGCCTCGATGGCGCCCACCGTGGGATTGACCTGGGCCAGGGCGACCCGCACCCGCCTCATGCGGCTATTCTAGCCTACCCGGCGCCCTTTCACCGCGAGGTGGAGCCCGGTCAGAATGAGACCGCCCCCGGCCAGCGTGAATGCCGTGAGCGGCTCGCCCAGCCACCCGACGCCCAGGAACGCCCCCACCAACGGCTGGACGGTGATGAAGATGGCGGCCCGCGGCGCCTCCACCCGCTCGAGCGCGTAATTCCAGAGCGCGTAGCCGATGGCCGTGATCACCACGGCGAGGTAGAGCGTGCCGGCCACGGCCGTCGGGGTCCAGGACGGCGTCTGCCCGGCGGCCCACTCGGCCGCCGCCAGCGGCGTCATCGCGGCCATGCCCCAGACAATCGACCACGCGGTGACCGGCACAGCCGAATGCCGGCCGAGCACGCTCCGGCCGAAGAACGAGTAGGAGGCGTACGCCAGGCCCGACAGCACCAGCAGCAGATCGCCGCGCCAGTGCGGGATGACGGACAGGGTCAGGCCCGGGATGCCGTTGATGACCACGACGGTGGCGCCCGCCAAAGTCAGCCCAGCGCCCAGCGCCTCCCGCCGGGTGAGCCGCTCGCCCAACAGGAGCGGCGAGAGCAGGATGAGCGAGGCCGGCTCCACGGTGATCAGCAGCGCGGCGTTGGTGGCCGTGGACCGGGCGAGGCCCCAGTTGCCCAGCGCGAAGGCGCCGGCGAAGCCGAACAGCCCCATCCACATCAGGCTCCAGCGGTCCTTTGCGGAGAAGCGCCGGCCATTTCGCCGCGCCAGCGCCAGGGGCACGAGGAGGAGAGAGCCCAAGAACAGCCGCGCCAGCGCCAGCGTGGCGGGACCCACATCCGCCAGCACGAGGCGGGTCACGCTGTAGCTGGTGCCGTAGAGGAAATTGGCCGCGAAGAGGATCGCGTCGGCGCTCGGCATGCGGCCGAGCTTACGCTATAATCCGCGCCATGAAGCCCAAGATCCCGTGGCTGCCCGCTGAAGTCCAGCCGGGCCAGCCGACCGAAACCTGCCCGCGCTGCGGCGCGAAGAAGCTGATCCCCTGGACGCTCAGGCGCGATCCCCGGCGCGTCACCCTGCTGCGCACGTGGGTCTGCACCGCCTGCCAGACCACCGAAGAGCGCGACGAAGCCGAGTAGTACCGCTCAATCTCCCCTCTCCCCTCTGGGGAGAGGGCTCACGACGCGTTGATGAAGTCGATGAGCCGGCGGAGGCGGGAGAAACCGCTGCGGTTGAACGGCAGGACCAGCCGGGGCAGGTCGGGCAGCTCGTCGCCTTCGCCGGCCAGCGGCCCCGCGATCTGCTCCGCCGGGCCGGTGAGGATGTCGGCGAAGCGCGCGCTCACCTCGGCCACCGCCGCCGCCGGCAGCGGGCGGCGCAGCCGCAGCGCCAGGGTGTCCCGCACGTAGCGCTGGGAGTGGTAGACGCGGTAGAAGCCCTCGATCTCCGCCGCCGCGGCCTCGACGTCGTCCGTGACGCGGAAGATTCCCAGGTCGTCGGCGTGGATCATCCCCTTGACGACCATCTCCCGCCGCAGCAGCTCCTCGAAACTCTTCCAGTACGTGCCCCCGCGCTCGTCCACGAGCAGCACCGGGGCCACGGGCGCCTTGCCCGTCTGCATGAGCGTGAGGCTTTCGAAGACCTCGTCGCAGGTGCCGAAGCCGCCCGGGAAGTAGGCCATCGCGTGGGCCTCGCGCACCAGGAACAGCTTGCGCGTGAAAAAGTACTTGAAGGTGATGAGCTTCGGGTCGTCCGCGATCCAGGGGTTGGCTTCCTGCTCGAAGGGCAGCCGGATGTTGAGGCCGAAGGACCGCTCGCGCCCGGCGCCCTCCTGGGCGGCGCCCATCACGCCGCTGCCCGCACCCGTGATCACCATCCACCCGGCCTTGGTCATCCGCTGGCCGAAGGCGTAGGCCTGGACCGACACCGGATGCTCGGGCACCGTACGCGCCGAGCCGAACACGGTGACCTTGGGCACGTCCCGGTACGGCGCG
>JBGPZD010000124.1:0-5541 GCA_041493605.1 Methylomirabilia bacterium
GAAATCGACCTGATGGGGGTCCGGTCGCTGACGGTCGCGCTGACCGCGGCGATCTTCACCGGCATGGTGCTGGCGCTCCAGAGCGCGGTCAACATGGCCCGCTTCGGGACCGAGAACTACGTGGGGCCCGTGGTGGCCGTGTCGATCCTGCGAGAGCTGGGGCCCGTGCTTACCGCCATCCTCGTCGGCGGCAAAGTCGCGTCGGGCATCACCGCCGAGCTGGGATCCATGAAGGTGACCGAGCAGATCGACGCGCTCCGGGCGCTCGGGGTCAACTACATCAAGAAGCTGATCGTCCCGCGCTTGATCGCGGCCATGTTCGTCTTCCCGGTCATGACGATCCTGGCGGACGGCGTCGGCATGCTCGGCGGGATGCTGATCATGGTCTTCGAGCGGAACGTGGACGCGTACCTCTACTGGAACACCATCTCCTACTGGGTGGTGGTCAAGGACTTCCTCACCGGTGTGGGCAAGGGCGTGGTGTTCGGCGCCCTCGTCACCCTCATCGGCTGCTACAACGGGCTGGCGACCGAGGGCGGCACCGAGGGGCTGGGGCGCTCGACCACGGCCACCGTGGTGCAGGCGGCCATGGCCGTCATCATCTCGGATTTCTTCCTGACCAAGCTATTCCTGTACCTGTTCTGGTGATGCCCGCCATGGCCGCGCCGCCGCTGGTGGAGCTTCGCGACGTGCGGAAGTCCTTCGACGCGAACCGCGTCCTGCAGGGCGTCAGCCTCGCCCTGCGCAAGGGCACCACGCTGGCCGTCATGGGCGGCAGCGGCGTGGGCAAGACGGTCCTGCTGCGGATCGTCGCCGGCCTGGTCCGTCCGGACGGGGGCGAGGTGTCGCTCTTCGGCACGCGGATCGAGCGCCTGAGCGAGGAGGCGATGCTCCCGCTGCGGCGCCGCACGGGCTTCGTGTTCCAGGGCGCGGCCCTCTTCGACTCGCTGTCCGTGTTCGAAAACGTCGCCTACCCGCTGCGCGAGCACACCCGGATGTCGCTGGGAGAGATCACCGACCGCGTGCACCGCTTCCTGTCGCTGGTGGGCATGCCCGGTGTGGACGGACTGCTGCCCGCCGAGCTGTCGGGCGGCATGAAGAAGCGCGTGGGCATCGCGCGGGCGCTGGTGATGGAGCCCGAGGTCGTCTTCTTCGACGAGCCTACGGCCGGACTGGATCCGACCAACGCCCGGCTGGTGGCCGAGCTCATCGCCGAGCTGCGCAAGGGCGTCTGCGACACCGCCATCGTGGTGACCCACGACGTCGAGTTCGCGGAGATGGTGGCCGACCGCATGGCGATCCTTCACCAGGGGCGGTTCGCCGACATGGGCACGCCGGCCGAGATCCGGGCTTCGACGAAGCCCGATGTCCGGCGATTCCTGGCCGGCGAGCTGAGGGAGAGCTGAGCGTGTCCGACGGCCGCCGCCTCGCGCTGCAGATCCGGATCGGGGGCTTCATCCTCGTCGGGCTGGGCGTATTCCTCGCGATCATCTACCTGCTGGGCGCCCAGGCGCGCTACTTCGAGCGCAAGTACGAGCTGGTCGCGGAGTTCACCGAAGTGGGCGGCCTCCTCGAAGGCGCAACGGTGCGGCTGGCCGGAGTGCAGATCGGGCGCGTCACGCGCGTGGATCTGCCGCCCGAGCCGGGCGGCAGGGTCAGGGTGACGCTCACCATCGGGCGGCGCTTCATCGACCGAATCCGGCGCAACTCCGAGGCCCGCATCGTGACGCAGGGCCTGCTCGGCGACAAGCTGGTGGAGATCACGGTCGGCTCGCCGGACTCGCCGCCGGTGAAGGCCGGCGACGTGCTGGTCACTCGGGAGCCGTTCGAGTTGGCGCAGATGTTTGCGGCGGGGGCCGACACCCTCGCCCAGGTCAATCAGCTCGCGACCACCCTGCGGAAGACGGTGGACCGCGTCGACCGGATGACGGAGGAGGTGGAGAAGGGCAAGGGCTGGCTCCATGTCCTGATCTACGAGGAGCCGGAGAGCCTGCGGCGACTGAACGCGCTGCTGACCTCCACGCAGCAGCTGCTCGCCAGGGCGGAGGGCCCCGACAGCGCGGTCGGCGTCCTGCTGTCGAAGGACAGCGGCAAGGCCGCGCGCTCGCTCCTGGCCGCCATGGACGCGCTGGGGCGCGCCGCCGAGAAACCGGGGCCGAGCGACGGCCTGCTCCCGACCTTGCTCTTCGACCCCGAGTACAAGGGCGTGGCCCGGGATCTCCAGGTCCTGACCCGGAACTTCCGCGACGTGTCCGAGAAGCTGGCCCACGGCCAGGGCCTGCTGGGCGAGCTGCTGAAGGGCGGCGACGCGTCGCTGGGACAGACCGCGACCGACTTCCGCGTCGCCATGGCGAATCTGAAGGCCGTGACCGACCGCCTCAAGGCGGGCGAGGGCACGGTAGGCGCGTTGCTCGAGGACCCGACCGTCTACGAGAATTTGGTCCAGTTCCTCGAGGGAGCCCGGCGCAGCTTCCTGCTCCGATCGCTCATCCGGTCCACGATCGATTCCGGCACCGGCGGCTCGAGCCCGGCGGCCGGAGCCGGGAGCAAGTGATGGCGCGCGAGCGCTCCGTCTACCGCTGCCAGGAATGCGGCTACGCCGCGCCGAAGCCGGGGACGTGTCCCGACTGCTCGCGGCTCGGCAACTTCGTCCAGCTTGTCGAGGAGCGCGCGGCGCCGGCTCGTTCCGGCCCGCGCCCGAAGGGCGCGGCGGCTGGCCGGCCGCTGCCGCTGGGCCAAATCCGCATCGAGGCGGGCGGCGAGCGCGTGGCCACCGGCATCGGCGAGCTGGATCGCGTGCTGGGCGGCGGGCTGGTCAGGGGCTCGCTGGTGCTGATCGGCGGGGACCCTGGCATCGGCAAGTCCACCCTGCTGCTCCAGGCCAGCCGGATGCTCGCCGCGAAGTCGGGCCCCGTGCTCTACGTCTCGGGTGAGGAGTCCGCCGAGCAGGTCAAGCTCCGGGCCGACCGCCTGGGCCCCGCCCCGGCCGGGCTCTACTTCGTCGCCGAGACCGACCTCGGGATCATCGAGGCCCACGTGAGCGAGCTGCGCCCCCGCGTGCTGATCGTGGACTCGATCCAGACCACGTTCCTGCCGGGGCTCGAGTCGGCGCCGGGCAGCGTGACCCAGGTCCGGGAGTGCGGCGCCCGGCTGATGACCCTCGCCAAGGGTGAGGGCGTCGCGACCTTCCTCGTGGGTCACGTCACCAAGGAGGGGGCGATCGCCGGGCCGCGGGTGCTCGAGCACCTGGTGGACACCGTGCTCTACTTCGAGGGCGAGCGGCACCACGCCTACCGCGTGCTCCGCGCCGTCAAGAACCGCTTCGGGTCGACCAACGAGATCGGTGTGTTCGAGATGGGCGCGGCGGGTCTCACGGAGGTCAAGAACCCATCCGGGTTCTTCCTCTCGGAGCGCCCCAAGGACGCGCCCGGGTCGGTCGTCGTGTCGAGCCTGGAAGGCACGCGCCCGCTGCTCCTGGAGCTTCAGGCGCTGGTCACTCCCGCCAGCTTCGGGACGCCGCGGCGCACGGTGCTGGGGGCTGACTACAACCGCGTGTGCCTGCTGCTCGCCGTGCTGGAGAAGCGCGTGGGCTTCCCGCTGCAGTCCCAGGACGTCTTCGTGAACGTGGCGGGGGGTGGCCGTGTGTCCGAGCCCGCCGCCGACCTGGGCGTCGTGCTGGCCGCGGCGTCGAGCTATCTGGACCGTCCCGTCCGCGGCGACGTGGTCGTCATGGGCGAGGTCGGCCTCGCGGGTGAAGTGCGCGCGGTCACCGCCCTGGAGGTGAGGCTCAAGGAGGCGGCCGCCCTCGGCTTCACGGCGGCCCTCGTGCCACAGAACAATCTCACCGGGCGCCAGGCCCATCCCCTCGAAGTCCAGGGGGTCGGGTCCGTGGAGGAAGCCGTCAAGGCTCTCCTGGGGCCCTGAGGATCACCATGGGTATCATCATTGTCCGCATCGTCGTGCTCGCCGCCGCCACCGCGGCGGGCTTCGCCCTGGGGCCGGCCCTGGGCATTCCCTCCCGTAACCTCATCTGGCTTGGCGGCGCGGGGCTGCTGGCCGGCGTGCTGGTCGTGCTGCTCGAATGGCAGGCACGCCGCATTCCCGTGGACCGGCTGTTCTGGGGCGCCACCGGCGGGCTGCTGGGTGTGCTCTTCGGCCTGGGCATCGGCAATGCGCTCGACGCCGTGCTGCCGGGTACCGGTCCCTGGGCGCGCGGGCTGTTCGCCATGCTGCTCGCCTACCTGGGCGCCATGGTGGCCCTGGCCAAGCGAGACGAGCTTGCCGACATGTCCGCCAAGCTCTTCCCCAAGACCGCCGCGGCCGGCGGCGGCTACAAGATCCTCGACACCTCGGTGATCATCGACGGCCGAATCGTGGATGTGTGCCAGACGGGCTTTCTCGAGGGCACCATGCTGGTGCCCCAGTTCGTCCTGCGCGAGCTGCAGCAGATCGCCGACTCCTCCGACGCGCTCAAGCGCAATCGCGGCAAGCGGGGCTTCGACGTGCTCCAGCGGCTCCAGCGCATCGCGCGGGTGACCGTCCGCATCGACGACCTGGACTTCCCGCAGATTCGCGAGGTGGACCGGAAGCTCATCGAGCTGGCCAAGGTCACGGGCGGCAAGGTGGTGACCAACGACTACAACCTGAACAAGGTGGCGGAGCTGTCGGGGGTGGCCGTGCTCAACGTCAACGAGCTGGCCAACGCGCTCAAGCCGGTGGTGCTGCCGGGCGAGCCCCTGCACGTGCAGATCGCGAAGGAGGGCAAGGAGGCGGGGCAGGGCGTCGCCTATCTGGACGACGGCACGATGGTGGTCGTGGACCACGGCAAGCGCCTCATCGGCCAAACGGTGGACGTGACCGTGACCAGCGTCATCCAGACGCCGGCCGGCCGCATGATCTTCGCCCGCCCGAGAGAAGAGGAGAATACGGCGAGATGAGCCGCGTGGGGATGACTGCATCGGCGCGCCCGCCGAGGGCGCGTGGGCGCGAGATGGGGGAGTGCGGGGGCCATGTCTGGGCCCCCGCAGCTGAAGAGGTTCCGAACGCGAGATGAGCGAGCAGGCGGTCGCCGTCGTCCCGGCAGGGGGCAGCGGGTCGCGAATCGGCGCCCGGCGGCCCAAGCAGTACCTCGTCCTGGGCGGCGTGCCGCTGCTGGTCCACACACTGCGCATCCTGGCGCGGGCCCGGTCTCTCGCCGGCGTGGTGCTCGTTGTGCCCGCCACCCGCGTGGAAGCGACGCGCGCCCTGCTCCGGCGCTTTCGCGTGCCCCGGGTCCTGGACGTCGTCGTGGGCGGTGCCGAGCGCCAGGAGTCCGTGTGGCGGGGGCTTCAGGCCGTTCCGGCGGGCGCCGGCTGGGTCGTCGTGCACGACGCGGTGCGGCCCTTCATCGACCCCGCGCTCGTCGAGCGGGTGCTCGGCGCCGCCCGGCGCCACGGCGCCGCCACGTGCGGCCTCGCGGTGCGCGAGACGGTGAAGCGCGTGAGGGAGGCCGCGGTGGAGGCGACCCTGGACCGGGACGGGCTGTGGCTGACTCAAACCCCC
>JBGPZD010000084.1:0-9863 GCA_041493605.1 Methylomirabilia bacterium
CGACACCGGGGGACGGGCCGCGGTCATCACGCGTCTCGACCCTCCCCAGAACGGCGCCAAGCTCCTCGTGCTCGACACGGGCGTGGAAAAAGGAACGCTGGGCGAGTCCTTCCTCGACCGGCGCTTCGCCGCCGAGGCGCGCCAGGCGCTGGCCGCGGGGAAGTCCCAGACGCTCTTTCTCGAGGGAGTGCGGGCCTTCGTCGAGGTGTTCGCGCCTCCGTCGATCCTCCTGGTGGTGGGCGCGGGGCACGTGGCCATGCCGCTCGTGGGGCTCGGGCGGATGCTGGGCTTCCGCACGATCGTCGTGGACGGGCGGCCCCGCTTTGCGACCCGCGAGCGCTTCCCGGACGTGGACGAGCTCAAGGTGGGCATTCCGTCCGAGATGGTCCGGACGGTGCCGTTGATCCCGACCACGGCGCTGGTCCTGGTGGCCCACGACTACAAGTACGACGTGCCGGTGCTCCGCCACGCGCTGACGACGCCGGTGGGGTATATCGGACTGCTCGGGAGCACCCGGCGCGGCACGGCCATCTTCAACCTGCTCCGCGAGGATGGGGTCACCGAGGAGGCACTCGGCCGGGTGCGGGTGCCGATCGGCCTCGACCTCGGCGCCCAGACGGCGCCGGAGATCGCGTTGAGCATCCTGGCGGAGATCCTGGCGGTCCAGCGCGGGGCCACCGCGCTGCCGATCGCCGAGAAGGTGCGGAAGGGCATCCGGTGAAAGCGACAGCGGTCGGGAAGGCGGCGGCGACAGCGGCCGCCTTGGAGGGACGCATCGCCTGCCACGACGTGCGGGATGCGGCCGGCAAGGTCGCGATCGCGAAGGGGCAGACCATTGACGGCCCCTCGGCGGCCCGGCTCCTCGCGCTGGCGTGGAGCGAGGTGCACGTGCTCGAACTCGAGCCCGGCGATCTCCACGAGGAGCCGGCGGGTGCGCGGCTCGCCTCGGCGGCGGCCGGCGCGGGCGTCGAGGTCAAGGGCTATGCGGGCGGGCAGTGGACGCTCGCGGCTTCCCAGCGCGGGCTGCTCCGCGTCCGGGCGGACGCCCTGCAGGCCGTCAACGCGCTCGAAGGCATGTCGGTGTTCACCCTCTACGACGGTCAGCCCGTCGAGGCGGGCGAGGCCGTAGCCAAGGCCAAGATCACACCGCTGGCGATTCCCGAGGCCGTGGTCAAGCAGGCGGAAGAGCGCGCCTGGGCCACGGCGGGTCTGGCCACCGTCACGAGGTTTGAGCCGCGCGTGCTCGGAGCCGTCAGCCGGGAGAGCCTCGAAACCCGCCAGCGGGAGCGGTTCGAGTCCTCGCTCAAGGAGAAGGTGGCCTGGTTCGGCTCGCGGCTGCTGCCGGTCCGCTACTCGGCCGGGACGGCGGGGTCGGTGGCGGCCGACCTCGAGGCGCTGCTGGCCGACGGCGCTCAGATCCTGATCGCCGCGGGAGCCGGCTCGCTGGACCCGCTCGACGCCATGTTCGCCGGCCTGCGCGCTCTCGGCGGCAGGATGGAGCGGCACGGCGCGCCCGCGCACCCGGGCAGTTTGCTTTGGGTGGCCGAGCTGCGCGGCCGGCCGGTGCTCGGAATGCCGGCCTGCGGGATGTTCTCCCAGGCGACGACCTTCGACCTGGTCTTGCCGCGCCTGCTGGCGGGGGAGCGCATCGGGAGCGCCGACGTCGCCGCGCTGGGCCACGGTGGGCTGCTCTCCCGCGACAGCGCCTACCGCTTCCCGCCCTACCGCGCGAGCGCCGCCCGCGGCGAGCTGCCGGAGTGACCCCGTGCTCTACAGCAGCGTGATCCGCGAGCGCTACCGCCGTCCGAGGTTCCGTGGGACGCTGACCGATCCCGACGCGCGGTTCGAGGACGTTAATCCGCTCTGCGGCGATCGGATCCGCATCGAGTGTCGGCTGGAGGGCGGCCGCGTCGCCGAGGCGCGGCATACCGGGGACAGCTGCGCCATCTGCGCGGCTTCGGCGGACGTGCTGCTCGAGCTGATCCTGGGGCGGCCGGTCGACTTCGCCGTCGCCGTGGGCGCCGGCCAGCTCCTGGAGCGGCTCGAGGCGGACATCCGGCCCTCGCGGATGAAGTGCGTGACCCTGCCGATCGCGGTGCTCCAGGGCGCGCTCGACGGCAAGGTGGCGGCGCGATGACGCTGGGTGAGCAGTGCCGGCGCGACTTCCCCATCCTGGGCCGGGTGATCAACGGCCATCCGCTGGTCTACCTGGACTCCGCGGCCTCGAGCCAGAAGCCGACACAGGTCATCGAGGCTGTCCAGCACTACTACGAGCGCAGCCACTCGAACGTCCACCGCTCGATCCACACGCTGGGCGAGGAGGCCACCGAGGTCTACGAGGCGGCGCGGGACGCGGTTCGCGGCTTCATCGCCGCGCGCTCCCGCGAGGAGATCGTCTTCACGCGGGGCACCACGGAGGCCATCAATCTGGTTGCGCAGGCCGTCGGGCGGACCTTGCGCTCCGGGGACGAGATCCTCGTCACCGAGATGGAGCACCACTCGAATCTGATCCCCTGGCAGATGGCCTGCCGCGACCGAGGCGCCGTGCTCAAGGCGGTTCCCGTGCTCGACGGCGCGTACCTCGACATGACGGCCTTCGACGGCCTGCTGTCCCCGCGCACCCGGGTGGTGGCCGTCACCCATGTCTCCAACGTGCTCGGTACCATCAACCCGCTGGGAGAGATCGCCCGCCAGGCGCACGCGGCCGGGGCGGTGCTCGTCGTGGACGGCGCCCAGGCGGCGCCGCATCTGGCTCTCGACGTCGTGGCGTCGGGGGCGGATTTCTACGCGTTCTCCGGCCACAAGATGCTGGGGCCCACGGGTATCGGCGTGCTCTACGGTCGGCGCGAGGTGCTCGAGGGCCTCGAGCCGGCCTGGGGCGGCGGGGAGATGATCAAGGAGGTCTGGATCGACCACGCCCAGTGGAACGACCTGCCGTCGCGGTTCGAGCCAGGCACACCTCCCATCGCGGGGGCGGTGGGACTGCACGCCGCCGTCGAGTACCTCTCCAAGCTGGGCATGGAGCGGGTGAGCGCCCACGAGCGCGCGCTCACCGCCCAGTGCCTGGAGGCGCTCGCGCGGATCCCCGGCGTCACGATCTATGGCCCCATGAACGCCGAGCTGAAGGGCGCCGCCGTCGCCTTCAACGTGTCGGGGCTCCACCCCCACGACGGCGCGGCGCTCCTCGACCAACAAGGCATTGCCGTGCGGGCGGGCCACCACTGCGCCCAGCCGCTCATGAGGCGCCTCGGCATCGTGGGCACCCTGCGCGCCAGCTTTTCGGTTTACAGTACCGCAGCCGACGTGGAGCGTCTCGCCCGGGCGGTCGCCACGCTCCGCGACGAGCTCTAATCGCGGCCCCGTTCATCCCGCGCCGGCAGAAGGACGATCGCAGGGCGTGGTATGATTCGCTCGTGGGTGCGGTGATGACACGCTATCTCCCCGTTGGCCTGTTCGCCTTGTTGCTCAGCTGGGCTGCGCCCGGCCTCGCAGCCGCCCCGGCGCCGGTCGCCCTGATCGACATGGATGGGGCCATCACTCCGGTGACCGTCCGGCTCATCAACGCGGCGATCGAGCGGGCTCAGGCCGAGCACGCGCAAGCGCTGATCCTGCAGCTCAACACGCCCGGCGGGCTCGAGCGCTCCATGCGCTCCATCGTTCAGGGCATCCTCAACTCCGACATCCCCGTGATCGTCTACGTGGCGCCGACGGGCGCCCGCGCGGCCTCGGCGGGCGTCTTCATCACCATGGCGGGCCATGTCGCCGCCATGGCCCCCGCCACCAATATCGGCGCGGCGCATCCGGTCGCGGTGGGCGGCGGGATGGACAAGGAGATGAGCAAGAAGGTTGAGAACGATGCGGCGGCGTTCGCGCGCGCGATCGCGACCGAGCGAGGCCGGAACGTCGAGTGGGCCGAGAAAGCCGTGCGCGCTTCAGTCGCGGCCACCGAGCGCGAGGCGGTGAAGCTCAGGGTGGTGGACCTGGTGGCCGACAACGTGCCCGACCTGCTGGCCAAGATCAACGGGCGCACCGTCAAGACCCGGCTGGGCATGGTCACGCTCAACACGAAGGACGCTCTGGTCAAGCGCATCGAGATCCGGTTCCGGGACCGCTTCCTTGCCATCATCACGGATCCGAACATCGCCTACATCCTGATGATGGTCGGCATGGTCGGAATCTTCTTCGAGCTGCAGAACCCCGGCGCGATCCTGCCGGGCGTGATCGGCGGCATCTCCCTCATCCTGGCTTTCTTCGCCTTCCAGAGCCTGCCGATCAACTGGGCGGGCGTCCTGCTCATCCTCTTCGGCGTCTCGCTCCTGATAGCGGAGATCAAGATCGCGAGCCACGGGGTGCTGACGATCGGCGGGGTCGTCGCCATGGTCCTGGGGTCCTTCATGCTCTACGAGGCTCCGGAGTTGGGCTTTCGAGTCTCGTGGACGGTCATCTTGCCCACAGTGGGCGCGATGGCCGGCCTGGTCGCGTGGGCGGTGTCAGCCGGGGTGCGCGCCATGATGAAGAGGCCGGTGACCGGATCCGCGGGCATGATCGGCCGGGTTGCGGTGGCCCGCTCGGTGCTGGGGCCGGAGGGGCAGGTGCAGGTGGACGGTGAGATCTGGCGGGCTGTGAGCGAGGGGGGAGCGATTCCCGCGGGCGAGAAGGTGCGTGTGACAGCGGTGGATGGGTTGACGCTCACGGTCAGTCGCGCGGGCGACCGGCCCTAGTCCCCAAGGAGGTCTTCATCATGCGACTCGACTGGACGCTGGGCCTAATCCCGGTGTTCGTGATCGCGCTTTTCGTCCTGCTCAACGCAGTGCGCATCCTGCGCGACTATGAGCGGGCCGTCATCTTCCGGTTCGGCCGCCAGTCGCCAGCCATCATAAATCCGGGCGGCGACGGCAACGGCCCCGGGCTCATTCTCCTGATTCCCTTCGTCGATAAGATGGTCAAGGTCAGCCTGCGGACGGTCGTCATGGACGTGCCGCCCCAGGACGTGATCACGCGCGACAACGTGTCGGTCAAGGTGAACGCGGTCATCTTCTTCCGCGTGCTCGACGCCAACAAGGCCGTGATCAGCGTCGAGGACTACCTCTACGCGACATCGCAAATGGCGCAGACGACGCTTCGGAGCGTGCTGGGCCAGCAGGAGCTGGACGACCTGCTGGCTTCGCGGGAGAAGATCAACGAGGAGCTGACCCGCATCATCGACCAGCACACGAACCCGTGGGGGGTCAAGGTGGCGGCGGTGGAGGTCAAGAACGTGGACCTGCCTCAGGACATGCAGCGTGCGATGTCGAAGCAGGCCGAAGCGGAACGCGAGAGACGCGCCAAGGTGATCAATGCGGAGGGCGAGTTCCAGGCCGCCGCCAAGCTGGCCCAGGCGGCCGATGTCCTGACCCGCTTCCCGATCGCCGTTCAGCTTCGGTATCTGCAGACCATGCGGGAGATCGCGTCCGAGCGGAACACGACCACGTTCTTCCCGCTGCCCATCGATCTGTTCACGCCGCTGCTCAAGGCGTTCGGTACGGCGCCGCCCCCGAAGAGCTGAGCCGGGCTGCTATTCGCTTGTCGCCGGCGGGATCCGTGAGTACAATAACCGGGTCTGTCGGGGGGTTAGCTCAGTTGGGAGAGCGCGGCGTTCGCAACGCCGAGGTCGAGGGTTCGACTCCCTTACCCTCCACCATCGTCAACAACAGCGAGGCCGGGGCGGCGACTGCCCCGGCCTTCGTTTTTCGGAATGAGGGCGGGCGCGCTATGCGGGCTTGGCCGAGCGGGCCGCCTTGCGCGGGCACATCTTGTGGAACCAGGTGGAGCCCAGCTTGACGTGGTTGCCGTTTCGCCGGATGCGCAGCTTGCATTTGGGGCAGGTGCCCATGATCTTCTCCTTGGCGGATGCGTTTAGCGGATTCCCAGCACGCCCTGCATTATACACGAGCCGGGAGCAGCCGTGACCGCAGCCTGCCTCTTCTGCCGCATCGCCGCCAAGGAAACACCGGCGGACATCGAGTACGAGGACGATGCGATCCTCGCGTTTAAAGATCTGTACCCCAAGGCGCCGGTGCACTTGCTGATCATCCCGAAGCGGCACATCGAGTCCATCGCCCGCCTGGGCCCCGAGGACACCGAGCTGATGGGACGCTGCATCCAGGTAGCTCGGGCGCTCGGGGAGAAGACCGGCTATGCCGAGCGCGGGTACCGCGTCTCGTGCAACTGCGGTCCCGAGGGCGGGCAAGTGGTCTACCATCTTCATTTCCACTTCACCGCGGGACGCCGGTGATCCGGGTCCGTGGACTCCGGAAGGAATACTCCGGCGGCACCCGGGTACTTGACGACGTGAATCTTGAGATCGGGGCCGGCGAGTTCGTGGCTTTGATCGGGCCCAGCGGGGCGGGCAAGTCGAGTCTTCTCCGCTGCCTGAACGGCATGATCGTCCCGACGGCGGGCGAGGTTGTCGTGGACGGAGAGGCGGTCACGGGCGCCCGGGGTGACCGCCTCCGCCGGATCCGGGCGCGCGTCGGCTTCGTCTTCCAGCAGTTCAACCTGCTTCGGCGGCTCTCCGTGCTCGAGAATGTGCTCGTGGGCCGTCTGGCCCGCACCGTGCACTGGCGCTCGCTCCTGCCATGCTTCCCGGCCGCCGACCTGACGCGGGCGCGCGCGGCGCTGGCCCGCATGGGGCTGGGCGGGCTCGAGGACCGCCGGGTGGACACTCTGTCGGGCGGCCAGCAGCAGCGCGTGGCCATCGCGCGCGCGCTTGTCCAGGAGCCGCGGATCATCCTGGCCGATGAGCCCATGTCGAGCCTCGACCCGGCGCTGTCCCATACCGTGATGGAGCTGCTGCGCCGGATCAACCGCGAGGACGGTATCACGGTCATCACCTCGCTCCACGTCTTGGAGCTGGCCCGAGCCTACGGGCGACGCATTGTCGGGCTCCGCGACGGTCGGGTGGTCCACGACGGGCCTCCGGAAAGCCTCACCGCCTCCGCCGCCGATCGAATCTTTGGGCCCGGCGGGGCGCCGGGCGGGGGAGGCGGCGGTTCGTGAGAGGGCCGGCGCGGTGGGTCGGCTGGGTCGCGCTGCTCGCAGTCTTTTTCTGGTCCGCCTGGGCGACCGAGGTGTCGGCAACGCGGATGGTGGAAGGACTGCCCTTCATGCTCGACTTCGTCCGCCGGATGTTCCCGCCCGACCTGTCGGTGATCGGCAATGCCCTCAGGGGTGCCGTTCAGACTCTCCAGATCGCGGTGGTGGGCACGGGGGTCGCGGCGGTGCTGGCCCTGCCCATCGCCTTCGCGGCGGCTCGGAATGCGGCGCCGCCCTGGCTCTTCTACGGCGCGCGCCTGCTGCTGAATGCCTTTCGGGCGATCGACACGTTGGTGTACGCGCTCTTCTTCGTGGCCGCGGTGGGGCTCGGGCCATTCCCCGGGGTGCTGGCGGTGATCGTCTATACCGCCACGGTTTTGGCGAAGCTCTACTCGGAAGCCATCGAGGCGATCGATCCAGGGCCGGTCGAGGCGGTGACAGCGGCCGGCGCGACGCCACTGCAAGTGCTGCGCTGGGGCGTGCTGCCGCAGCTCATGCCTCAGTTCCTCTCGTTTACGCTCTACCGCTTCGAGACGAACATCCGGGCGGCGGCGATCCTGGGGTTCGTGGGGGCGGGTGGTATCGGCTTCTACATCCAGACCTACTTGAGGGGGTTCGAGTACCCGGCGGCCTCGGCGGTGCTGCTGGTGCTGGTCGTGCTGGTGATGCTGGTGGACTTCGCCTCGTCGCGACTGCGCGCCCGGCTGGTCTAGCCGGCGGCCGGCTTGCCCTCGAGCGGCAGCCCCGCATTGGCCCAGCTGCCGAGGCCGCCCTTGAGGATCTTGACGTCCTTGTATCCCAGCTTCCTGAGCTGCTGCGCCACACTGGCGCTGGTGTGTTCGTCCTTTCAGGTACAGTACGCGACCACCGTGCGGTCAGGCTCGACGGCCAGGGAGGCCACCCCGCGCTCCAGTTCGTCGGGGGAGACGTGGAGTGCGCCGGCGATGCGGAAGGGGCTGGCAGCGTACGCCGACTCCTGGCGCACGTCGAGGATCACCGGCGGAGCGCCTTCCTCGATGAGCTGAACGACCTCGGCCGGCCCCACACGGAAGCGATTGCGCTTCCACCGTAGCCCGAACATGACTCCGAAGACGCCCAAGCTCAGCCCCGTCACGGCGGCCGTGGCGAGGGCCCAGGGGAAAGGCTGAGGGGGCGGGTTCTTGACCTTGTCCTCGGCCTCGGCCAGCGCACGCTTGACGTCCGGAAGGTCGGGCATGAGGCTGTTGGCTTCACGGAACGCCGCCGCGGCGCCCTTCCAATCCTTCTCGAAGAGCTTCCCGAGCCCGGCGAACCACTTCTCGTTGAAGGGATTCTTGCCGTTGACCGTGACGGGCGTGCCTTTGAGGAACTCCTTGACCGCGTCGGACGGGATGACGAAATTGAAGCCCTGGACGATGCTGCCCTCGGTCCCCGGCGCGAGCGAGACGAAAGTCAGCACACCGACCACCGCGCCCTTCTCGTTGACCGCGGGACCCCCGGAGTTGCCCCAGGCCGCCGGCGCGTCTGTCTGGATGACCGCGTTGTTCTGGATGTCCTGCTTGAAGCCGGAGACGGCCCCGTTGGTGACGGAGGCCTCGACCTTGGACGAGGCGTTCAGCAGTTCGTGGCTCAGCACGACGCCGGGAAAACCCAGGATACGGATCGGATCGCCGATCTTGAGGTTCTTGGAATCGGCCACGGGCAGGGCCGCCATGTCCGAGGCCTCGACCTGGAGCAGGGCGAGATCGCGCCCGGACATCATCCCCGCTGGGGCGTCGCCGGTGACGGGGGCGCTGTACTTGGTGACCTTGGCCGTTAGCCGGAGCCCGTTGGACAGCAGCACAGAAACCGACGGGCTCAGCTCAACCTTGGCACTGGGCAGTACGCGGTCCAGCGCCTGACGGCGGACTTGGTCCTCGAGATCGGGCCGCTCGCCGGCCGCAAGGCCACGCTTGGTCAGCATCTGGGTCAGGCAGGCGCCCACGACCGCTTTTTGCGCCAACTGATTGACCAGCCACCGGGGCGCCTCCTGGGCCGGCTGGACTACGTGAGCGTTGGTCACGATCCACCCGTTGCCGTCGACGAACCAGCCCGTGCCGGTTTCACGGAACGGGCTCGGGGCGACCTTGACCGGTCCAGCACCGCAATTGAGCGTGACCTCGGCGGCGACCTCCGTGATGATCAGGACGGTAGCAGGCTTCGCCCGGAGGATCGCCTCCTGCGCCGAAAGCATGTCTTCGGCGGAGGCACCCGCTACGGTGCCGCTCGCGACGAGCGAAAGGGTGCAGAGTAGGCTCCGGATGCCACGATTCATCACGCGAATTCTACACCTCAGCGAGAAGATATAAAAAAAGGGCCCCAGGGGGGAAACCCCTGGGGCCCTTAGGCGTGACGGGTTACTTGCCTCTCAGAATCTCGATCGCGGCCTTGGCCTTTTCGCTGGCCATGGTCGTGTTGCCGGCCTTGCACGCAGCCTCGGCTTCCTTCACGAGGGTGCCGGCCTTCTTGAAATCAACGGACCGCGGAGCCTGCACATCCTGAGACTTGGCACCAACTGACGTCCGGGGCGCCTGGATGTCCTGGCTACGAGGAGCCTGCACGTCCTGGCTGCGCGGGGCCTGAACGTTCTGGCTACGCGGGGCCTGGATGTCCTGGCCGCGAGGAGCCTGCACGTCCTGGCTACGCGGGGCCTGGATGTCCTGGCCGCGAGGAGCCTGCACGTCCTGGCTACGAGGAGCCTGCACGTCCTGGCTGCGCGGGGCCTGAACGTTCTGGCTACGCGGGGCCTGGATGTCCTGGCCGCGAGGAGC
>JBGPZD010000026.1:0-25703 GCA_041493605.1 Methylomirabilia bacterium
CGTCCGGCTACGACCCTTCTAGCATCGCGGCCGTGAGGCCGCGGACATAGCCCCGCGCGAAGACCGCGCAGGCCAGCACGACCGGCAGGGCCGCCAGGTTCACGCCGGCCACCGCCACCAGCTCCTCGAGGCTCACGTCCATCACGCCCAAGCCCGCGGCCACGGTCTGCTTCGACGGATCGAGCAGGAAGATCGAGGCCAGCATGAAGTCGTTGCCGACCGTCCCCAGCGTGAAGAGCCCGGCGGCGATCAAAACGTTGCGGCTCATGGGCAGGATGATGCGCACGAAGGCCGTGGCCGGGGTCGCGCCCTCGATGAGCGCCGAGTCCTCGATCTCGCGGGGCAGGTGCCGGTAGTAGGCCGAGAGGATCCAGACGCAGAAGGGCAGGGCCATGGTCGAGTAGATCAGGATGAGCGCGCCGTGGCTGTCGTCGAGCCCGAGCGCGATGATCACCTGGTAGAGCGGGATGAAGAGGATGGTGTGGGGGACGACGTAGGTGGCGAACAGGATCCGCCGCCACCAGCGCCAGCCCGGCGGCTGGAGCCGCCCGCAGGCGTAGGCGGCGAGCACGCCGGCCACGAGGGTCAGGCCGACGCTCGCCAGCAGCACCCAGGCCGAGTTGACGAGCCAGACCAGGAAGGGCACCCGGGGCACGATCACGTATCCCCGCACCTTGCCTTCTCCGCGCTCGAAGAGCTCGGTGTAGTTCTCGAAGGTCGGGTCCGCCACGTACAGCGGCGAGCCGAAGACATCCTCCTCCGGGGTCTTGAGCGACTGGACCGTGACGAAATAGATCGGAAACAGGCTGTAAAGCGCGGCGAGGGCGAGGAGGCCCCAGTGGCTCCAGCGCCGGGCGCGGGCGGTCATGCGGGCCGCTCCTCGGGCGGGTCGAACCACCGGAACAGGACGACCAGGGCCAGCGCGAGCGCCGGCACCAGCGAGAGCGACCAGGCCGCCGCCTCGGCGAACTGGCCGCCGCGGATGCCCAGCCAGAAGGCGTAGGTGCCGGTGACGGGGAAGATGACGCGGCCCCCCGTCAGCATCCACACGTTGGCCAGGTCGGAGAACGCGGTGGTGAAGGAGAGGAAGACGGCCAGCGCGACGTAGGGGCGCAGCAGCGGCAGCGTCACCCGCCAGAACCGCTGTCCGGCGCTCCGCGTCTCGAGCCGGGCATAGTCGAACAGCTCGGTGGGGATGGCGTTGAGGCCGGCCAGCAGGAAGATTGCGGTGAAGGAGCCGCCCCGCCAGACGTTGAACAGGATGACGCTCGCGAAGGCCCAGGCGCCGGTGCCGAACACCCCGTCCACCGCGTGCTTGACGTTGCCGAAAAACTCGGCGTAGCCGGTGGAGATGGGCGGGTTGAGCATCCAGAACCACGCGATGACGCTCACGCCGCCGGGGTAGGCCCAGGGCAGAAAGACCGCCAGGAAGACGAGGGCCCGGCCGCGCGACGGCGCGGCCAGAAGCAGGGCCATCGCGATGCCCAGGACCAGCTTGGCGGCGGTGGTCACGCCCAGGTAGGCCACGGTGGTCGCCACGGACCGCCAGAAGACCGGGTCCTGGGCGAGGCGCGCGTAGTTGGCGAAGCCGACGAAGACCGGGGGGCCCACGGAGCGGCTGGAGAAGTCCGTCAGGCTCACCCAGACTTCCCAGCCCACTGGGTAGGCGAGCACCGCCAGCACCAGCAGGAGGGCGGGCGCCATCAGCAGGTAGGCCGCGGCGACGTTCACCCGGCGGCCGGCCGAGCGGCTGGCCGCCATGCTCAGCGGGCGGGGAGCCGGGCCGGAGCGGTGGCCCGCTCCCTGGGGTAGACGACCACGTGCCGGCCGTTCTGGATCTGGACGATCACGCGCTCGTAAAAGAGCGGGTCGCCCGTGGGGTCGAACTTCACGCGGCCGAGCGGCGTCGCCACGTCGGCCGCCGCCAGGGCGTCGCGCAGCGCCTCACCCGTCATCGGCCGGCCGCCGCGCGCCACCGCCTCGAGGGAGGCCAGCAGCACGCGCGCGGCCGCAAAGCCGTGCATCGAGAGCGGCACGGGCGCGGCGCCGAAGCGCCGGGTGTAGGCGTCCACGAAGGCGCGCGACTCGGCCTCCTGCTCGCCCACGTTCACGCCCGGCTGCCACGCGGTGGTGCCGTAGAGCCCCTCGCTGGACGGGCCCAGCTCGCGGATCACGCTGGGGAACTCCATGCCGAAGGCGCCGAGGAACGCCCGGACCGAGATCCCCGCCTGGGCCATCTGGCGCACGAGGAGCAGGTGGTCGGCGAAGAAGGTATCCGAGAGGAGCACCTGCGCCCCCGCGTCCCGCACGCGGGCCAGCAGGGGAGTGAAGTCCGACAGCCCCGGGGCGAAGGGCTCGTAGACCGGCACGCGGATTCCCCATTTTTCGAGCGCCTCTTTTTGACGGCGGGCGAGCTGGGACGCGCCGGGGGTGTGGGAGTAGAGGATGGCCACGGTGTCGGCCTTGAAGACGTCGCGGACGACGCCGGTTGTCACGCGCACATAGGAGGCCAGGCTCGAGACGCGGAAGAAGTAGCGGTTGCCGCGCTGGGTGAGCCGTTCGTCGAGCGAGGCCGTCGCCAGGTAGGGCACGCGCGCGCGGTCGGCGACTTCCCCGATGGCGCCGACCAGCGTGTCGACGTAGCCGCCGATGAGGGCGACGGCGCCGTGCCGCCCCGTCAGCTCCTCGGCCGACGCCAGGGCCCGCTCCGGCCTGCCCTCGTCGTCGCGGGACAGGAGGGAGACCGGGCGCCCCCCGATCCCGCCGCGGGAGTTCTGCTCCTCCACGGCGAGCTGGATGCCCTGGTGCACGCTCACGCCCTGGAGGGCGAGCGCGCCGGTGAGGGGATTGATGTCGCCGATGACGATCGGCTCGGCCGCGTGGGCGGCCGGGCCCATCAGCGACAGGGCGAGGAGCAGGCTGAGGGCCGGAGCCCTCACCTTACTTGATCACCTGCTCGGTCTTGGCGTCGAAGAAGTGGATGCGCTCGGGCACGAAGGCCAGCCGGATCTTCTCGTGGGGCCGCGCCTTGACGCTGGGCTCCACCCGGGCGACCACCGACTGTCCGGCCGCGTTGACGTCCAGCAGGATCTCGGAGCCCAGCGGCTCGACCACGTCCACCACGGCGTCGAAGGCCAGGTCGGAGTGGTCGGCGCCCGAGCCCACGCGCAGGTCCTCGGGCCGGATGCCCAGGGTGACGGTCTGCCCCTTGTAGGCGCCGAGGCTGCCCGCGCGGTTGGCCGGCACCTTGACCTTGATGCCGCTGGTCTCGGCGCGAAGCCCGCCGTCGGCGCCGGCGATCGTGACCGGGATGAAGTTCATGGCGGGGGAGCCGATGAATCCCGCGACGAACTTGTTCTGGGGGCGCGTGTAGATCTCCATGGGCTCGCCGACCTGCTGGACCCAGCCGTCCTTCATGACCACGACGCGGCTGCCGAGCGTCATGGCCTCGACCTGGTCGTGGGTGACGTAGATGGCCGTGGTCTCCAGCCGGTCGTGGAGGCGCTTGAGCTCCACACGCATCTGGACCCGGAGCTTGGCGTCCAGGTTGGACAGGGGCTCGTCGAAGAGGAAGACCTGGGGATGCCGCACGATGGCCCGGCCGACCGCCACCCGCTGGCGCTGGCCGCCCGAGAGCTGCCGCGGCTTGCGCTTGAGCAGCTCCGGAATGCCCAGGAGCTCGGCGGCGTCCTGCACCCGCTTCTGGATCTCCGCCTTGGGGAACTTCCGCATCTTCAGCCCGAAGGCCATGTTGTCGTACACGGTCATGTGCGGGTACAGGGCATAGTTCTGGAACACCATGGCGATGTCCCGGTCCTTTGGCGGCAGGTCGTTGACCACGCGATCGCCGATGGAGATCTCGCCGGAGGTGATCTCCTCGAGTCCGGCGATCATCCGCAGCGTCGTGGTCTTGCCGCAACCCGAGGGGCCCACGAACACCATGAACTCCTTGTCGCGGATCGTGAGGTTCACGTCCTTGACGGCGTGCACCTCATCGTACTTCTTGTTCAGATCCTTGAGCACGACCTGTGCCATGGGCGACCTCGCTATGCTTCGGGATTTGGTGATGTGGCCTGGGACCCGGCGCTATCCCTTGACGGAGCCGGTGAGCCCCGTGACGTAGTACTCGACGAAGAACGAATATACCAGGGCCACGGGGATCGAGCCGAGGAGCGCCCCGGCCATCAGCTGGCCCCAGAAGTAGATGTCGCCGCGGATCAGCTCCGACACGACGCCGACGGGCACGGTCTTCTTCTCCGGCGAGGAGAGGAAGATCAGGGCGTAGATGAACTCGTTCCAGGAGAGCGTGAAGGCGAAGATGCCGGCCGACAGGATGCCCGGGACCGCGATGGGGAAGACGATGCGCATCATGGCGCCGAAGCGGGTGGCGCCGTCGATGCGCGCGCACTCCTCCAGCTCCTTGGGGATGGTCTTGAAGTAGCCCATCAGGAGCCAGGTGCAGAACGGGATGAGGAAGGTCGGGTAGGTGAGGATGAGCGCCCACGGCGTGTTGCCCAGCTGGAAGTTGCGGATGATGTCGGCCAGCGGAATGAACAGCAGGGTCGGCGGCACCAGGTACGTGACGAAGATAGAGGTGCCGAGCGCTCCCGCCATCGGGAAGCGCAGCCGCGCCAGGGCGTAGCCCGCCAGCAGGCCGCAGAAGAGGGAGATGGCGGTGGAGGCGCACGCGATGAAAAAGGTGTTCCACAGCCAGTGGAGGAAGGTCGTCCGGGCCAGCAGATCCTCGAAGTGGGCGATGGTCGGGCGAAGAGTCCAGAACGGCGTGTTGTTGGCCGCGCGCCAGGAGCGGTAAAGCTCCTCGTCGGGGCGAACGGCGGTCACCGCCATCCAGTAGAACGGAAAGAGGGTGCCGATCATGAACAGGGTGATCGGGATGTAAAAGAACACCCATCTCTTCCAGCGCCGCTCGATGACCACCTAGGCGCCCTCGAGCCGGCGGATGTAGCGGAGCTGGATCCAGACCACGACGAACAGCACCGGGAACATGAAGAGCGAGATCGCCGCGCCCTCGCCCAGGAGGCCCGAGTTCACCCCGAGCTGGTAGGCGTAGGTGGAAAGGAGGTGCGTGGAATTGGCCGGGCCGCCGCCGGTGAGCACGTAGATCAGCTGGAAGTCGGCGAATGTCTGGATGATCGAGAAGACGACCACGACGATGGTCACCGGCTTGAGCAGCGGCCACGTCACGTGCCAGAAGCGGTGCCAGGCGTTGGCCCCATCCAGCGAGGCCGCCTCATGGAGGTCAGGGCTGATGGTCTGGAGCCCCGCCAAGAGCGTGATGGCGAAGAACGGCATGCCGCGCCAGGTGTTGACCACGATGGCGCACCACATCGCCAGGTCCCCGCTGGACAGGAACGGCAGCTTGGTGACGATGAGGCCGCTCTGGTATAGCACCCAGTTGACGACGCTGAAGGTCGGATCGAACATCCAGCGCCAGGCGAAGGTGCTGAGTACCGTGGGGATGATGAAGGGGAGCAGCATGGTCGCCCGGACGATGCGCTTGCCGCGGAAGTGCCGGTTCAGCAGCAGGGCCAACCACATGCCGAGGGCGAGCTTGAAGATCGTCGCCCAGAACGTGTAGAAGAACGTGTTCCCGAAGGCCGTCCGGAAGATCGAGTCGTTCCAGGCCTTGACGAAGTTCCGGAAACCAATGAACTCCCCGGGGTTGCCCACGCTGGTGCTGCTGAGCGCGAGCCAGATCCCCATCAGGAACGGGTAGGCGATGAACAGCGTCAGCAGGAGGACCGTCGGGGCGAGCAGGAGGCCCGCCAGCAGTCGCTCGCTTTCCAGGAACCTCGCCAGCGGGGTCTGATGGGAGGTGCCGGGATGGGGGAGCGCCACCTCGAGTCCGGCGGCGCCCCCCGATCCCCCAGCGATGGGCTTCTTCACAGCCTTTCCGTCGATTTCTTTACGCCTCGTAGATCTTCTTGAGCTCGCCCTCCGCCCACTTGACGGCGTCCTCGGCCTTCATGCCCTGGACCCCCTTGGCGTACATGTCCACGATGATGTACTTGGAGAACGCCTCGGTGGACTTGCCTGTCGACGGCCCGGCATAGCCGAAGATGCGGGTCTTGCGGGCGGCCGTCCGGAAGACCTGGAGCGGCTTGTCGATCTTGTCCCACATGGGGTGCTTTTCCCACGAGGTGGTCGAGGCCACGCTATAGCCCTCGCAGACCTGGAACCACTTCTCGAAGTTCTCCTTCTTGTGCAGCCATGCCAGGAAGTCCTTGGCCAGTTTCTGGTTCTTCGAGTACTTCATGATGCCGTGGCCGGTGGAGAAATAGAGCGGGAACTGGCCGGCCGGCCCCGCGGGCAGGAGCCCCGCGTGGTCGATGTCCTGGAACATGGGCTCGCCCTTCTCGTCCTTGATCTTCTCCTTTTGCCGCTTGGCGACGATGTAGATCGAGGCGCCGTTGAGCGTCGCCGAGATCTCGCCCGCGTGGAAGGCGCGGTTGTTGTTGGTGTCATCCCAGGCCAGCCCGCCCTCGTCGCAGCACTCCTTCCAGAAGGCCTGCATGAACTTGACGGACTCCACCGTGCCCTTGGAGTTGATGGCCACCTTCTTGCCCGAGGGATCCGTCTCGGCGCCGCCGAAGTTCCAGAGCATCGGGTAGGCGAAGGTGGGCGCGTCGCCGAAGGTGTGACCCAGGGTCTGGCCGTAGGGCTTGCCCTTCTTCTTGAGGGCGGCGAAAACCTTGCGGGCCTCGTCCCAAGTCTTCGGGTACCCGCTGGCCCCGACGTCCTTGAGCCAGGACTTCCGGTAGGCGACGGCGTTCCCGACGATGGAGTGGGGCATGCCCATCCACTTGCCGCCGACCTGGAAGGACGGCTTGTACACGTCGTAGAAGCCGCCCTCGGCCTTGGCGACGTTGTTGGCGATGTCGCTCACGTCCACGAGCGAGTTCGCGTAGAGCTGGGGCCAGTTGTACTGCAGGTGGAAGATGTCGGCGCCCGAGCCCGACTGGATGGCGGCGGTGATGCGGGGCTGGATGTCGTTGGCGTTGATGGTCTCCAGCGTGACTTCGGCGCCCAGAGCCTTGGAGGCCTCGGGCATCTGCTTCGTCTTCAACTCGACGTCCGCTTCGGGGATGAAGTCGTTCCAGCGCACGAGGTGGAGTTTCTGGCCCTGGGCGTAGGCTGGGGCCCGGCGCGCGGCCAGGATGCCCTCGATGCCGCCCGCTACGACGGCCGCGGTCCCCGCGGTCTTGAGGAAGCCGCGGCGATCCATGCCCTTCGGTTCGGGAGTCGTACCGTTCGTGTCGGAACTGTCCATTACGTAAGCCCTCCTTGGCTGGTGAACCATCGGTGGTTTGGAGCCGTTCCTTCGAGCCTCATTTGCCCGGACTCCACCCCTCGGGGGCTGAGCCCCGACCGCGAGGGTGAGACCTCGTGAAGGCCGTCACAGGGTGTTGGAATCGTGAGCAATCTGGCCCTAAAGCGTGGCCGATTCTTAACAAAGAATGGAGGGCGTGTCAACGGCAAACCCCCGCCCCCTCAGGCCGAGAAAGCGGGGCGGGCGGCCAGCCGCGGCGGACGCAGCGTGAGCCCGAGGAACACGGCCACGGTCCCGATGGCGAAGGAGCCCAGGAAGAGCCACTGGTAGGAGCCCAGCGCGTCGTGGATCGCCCCGCCGGCATAGGACCCCGCCCCCATCCCGATGCAGGAGATGAAAAACACGGCCCCGTAGGCCGTGCCCATGACCTTCTCGCCGAAGTACTCGCGGGTGATCAAGGCGTAGAGCGGCATGGCCCCGCCATAGGCCACCCCGAAGACCAGCGAGACGGCGTAGAGCGCGCCCGCTCCGGAGACGAACAGGTACAGCGCGATCAGTCCGGCCTGCAGGCCGAGCGCGGTGAGCAGGGTCCGCTTGGCGCCCACGCGGTCGGCCACCATGCCCGTGCCGATGCGGCCGAAGATGGAGGACAGCCCCGAGGCCCCGAGGATCGTGGCGGCCGTCATCTTGGCCACGCCCTGGTCCATGGCGTACGTCACCAGGTGGAACAGCGGGCCCGAGTGGGCCGCGCAGCATGAGAAGTGGGTGAGCGCGATGCCCCAGAAGGGCCAGGTCCCCAGGGCCTCGCGCGCGGGGCTGCCGGCGGCCGCGGCCCGAGCGGGGGCCAGCGGCACACGCGGCGCCGGGGCGTTTCGCAGCAGCAGCGCGCAGGGGAACACGATGAGCCAGGAGAGATCGCCCAGCACCAGGAACGCCGTGCGCCAGTCGAACTCGGTGATGAGCCAGCGCGACAGCGGCGACAGCGCCAGGATGCCGAAGCCATTGCCGGCCGAGACGATGGCCGCCGCCATGCCGCGCCGCGCGTCGAACCACTTGATCGCCAGCACCGTGAGGGGCACGTAGAAGGCGCTCACCCCCGCGCCCACGAGCACCCCGAAGGTCAGGTAGAGCTGCCAGGCCTCCTGGACCTGGCTCGAGAGGACGAGGCCCAGGCCCAGCAGGCCGCCTCCGACGAGCACCACGCCGCGGGTGCCGAAGCGATCGGAGACATAGCCGGCGACGACGCCCCCCACCCCCATCACGATCCAGTTGAGGAAGCCGATGGCGCTGATGCTCGAGCGGCTCCAGCCCATGCCGTCCTCGATGGGCTTGAGAAAGACGCCCAGGGTGAAGAGCGTGCCGATGGACATGGTGATGATCACGAACGCGGCCGCCAGCACGACCCAGCCGTAGAAGAATCCCGCCTTCATATGGCGCCCATTCTCGCCTCGCGGACGGCGGCGAGCAACACGATGGCCACGCCCATGGCCGCGGCCAGGCCGAGCCAGGGGGCCGCGTAGCCGCCGCTGGCCTCCACGGCCAGCCCGAACAGCGGCCCGCAGATGGTGACGCCCAGGGAGGAGACGGCCAGCCCGAGGCCGACGGCGGTGCCCGCGGCGCGGGCGCCGACCAGCTCGGCCATGAGGGTGTGCTGGACGCCGTTCCAGCCCACGCCGAAGAAGCCGAAGCCGAAGGTGAGCGGCGCCAGCAGCCAGGCGGCGATGCCCGGGGCGGTGGCCGCCATCAGGAGCGCCGAGGTGCCCGAGCCCACGGCCGCGATGATGAGCACGATCCGCCGCCGGCCGCCGAAGAGCCGGTCGGAGAGCATGCCGAAGACCACGCGGCCGGCCATCCCCAGCACCTGCGCCCCGACCAGGTAGCGGGCCGCCGCCAGGAGCGGCACCCCCAGCACATCGCGGAGGTAGAGGACGAGGAAGGACAGAAAGGCGGTCTGCACACCGGCGAAGATCAGGGTCGCTACAGAGAGCAGCCAGAGGTCGCGGTTGCGGAGCACTTCCCGGAGCGCGCCGGAGCCCTTCGCCGGCGCCTCGAGCTGGCTCCGCGGCGGGTCGCGGTAGAGCAGCCAGGTGAGCGCCGCCAGCAGCGCGATCACCGAGGCCGACAGCGCCACGGCCGGCCGCCAACCGAACTCCAGCGCCAGCGGCGGAACCAACAGGGCGCCCAAGGCGCCACCCAAGGGCAGGCCCACCTGCTTGATGCCCACGGCCGTGGCGCGCTGGCGGCGCGGGAACCAGGCCATCACCGCCTTGGCGGTGGTGGGGTTCAGCATGCCGTAGCCGGATCCGGCGACGACCATCAAGCCGATGAGCAGGGCGAAGGACGGCGAGGCCGAGGCCGCGAGCAGCCCGAGCGCGATGACCGCCTGGCCCAGCACCATGGTCCCGAGCACTCCCCAGCGGTCGGCCAGCCAGCCGGCGGGCAGGGACATGAGCGACGCGCCGAGGTAATAGGCCGACAGAAAGGAACCGGCTTGGGCCACCGAGAGCCCCAGATTCTCGCGGATCAGCGGCGCGATGGCGGGGATCCCGAGCGGGCCGACATTGACCATGGTCTGGGCGACCATGACGAGGGTGAGAATCGCCCAGCGATTGGTCACCGGCTGCGGGACGCCAGCAGGGCCTCGACGGCCCGGAGATCCTCCTCGGTGTCAACGCCGATGGTCGGCTCAGTCGTCTCCACCACGCGGATGGGGATGCCCGCCTCCAGCAGCCGCAGCTGCTCCAGCTGCTCGGCGCGCTCGAGGGCGGACGGCGGCAGCGAGTGGAAGGTCTCGAGCACCGCGCGGCGGTAGGCGTAGAGGCCCACGTGCTTCCAGTAGACGACGCCCCCCGTCTTGTCGCGATCGAAGGGAATGGGCAGCCGGGAGAAGTAGAGGGCGTCCCCATGCACGTTGGTGACGACCTTGTTGGCCGTCCGGCTGGCCACCTCCTCGGGCGTGGCGCGGATCTTGAGCGTGGTGACCTGCACTTCCGGCTCGCGCAGGAAGGGCTGCACCAGGGTCTCGATGTGCTTGGGGCTCACCAACGGCTCGTCGCCCTGGATGTTCACGTACACGTCGGCGGCGCGCGCGCGCGAGACCTCCCACAGGCGGTCCGTGCCCGAGGCGTGGTTGGGCGACGTCATCACCGCCGGGACATGGTGGGCGCGGCAGACCTCCACGACTTCTTCGCTGTCGGTGGCCACCAGCACGTCGGAGAGCAGGGAGCAGCGGCTGGCGCGGGTGAAGACGTGGACGACCATCGGCAGGCCGGCGATCTCACGCAGGACTTTGCGCGGCAGGCGGCTGGAGTGCAGCCGGGCCGGGATCACCCCGAGGGTTTTCACCCCGCTAACTTACCAGAATTCCCGCGGAGGCGGGGGGCCGGCACGTCGCGGGGGGCTTCAGCCCAGCAGGCCGAACCGCCGGTAGTCGGGCGCCACGCGCTAGCCCGCCGTCAGCCGGCGCGGAGCCCGGGCAGCAGGCCCGTGGTCGCGCGCTCGAGCTGGTCCGACTGGTCGGGCCCGGCGAAGCGCAATACGACATGACGCGCGCCGGCCTCGATGAATCCCGCCAGCCACTCGCGACAGCCCTTGACGGGCCCGGCGTAGCAGCCCTGGCGCGCCGCGATCACCTCGTACGGCACGCCGTAGTACCCCTCGATGAAGCGGGCCATCTCTTTCCGGGCGGCATCGGTATCGTCGTCGAGTCTGACCGTCGCGTACAGGGCCGGAGTGAGAGCGCCCGAGGAGCGCTTGGCCTCCCGGGCCGCGTCGAGGACGAGCGTCCATCCGCGGCGAAAGGTCTCGGGCGTCGGACTGGTGGGGAACCAGCCGTCGGCCGTCTGCCCCGCGCGCCGACAGGCGGCCTCGGAGCTGCCCCCCATCCAGATGGGCGGGCCGCCCGGCCGATGGGGCAGCGGCAGGATCTGGGCGCGCTCCAGAGTCCAGTACTTCCCCTCGAAGCTCACCCGGTCGGCCGGGGCCCGCGCCGACCAAAGGCGCCGGCACATGGCCAGCGACTCAACCATGCGCCCGGCGCGCTGGGCGAAGGGGACGCCGACGGCCTCGAACTCCTTCCGGGTAGGCGGCCTATCGCTGGCGATGCCGACGCCCAGCACCAGCCGCCCCTCGGCGATGCGGTCGAGCGAGGCCGCGGCGTGGGCCAACAGCAGCGGGTGGCGAAGCGCCGGCAGGAGCACCGCGGTGCCGAGGGCGACGCGCCGGGTCCGGGCGGCCGCGGCTGCCAGCAGGGTCAGCGGCTCGAAGCGGGGGCGCGCCAGCAAGGAGTCGCCGGCCCAGACCGAGTCGTAGCCCGCCGCTTCGGCGCGCTCGGCCATCTCGAGCAGCGGGCCGGCCTCGGGTCGGCCGGACATCACCGCTTCGCGGGTGGGGAGCAGGACGCCGACCTGAACCCCGGAGGCTGGCATCTCAGCGGTCGGCGTCGGGCTTCTCGCGGCCGGCTTGGGACTCGGGCGTGGACTTGAAGAGATCGAGGATCTCGGGCAGGTCCGACGGCTGGGTCATGACCTCGAGGCGGGTGATGCGGGTCATCCGGCCGACGATCTCCTCGACCCGCCGCACCGCCTCGCGCGCGCGCCCGATGCGCCCCAGGGCCAGCGGGTTGGAGGTGACCTGCTGGCTCAACAGATCGAGGTCCACCATGATCACCGCCAGCGGGTTGTTGATCTCGTGGGCCGCGGCATTGGCGAGCCGGGTGACCGAGCGCAGGGCCTCGCTGTGGCGCTCGGCCACTTCGCGGCGCCGGCGCTCGGTGATGTCCCGGACGAAGCCGCGGATGATCGGCGGGCCCTCGAGCGGCACGCGCGCCAGGGCCAGCTCCACGTGGAACTCGGTCCCGTCGGCCCGCATGGCCGTGGTCTCGACGCGCTGGCCCCCGAGCGGGCCGTCGCCCGCGCCGATGAGGCGGCCGAGCCCCTGGCGGTAGCGGTCGCGCAGCGCGGGCGGCACGATCAGCTCGGCGATGTCACGCCCGAGGGTCTGGGCCCGCGCGTACCCGAATAGGCGTTCGGCCGCCGGGTTGAAGTCCAGCACCTTGCCCTCGTGGTCGATGGTGATGATGCAGTCCACCGTGGTCTCGAGAATGGTCCGCTCCCGGGCCTCCGCGCGGCGCCGGCGCTCGTGGAGCGAGTTGATGAGGGCTGCCGAAAGCGCGAAGGCGGCCACGCGGACGGTTTCCTCCAGGCCCTGGCTCAGGTTGCGGACCGGAGGGATGAAGAAGTAATCGAGGGCGAGGGTGCTGAACGCGGTGGCCACCAGCCCGGGCCCCAGCCCGCCAAAAAAGGAGCTGAGGGTGACGGCGGCGAAGAACAGGGCCGTCGGCACCTTGTGGAGCGGGGGCGCGGCGTAGGTGAAGGCGCACGCGAGCGCCGCCGTGAGGAAGGCGAATCCGTAGCGGCGCCAAGCCGGAGCTGTGTCGGTCAGCACGGCTGCCGGGCAGACGGGCAGGGCGCGGGGGCGGAACCGGGACTCGAAAGGCGATCGTGGCGCGGCAGGATGGGTGACCTCGCTCTTGACCCAAACCTAGGGCCGCGGTCCCCGGCTGTCAAGGGGAGCGGGGGGCGCCCGGGGCCGGGTCCCGGGGCGCCCCGTCTAGCTCGAGCCGAGCGACGGAAGGGGTCTAGGCCTTGAGGTGCTTGGAAAAGAAGGCGACGCAGCGCTTCCAGCCGTCCTCGGCCGCTTCCTTCCTGTAGCTCTGAGGGCGGTCGTCGGAGAAGAACGCGTGCTGGGCGCCGGGATAGAGGACGAACTGGGCGTTGGGGTTGCGCTTCTTGAGCTCGGCCTCGAAGCGCCGGACATCGGCGGCGGGGATGCCGGGGTCGGCCTCGCCGTAGAGGCCCAGCACGGGCATCTTGGAAGAGTCTTGTGATGAAGGGTCCGGTTCCGGACGGACCTTGTTGCTGCCAACCCGGCCCGGCCGGCCGGAGTTCCCGGCGGCCTGGAGATTCTAGCCTACGACCCTTGACAGGGAGTAGGTAACGCGTTACTCATTCCGCCGAGGACAACCGAGAAGTCCTCCGCGATGTCCAGCAGCGGCTCAAGCGGCTGGAGCATTCCAGCCGCCTCCACCCCGTCGACTAAGGAGGGGACCATGTCCTCACGACGACTCGCATCCCTGCTGATTCCGGCCCTGCTGCTGTCCTGGGGCCTGGCCCCTGGCGCCGCGCGGGCCCAGGCGCCCATCAGGATCGGTGAGATCAACTCCTACAGCGGCGGCGCCGCGCCCTTCACCGGGCCGTACCGTCAAGGCGTGGAGCTGGCGCTGGAAGAGGTCAACGGCAAGGGCGGTCTCCTCGGGCGCCGGGTCGAGGTCGTGTTCCGCGACGACAAGGGCCAGCCGGCCGAAGCCGTCAAGCACGCCCAGGAGCTCGTCGCCAACGAGAAGGTGAACCTCATCGCCGGCACCTTCGCCTCCCACATCGGGCTCGCCGTGTCCGACTGGGCCAAGCAGAACAAGGTGCTGTTCGTGGCCGCCGAGCCGCTCACCGAGGCGCTGACCTGGTCCAAGGGCCACCGCTACGTGGTGCGCGTCCGCCCTAACACGCACAGCCAGGGGCGCATGCTGGCCGAGGAGGCGGCCAAACTCCCGTACAAGAAGTGGGCCAATATCGGGCCCAACTACGAGTACGGCAAGCGGGCCTGGGAGACCTTCTTCGAACGGCTGAAGGAGCTCAAGCCCGATGTGGTGAACGTGGGCGAGCACTGGCCCACGCTCTTCAAGATCGAGCCGGGACCCTTCGTCACCGCCATCATGAACGAGCAGCCCGAGGCGCTGTACGTCTCGCTGTTCGGCTCCGACTGGATCGCCTTCGTCCGCGAAGCCCAGAAGCGCGAGCTCTTCCAGAAGATGTTCGTGGTCGGGATCCTGCTGGGCGAGCCCGAGTACATCGACCCGCTCAAGCTCGAGGCGCCGGAGAAGATGCTCGTTACCGGGTATCCCTGGTACGACATCCAGACGCCCGCCCACAAGGACTTCGTGACCCGCTACCAGAAGAAGTACGACGCCTACCCGCGCCTGGGCTCGCTCGTCGGGTACGTGACCTACGTCTCGGTCATCGAGGCCATCCGCAGGGCGGGCAGCACGGACACCGAGAAGCTCGTCGCGGCGTTCCAGAACCTCAAGGTCGAAACGCCCATCGGGCCCATTACCTTCCGGGCCTCCGACGGTCAGTCCACCATGGGCGCCTGGGTGGGCACGACCAAGGTCGATCCCAAGCGCGGCGTGGGCATCATGGTGAACCACAAGTACGTGCCCGGGGAGAAGGTGCTGCCGTCCGACGAGGACGTGAAGAAGCTGCGCCCGGCCAACTAGGCCAGGGTCCGGGGGCCGCTCGCCGGCCAGGGAGCGGCCCCCGATTCCGCCCATGTCCTTTCTCTTCATCCAGCTGCTGAGCGGCCTGGCCAACGCGATGTTCCTGTTCCTGATCGCGTCGGGCCTCACGCTGATCTTCGGCGTCACCCGGATCGTGAATTTCGCGCACGGCTCCTTCTACATGCTGGCCGCCTACCTGACCTACTCCCTCGTGAACGCGCTGCCGCTCGGCCCGGCCGGCTTCTACGCGGCGATCCTCCTGGCGGCGGCGCTCGTGGCGGTCTTCGGCGGGCTCGTCGAGGTGACGCTCCTCCGCCGCGTCTACCGGGCGCCCGAGCTCTATCAGCTCCTCCTGACGTTCGCCCTCGTACTGGTCGTGGCCGACGCTGTGCGCTTCGTCTGGGGCGCGGACAACAAGACCGGACCCGAGGCGCCGGGTCTGGCGGGCTCGGTCCGGCTGGCGGGCCAGCTGTTCCCGACCTATGACCTGGCCATGATCGGGTTCGGGCCGCTGGTGGCGCTCGGGCTCTGGCTTCTCTTCTACCGCACGCGCTGGGGCATCCTCATCCGCGCCGCCACCCAGGATCGCGAGATGGCGGCCGCCCTCGGCGTGGATCAATCCCGGCTCTTCACCGGCGTGTTCGTCCTCGGCTCTTTCCTCGCGGGTCTGGCGGGCGCGCTCCAGGTCCCGCGCGTGGCCGTCACCACGGTCATGGACACCACGGTGATCGTGGAGGCCTTCGTGGTCGTGGTGATCGGCGGCATGGGCTCGGTGTGGGGCGCGCTGCTGGCCTCGCTGCTCATCGGCGTGCTCGGCGCCTTCGGCATCCTCATCCTGCCGCGCATCTCCATCGTCCTGATCTTCATCGTGATGGCCGTGGTCCTCATCATCCGTCCCTGGGGCCTGCTGGGCCGCCCGGACGTCCAGGCGCGGGCCGCCGCCGGCGCGGCCGGGCTCGAGGCGCCGGGGCTGCCGCTCCGGCCGGCCTGGCTCGCGGGGCTGCTGATCGCGCTCGTGGCCGCCCCGCTCGTGCTGCCGACCTTTTACGTCTGGCTGCTGGTGGAGATGCTGGCCTTTGCCCTCTTCGCCACGAGCCTGCACCTGCTGATGGGCACGGGCGGCATGGTGTCCTTCGGCCACGCGGCCTACTTCGGCGCGGGGGCGTACGGCGCGGCGCTCCTGATGAAATACCTGGGGCTGCCCATGCCGCTGGCGTTTCTCGCCGCGCCGCTGCTGGCCGCGGCGGCGTCGGTCGTGTTCGGGTTCTTCAGCGTCAGGCTCACGAGCATCTATTTCGCCATGCTGACCCTGGCCTTCGCCCAGATCGTGTTCGCCATCGTGCACCAGTGGTACGAGGTCACCGGCGGCGACAACGGCCTCCTGGGAGTCTGGCCCCCGTGGTGGCTGAAGTCGCCGGCCCGCTACTACTACTGGGCGCTCGCGGCCGGCGCGGCGGGGATCGCGCTGCTGAGGGTGGTCGCGGCCTCGCCATTCGGCCTCACGCTGCGGGCGGCGCGTGACCATGCCCGGCGGGCCGAGGCCGTCGGCATCAACATCCGCGCCCACCAGCTGGTCGCCTTCGTGGTGGCGGGCTTTTTCGCCGGCCTGGCCGGGGCGATCTTCGTCTACCTCAAGGGCAGCGTGTTTCCCGGCTACGTGGACGCGCCCATGTCGGTGCAGCCGCTCGTCATGGTGCTGCTCGGGGGTGTCGGGTCGTTCGCCGGTCCCGCCATCGGCGCCGTTGTCTACAAGCTCCTCGACTCGGTCATCACGCGCTACACCGAGTACTGGCAAGTGGTGCTGGGCGCCATCCTGATCCTCGTCGTGACCACGTTCCCGCGGGGCATTGTGGGCGTGCTTGGCTGGAGGAAGCCGTGAGCGGCGCCCCGGTGCTCGAGACGCGCGGCCTGTCGAAGTCCTTCGGCGGCGTCCGCGCGGTGGACGGCGTGAGCCTGGCGCTTCCCAGGGGCGAGATCCGCGCCCTCATCGGTCCCAACGGGGCGGGCAAGACCACCTTCTTCAACATGCTGACGGGTCAGCTCCCGGCGGACGCCGGCCAGGTGCTCTTCAAGGGCCAGCGGCTCTCGGGGCTGCCGCCGTGGGCCGTCTGGCGCCGCGGCATCAGCCGGACGTTCCAGATCACGGCGACCTTCGCGACGCTGACGGCGCTCGAGAACGTTCAGGTGGCGCGGCTGTCTCACGCGCGCCGCACCTACGCCCTGCTGGTGCGGGCCTCGCGGCTCGAAGTGGAGCCGGCGCGGGATCTCCTGGAGCAGGTGGGGCTGAGCGACCAGGCCGGCCGGCTGGCCGCTGTGCTGGCCTACGGCGATCTGAAGAAGCTCGAGCTGGCCATGGCGCTGGCCAACGATCCCGAGGTGCTGCTGCTGGACGAGCCCACGGCCGGCATGGCGCCGGCCGAGCGCGGCGCCCTCATGGCCCTCACCGAGCGCATCGCCCGCGGGCGCGCGCTCACCGTGCTCTTCACCGAGCACGACATGGATGTGGTCTTCTCGGTCGCCGACCGGATCATGGTGCTCCACCAGGGGCGCGTCATCGCCGAAGGCAAGCCCGCCGAGGTGCGCGCCGATCCCGAGGTCCAGCGCGTGTACTTGGGACAGGAGGACGAGTGATGGCGAAGACGCGGGGCACGGGACTGCTGATGCTCTGGACCGACGTGGATCCGCAGCACGAGGCCGAGTTCAACCGCTGGTACAACGAGGAGCACATCAAGCACTTGCTCGGGGTGCCGGGGTTCCTCAGCGGCGGCCGGTACGTCGCGCTGAAAGGCGGGCCCAAGTATCTCGCGATGTACGAGCTGGAGGACCCCAACGTGCTCCGCACGGCCGACTTCCTCGACGCCGTCCGCTACAAACCGTCGCCCTGGCGCGCCAAGGCCTCGGGCGGGCACGTCGGGCGCAACTACCTCCTCAACGCCTATCGCCAGATCTTTCCCGCGCGCACCAACCCCGTCGAGGCGACCATGGGGATGTCGAAGTATCTTCAGATGGGCCGGATGGACATCCCGTCGCACATGGATGAGGAGTTCAACGCCTGGTACAACACCGTCTACATCCCGGGCTACCTGACCGTCCCGGGCGTGATCCGCGCCCGGCGCTTCGTCGTCGTCGAGGGCCAGCCCAAGTACCTCACGGTCTACGAGTTCGAGAATCCGAAGGTCCCCGACAGCGATGCGTGGAACAAGGTCCGCGACACCAATCCCTGGACCCACAGGATTCGGCCGTATATGCGGCTGGACGAGGGCTCGCCGGCCGTCTTCGAGCGGATCTACCCCGCGTGAGCCGCGTCGCCAAGAGGATACAGTTGACACGGTCGCGGCGACAGAGACAGGATTGGGTGTGGACTCCCATCCACCCGATCCACGGCTGGACCGCCTGCGGGACGACCTGCTCCAGGCACTCCGTCAGGAGCTGGGCGGGGCCACCGAAACCCTGCGTCGGGAGATGGTCGCAACCACCCAGAGCCTTGCCCGGAGTCTCCGCGAGGAGATGGCGGCGACTACCGACACCCTGCGTCAGGAGATGGTCGCAACCACCCAGAGCCTTGCCCGGAGTCTCCGCGAGGAGATGGCGGCGACTACCGACACCCTGCGCCAGGAGATGGGGACCAGTGCTCAGACCCTGCGCCAGGAAATCGCCGCCAGCGCCGAGGAGACTCGCCGTCACACGGGGGTGCTCATTGAAGCCGTCCGCTCGGATGTCCGCGCAGTGGCGGAGGGCGTCATGGCCGTGGACGAAAGGCTCGAGCGCTTTCGGGCCGAGGTCCATTCCGAGTTCGAGCGCGTGGACCGGCGGCTACTCCGTCTCTAAACAGGCATCTCCGCACGCGAGCACGACCAGCCCCCTACCGCTCCACTCCGCTTCCGCGAATAGCGATGGCTAGCGCCCTGCTCTCGCTCGACGCGGTCCATTGCGCCTACGGGCCCTCGCGCGTGCTCCACGGCGTGAGCCTCGAGGCGCGCGCGGGCGAGGTGGTCTCGCTGCTGGGGCGCAACGGGGCGGGCAAGTCTACCACGCTCAAGGCGATCGTTAACCTGGTGGAGGTCACGGCGGGCGCCGTCCGGTTCGGCGGGCGCGACATCACGCGGCTGGCGACCCACGAGATCAGCCGGCTCGGCATCGGCTATGTCCCCGAGGACCGCCGCATCTTCAGCGACCTCACGGTGGAGGAGAATCTCGTGGTCGGCGCCAAAGCGGATGGCGCCCAGGTCGCCGGCGCCGCGTGGACGGCGGCGCGCGTCTACGAGTTCTTCCCCGCGCTCGCTCGGATGGCCGGGCGGCGCGGGGGCAGCCTCTCGGGCGGCGAGCAGCAGATGCTCACCGTGGCCCGCACCCTGATGGGGAATCCCCGGCTCCTGCTCCTGGACGAGCCGTCGGAGGGGCTGGCGCCGGTCATCGTCAAGGCGCTGGCCGAGCAGATCGCCGCGCTCAAGCGCCAGGGGCTGACCATTCTCCTCTCGGAGCAGAACCTCAAGTTTGCCGCGCGGCTGGCCGATCGCGCCTACATCATCGAGAAGGGGCAGATCCGCTTCGACGGGCCCATGCGGCGGCTCTTGGATGACGAATCCATTCGCCGCGCGTATCTCACGGTCTAGGGGGACGCATGAAGACGCTCATCAAGAACATCGGGCAGATCGTCTCGGGCGACATCGCCGCGCCGCTCCTCGACGGCGACTCCATCGTCGCCGAGAACGGCAGGATCACGGCCGTGGGCCGGGGGCTCGACGGCGACGCCGACACGGTCATCGACGCCAAGGGCACCACGGTGATCCCCGGCCTCATCGACTCCCACTGCCATCCGGTTTTCGGCGACTTCACGCCGCGGCAGCGGACGTTGGACTTCATCGAGTCGGGGCTCAATGGCGGGCTGACCACCATGATCTCGGCTGGCGAGGTTCACTTCCCGGGCCGGCCCAAGGACATCGTGGGGCTCAAGGCGCTGGCCATCGTGGCGGCCAAGGCCTACGCCAACCTGCGGCCCGCCGGCGTCAAGGTCCACGGCGGCGCGCCGATTCTGGAATTGGGCATGGTCGAGGAAGACTTCGCCGACATGGCCAAGGCCGGCGTCACGCTCGTGGGCGAGATCGGCCTGGGCTCAGTCAGGACGGGCAAGGACGCGGCGCCCATGGTCCGCTGGGCCAAGAAGCACGGCATGACGGTGACCATCCACACGGGCGGGCCGTCCATCGCCGGCTCCAACCCGATCAGCGCCGAGGTGGTGCTGGAAGCCGACCCGCACGTGGTCGGCCACATCAACGGCGGCACCACCTCGATGAGCGAGAAGGAGATCGACTCGCTGGTCGCCACCCAGATGGCGCTCGAGATCGTCCACTGCGGCAACGGCAAGACGGCGCTCCACACGCTCCAGCGCGCGAAGGACGCGAAGGCCCTGCCGCGCATCATCATCGGCAACGACGCGCCCTCGGGCACGGGCGTGGTGCCGCTCGGAATCCTGCGCGTGATCGCCCACCTGACCTCGCTCGGCGGCGCCAGCCCCGAGGACGCGATTTGCATGGCGACGGGCAATACGGCCCGCGTCTACCGCCTGCCCGTGGGCGTCATCGCGCCGGGCAGGGAGGCCGATCTGTGCATCGTGGATGCGCCCACCGGTTCCGTGGGGAAGACGGCGTTGGACGCCCTCAAGGCCGGTGATCTTTTCGGGATCTCGATGATCCTCATCGACGGGCAGATCAAGATCGGGCGGAGCCGCAATACCCCGCCGGCGGCGCGCGCCGCCGAAGTCGTCAAGGGGCACGGCCCCGCCGGAGGAGGCCACTGATGAAGATCCGAAAGCTGCTCACGATCAGGGAAGAAATCCTGGAGGACGGCGGCAAGAAGGTCGGCAAGCCGATCACCAAGGTGGCGGCGGTGGCCGTGATCGAAAACCCGTTCGCCGGCCGCTTCGTGGAGGACCTCCAGGAGCTGATCAAGACCGGCGAGGAGCTCGGCGACCTGCTGGGCCGCCGCGCCGTCGCGGCATTGGGCGCGCCCGTCCACTCCTACGGCAAGGCCGCCGTGGTCGGGCTCGACGGCGAGTACGAGCACGCCGCCGCCATTCTCCATCCGACGCTCGGCACGCCGTTCCGCGCCGCCGTGGGCGGCGGCAAGGCGATCATCCCCTCGGCCAAGAAACTCGGCGGGCCGGGTACCGCGATCGACGTGCCGCTCCATTACAAAGACGCCGCCTTCGTCCGTACGCATTTTGACGCGATGGAGGTGCGCTTGGTGGACGCCCCCAAGGCCAACGAGATCCTGGTCGCCCTGGTCGTTACCGACGGCGGCCGGCCGCATCCTCGCGTCGGCGGCCTCACCGTCGCCGAGGCCAAGAAAGAGGACGGGCTTCGATGAAGTACGGCCTGCGTATCCCCAGCTTCGCCCTGGGCCCCAAGACCGCCACGCTCGGCGAGATGGGCGCCTATCTCCGGCGCGCCGAGGACCTGGGCTTCGACTGCGCGGTGTCGATCGACCACCTGCTGCTCACGCCCCCCGCCTACGCCTGCACCTGGCTCGAGCCCGTGGCGCTGCTCGCGGCGCTGGCCGGGGTCACGCGCACGATCAAGCTCGGCACCATGGTGCTGGTGCTGCCGCTGCGCAACCCCGCCTACTTCGCCAAGGAGTGGGCGACGCTCGACCTGCTCTCGGGTGGCCGCAGCATCCTGGGCGTCGGCGTCGGCTGGCACGAAGACGAATTTGCCCTCATGGGCGTGCCCCACAAGGAGCGGGGCCGCCGCATGGACGAGATGCTCGAGGCCGTCACGGCCCTCTGGGCGGGCGACCACGTGACCTACTCGGGCAAGTACTACCAGTTCAAGAACCTGACCATCGAGCCCAAGCCCGCCCAGAAGCCCCACCCGCCCATCTGGATCGGCGGCGGCAGCCAGCCCTTCGAGAAGGTCTACGGCCAGACGGTGACCAATATCGATCCCGTGCTGCGCCGCATCGCCAAGTACGCCAAGACCTGGGTGCCGCACTCTTCGGCGACCGCCGACATGGTCCGGGGGGACTGGGAGAAAATCCAGCGCTTCATGCTGGACATCGGCCGCAAGCCCGAGGAGATGAGCAAGGTCTACTCCAACTTCGTCTGGGTGCTGAAGAAGGGTGAGCGACCGGAGACGGCCGCGCCCCACTTCACGGTCTACTCGGGCATGGATCTGCCGTACTGGAAGGAGTTCTACCTGCTGGGCGAGGCCGAGGAGCTGGCGGAGAAGATCCGGGCGAAGGTCGCCAACCTGGGCGGCTGCGAGCACATCGTTCTCAACCCGCTCAACTGGGGCATGGAGCAGCTCGAGCTGCTGGCCGGCGAGGTGCTCCCGCGCGTCGCCAAGCCCTGAGTTGAAGCCCGGCGGTTACCCCGGCGGCTCGACGCGGTACATCGGCGCCCAGGTCAGGCGCGTGGAGGACCCACGCCTGATTCAGGGGCAGGGGCAGTACCTCGATGACATCCGGCTCGACGGGCTTCTCCACGCCGCGTTCGTCCGCAGCCCCCACGCTCACGCGCGCATCGTGACGGTGGACACGGCCGCCGCGCTCCGCGTCTCGGGCGTCTATGCGGCGCTCACCGGCCGCGACCTCGAAGGCGCGGTGAAGGCTCTAGCGCCCAGGCTCGACGCGCCCGGCTTCATTCCTACCGCCTGGCCGGCGCTCGCGCCAGAACGGGCGCGCTTCGTGGGCGAGGCCGTCGCAGTGGTGGCGGCCGACAGCGTGTATGTCGCCGCTGATGCTCGCGATTTGGTGGCGGTGGAGTACGCGCCGCTCTCGGCCCTGGCGGACATGACGGCGGCCCTGGCGGCGGGCGCCCCGAGTCTTCACGCGGAGCATTCGAGCAATGTGCTCTTCGAGCGGCGCCACAGCCGGGGCGAGGTGGACAGGGCGTTCGCCGGCGCGGCCCTGGTGGTGCGCGAGGCCTTCACCCACGGGCGCTGCTCGGCGGCCCCGCTCGAGCCCCGCGGGCTCGTCGCCCGGTGGGAGGACGGCGCCTTGACCATCTGGACCGGCACCCAGGTGCCCCAGGTCTACCGATTGGCGCTGGCCCGGGCATTCAGCATGGATGAGAGCCGCGTCCGCGTCATCGTTCCCGACACGGGCGGGGGCTTCGGCCAGAAGATGCACGTGATGCCGGAGGATCTGGCCGTGGCGGCGCTGTCGCGGGCGACGCGCCGCCCCGTCAAATGGGTCGAGACCCGCAGCGAGAACCTGGCGGCGGCCTCGCATGCGCGGGAAGCGCGTGTCGAGATCGAGGCGGCGGCGGATGCCGCGGGAGCGATCCTGGCGCTCCGCGCGCGATTGTATTCCGACGCCGGCGCCTATCACATCCATCCGCTCACGGCCGCGCTCGAGTCGATGGGCACGGCCGGCATCCTGCCGGGGCCGTACCGCATCCCCGCCTACGCGTTCGAGGCCGTGGCCGTCGCGACCAACAAGCCGCCGCTCGGCGCCTACCGCGGCGTCGGCATGACCATGGGCGCCTTCGTGATGGAGCGCACGCTCGACTTGGTGGCCGAGCGCCTGGGTCTCGACCCCGCCGAGATCCGGCGCCGCAACCTGATCCCGCCCGACGGCTATCCCTACACCTCGGCCGCGGGCTTCGTCTACGACAGCGGCGACTACCCCAAGGCGCTCGAGCAGGCGCTCGCGCTGGCGGGCTACGAGCGGCTCATTCGCGAGCGGGATGAGGCGCGCCGGAGCGGGCGCCTGCTCGGCGTCGGGCTGTCCTGCTACACGGAGTTCACCGGCATCGGTTCTGAGACCTACCGCGCCCGCGGGATGGTGGAGATCCCGGGCCCCGAGGCGGCCACGGTGAAGATGGCAGCCGACGGCGATGTCACGTGTCTCCTGTCCTTCTCCTCGCAGGGGCAGGGGCACGCCACCACGGTCGCCCAGCTCGTCGCCGACCAGTTGGGCGTGCCGCTCGAGCGCGTGCGGGTGCTTCAGACCGACACGGCCACGTCGCCGCCCGGCAGCGGGACCTTCGCGAGCCGGGGCGCCGTGGTCATGCAGGGCGCGGCCGGCGGGGCGGCCGTCACGCTGCGGAAGAAGGTCCTGGATCTTGCTGGGGGGCTGCTCGAGGCGAGCGCCGCCGACCTCGAGCTCCGCGATGGCCGAGTGAGCGTGCGCGGCATGCCGGACCGCGGGGTGGGCCTGGCCGACATCGCCCGCGCGGCCGGCACGGCCAGCCTCGAAGTGACCGAGCGCTTCGATCCGCCCGGTCCGACCTTCTCGGGGGCGGTCCACGTCGCCTCGGTGGAGGTGGACCGGGAAACGGGGCGCGTGTCGCTGCGCGCGTACGCGGTCGTCGAGGACTGCGGCCCCGTGATCAATCCCATGATCGTGGAGGGCCAGATCCACGGCGCCGTCGCCCAGGGCGTGGGCGAGGCCTTGGGCGAGCGGCTCGTCTACGACGAGAACGGTCAGCTGCTGACGGGAACCTTCATGGAGTACGCCCTGCCGGTCGCTGAGGCGCTGCCATCCTTCAGCCTCGGGCATCTCGAGACGCCGTCGCCGCTGACGCCGGGCGGCTACAAGGGCATGGGCGAGGGCGGCACCATCGGCGCCCCCGCCGCCATCGCCAACGCCGTGGCCGACGCCGTCAGGCCGCTCGGCGTCTCGGTGACCTCGCTGCCGATCCTGCCGGAGAGGCTTCTCGCGCGGCGCGCGCCCTAGTCGGTCTTGATGAGGTCGCGCGCGAGCCGGGTGGCCCCGAGCAGGTGGCTCATGTCGCTGGCGCAGCCGACGAAGCGCCAGCCCTCGGCGATGCGCCGGTTGACGGTCTCGGGCGTGGCGCAGTGGATGCCGGGCGCCACGCCGTGCTTCTTGGCCGCGCGGAAGATCGTCTGCACGGCCTCCTCGAACTCCTTGTGGGGCGGCTCGAGGGAGGGCGCCAGATTCATCGAGGCGCAGAGATCGTTGGGGCCGATGTAGCAGGCGTCGATGCCGGGCACGGAGAAGATTGCGTCGATGTTCCGCACGCCCTCGACGTGCTCGATCTGGACGACCCGAAGAATTTCATCATTCGCCTTCTTGAAATAGGTCTGGGGATCGGTCTTGAAGGAGGCGGCGTAGCGGCCTGAGCCCAGACTGCGCTTGCCCTGCGGCGGGTACTGGCCGTAGTCGGCCACCAGCTGGGCCTCTTCCCGTGTCTTCACGTTGGGCGCCACGAAGCCCCAGGCCCCGGCGTCCAGGGGCCGTTTGATCCCCAGCTCGCTGATCTCCGGAATGCGCAGCATGGGGGCGGTTTGGAAGCGGCCGATCGCCTGAAACATGGTGGTCATGGTCAGCAGGTCGATCGGGTTGTGTTCGGTGTCGACGACCAGCCAGTCCCAGCCCTGCTGGGCCAGCATCTCGACCACGAGAGGGTCGCCGATGGCGATCCAGAGGCCGGTGACGGCCCGGCCGGCCCTGAGCTTGCGCTTGACGGGATTCTCGAGCATGCGGAGCGGGTTCGAGTCTAGTGGCGCGACGGGGAATCGTCAACCAGGCCGGCCCTCATCGGCCCAGCAGCAAGCCGCCGATTGCCGCAAGGCCCCCGACAACGGAGAGCACGAAACCGACGCCGCCGATCCGATACCAGGGTTTAATTCGACGCCGCTCGGCGTCGGTCAGGTGGCGGTGCAGGTCGGCGGGGGACACCCACCATTTGCGGGGAAGCGGCATCCGCGCCGCGAGGGTCCGGTAGAGGATCACGTGGTACCAGAAGCCGGTCGGCACGCTCATCACGAGTCCGAACAGCAGGGCACCGAGACCGATCGCCGCCACGAGATGGCCCGTCAGGATCGTGGCGCCGAAGCCGATGAGTCCCACCGCCACCACACCGACGAGCACCAACGTGATCTCGAACATGGCGGGGTGAGGGCTCCGCGGCTAGCCTTGGACGAGGGCGCGCGCGAGGATCTTCATGGCCGCCCCCTACGGGTACAGCCCGCGGACCACGTGGGCGTCAGCCACGCGGCGGATGCCTTCCATGAGGGCGGCGGTGCGCAGGTCCACGCCGTTCTTCTGGCTCGACTGCCAGACGCGCGTGAAGGCCCGCGTCATCAATTCCTGGAGCCGGGAGATGATCTCGCTCTC
>JBGPZD010000044.1:0-17756 GCA_041493605.1 Methylomirabilia bacterium
CTGGGCATCATGGGCGCCATGAACATCCTGGGCACGGTGACGTCGGGCTGGATCTGCGACCGCTTCGGCCGCAAGGGCCCGCTGGCCTTCTACTACGGCGTGCGTGGGCTGTCCCTGCTCTTCCTGCTCTACGTCTGGAACGTGCCCTCGCTCAACGTCTTCGCCGCCCTCTTCGGGCTCAACTACATCTCGACGGTGCCGCCGACGACGACGCTCACCGCCAACATCTTCGGCCGCTATTCGGTCGGCGCGCTCTCGGGCTGGATCTTCTTCTCCCACCAGGTGGGCGCGGCGCTCGGGGCGGCCATCGGGGGCTGGGTGTTCCAGTCGACGGGCTCGTACTCCTGGGCCTTCATCTCGGCCGCGCTGCTGGCCTTCCTCGCGGTGCCCTTGGCGCTCGCCATCAAGGAGGTGCCGATCAGCAAGAGGCCGAAGACGACCCCGGCGCCGGCCGGCATCCCGGTCGCGGCCTCCTGAGGCCGCTCAGGGCAGGCGCAGCAGCCGGCGGAACTCCTCGAGCTCGGGCTTCGGCACGTCGGGCCGCGCGCTGACCCGCTGGTACGCGTCGGCCGGGTTGGCCTCGATGGCCCGGCTCACCTTCGCGAAGACCTTGAGCAGGGTGCGGCCCTCGCGGTCCGCTTTGGCCTGGACCAGCGGCCCGCCCACCTTGCCCAAGCCGTGGAGGACGCGGCTGTCGAGCTCGAGGAAGGACGTGAGCGTGGTGGCGGCCAGCGTGCTCCCCTTCCCGTCCGGGCGGAAGGCGTAGGTCAGCGCCACGACCGCCTGGCCGTGGATGTCCGGCAGCATCACCTGCTCGTACGCCCCGCGCGCGTACATGAGCCGCAGGCCGCGCTCGGCGTGCATCACCTCGAAGCGTCCCCTGATCCCCCAGCCGTCGTCGAGCCAGAGGCCGTCGGTCTCGCTCCAGATCTTGTAGCGCGCCGCGCGCAGCGCGCGCGTGACGTGGCTGGCGAACTCCGGGTGGTCGAGCAGGTATTCGAAGACTTCCGGCCGGACCGCATAGGGCTCGCCCTCGACTCTGGTCGACGCGAAGGCGTGCTTGACGATGCCGTCGATCCTGGCGCGCTGCTCGGCCGGCAGCTGGGCCGGGAGGGGCAAGGCCGGCTGGGCCCACGCGGGCGGGGCGGCCGGGCCGGCCAGCAGGGCGAGCGTGATGGCGAGCGCGAGGCGGAACGGGTTCACCTGCCGGCCCTCGGCCTGATAACCCGCGCGCGTGCCGCGCGGTTCCGCCCGCCTACCAGCCGATCGCGTGGGCGCCGCGGCGCGGGTCGGCGCCCGCCATGCGGACGCCGTCCGGGCCGACGACCACGGCGCAGACGGCGCCGGCGCGCCAGTCCCAGTCGGGCCACTCGGCGACCACGTGGCCCAGCGCGGCCAGGGCGGCGCGCGTCTCCGGGGCGATGCGCCGCTCGGCGTCGAGGCGGCCGGGGGAGCTGGCGTGCGGCCAGAAGGAGTCGGGGAAGCTGCGCGTCGCGACCCGGGGAGCTTCCACCGCCTGCTGAGGCGGCATCTCGAACGCGGTGATGTTGAGGAAGACCTGCAGCATGGCCTGCTGCTGGACGTCGCCGCCCGGCGTGCCGAAGGGCATGAAGAGCCGGCCGTCGGTGAACGCCATCGCGGGCGCGGGGGTGAGGCGCGGCCGCTTCCCCGGCGCCACCTCGCTCGGATGCCCGGGCGTGAGCCAGCCCTGGGAGCCGCGCGGCGAAACCACGCAGCCCACGCCGGGCACCACCGGCGAGTCCACGCCGGGATCGCTCGGCGTGGCGGAGAAGGCGTTGCCCTCGGCGTCCACCACCGCGACGTAGGCGGTATCGTGCAGGCCCGGCTGCCCACGCTCGGGCGGCGCCGCGGGCGCGCCGTTCCTCACCGCCGCCATCCCTTCGGGATCGCCGGGCGGCGGCATGTCGGGCCAGGCGCGGTTCGCGTGGATGAGGGCGCGGCGCAGGGCGCTGTATTCCTTGGACAGCAGGGCCTCGGCCGGCACCTTCACGTGGCGCGGGTCGCCGTAGTACGCCTCGCGGTCGGCGAAGGCGAGCTTCATGGCCTCGATCACGAGGTGGAGCGCCCGCGGCGAATTGTGCCCCATGGGCGCGAGATCGAACGGCTCGAGCAGGTTGAGCATCTGGAGCAGCACCGGCCCCTGGCACCAGAAGCCGCACGCCGCGACTTCGTAACCGCGGAAGGTCGTCCGGTGCGCCGGGCCGACCTCGACCTTGAAGTCGGCCAGGTCCTCCGCCGTGAGGAGCCCGCCCTCCCGGACGTGGAAGGCGGCGATGCGCTGCGCGATCTCTCCCTTGTAGAAAGCGTCGCGCGCGGCGCGGATGGCGCCGGCGCGGCCGCGGGAGCGCGAGCGGATCTCGGCCGCCACCATGGTCTTGATGGTCTGGGCCAGCTCGGAGTGGACGAGGAGCCGGCCCGCGGCCACGGGCGTGCCGCCGGGCAGGTAGAGCGCGGCCGAGGTCGGGAAGCGCGCGTACCGCTCGGCGTTGTTGGCGATCATGGCGGCCGAGAAGCGGGAGAGCGGGAAGCCGTGCTCCGCGCACTCGAGCGCCGGCGCCACCGCGTCGCTGAAGCTCATGGTCCCCCAGCGCTCGAGCGCCTCGCACCACGACGCCGGCGCCGCCGGGACGACGGTGCGCAGCACGCCGACGGGGATCTGGCCCCCGCACGTCGAGCGGAAGAACTCGGCGGTGGCCTTCTTCGGATACGGCCCGACGCCCGAGACCTCGAAGGTTTCGCCGCTCGCGGCCAGATGGACCAGGATGGGCGCCACGCCGGCGAAGCTCACCATGTCCGGATGCACCACGCCCAGCATGAAGCCGGCGGCGACGCCGGCGTCGATGGCGTTGCCGCCGGCCTCGAGAATTCGCGCCGCGGCCTGCGCGGCCAGCGGATGGCCCACCGACACCATCCAGCGCCGGCCCATCACCTGAGCCATGGGCCCCGCGCCCGCCGGCGCGGCGCCGCGCTGGGACTGAGCGGAATCGAGGCTCATGCGGCGTATGGTAGCATAGCGGCATGAGCGCCCCGCCTCTCATCGGGGTCAGCACCTCGATCACGGTCGGCAAGAACCCGGAGCGGGCGTACGTCAACTCGGCGTACCTGCACGCGATCCAGCAGGCGGGCGGCGTGCCCGTGGCGCTGCCGCCCCAGCTGAGCGCCGCTTCGCTCGAGCGCATCGCGAAGGAGCTCGGCGGGCTGCTGTTGACCGGCGGAGGGGACGTGGATCCGGCGCGCTTCGGCGAGGCGCCGCATCCGACGGTCTACGAGGTGGCGCCGGCGCGCGACACGCTCGAGACCTCGGCGGTGCAAATCGCGCTCGATCGCCGCCTGCCCGTCCTGGCGGTCTGCCGCGGCATCCAGGTGCTCAACGTGGCGCTGGGCGGCAGCCTCTACCAGGACGTGGGCACCGATCCCGGCACCGAGCTCCGGCACAGCCAGCAGGAGCCGCGGGATCAGCCCACCCACAAGGTCACCGTCGAGCCGCGCAGCCGGCTCGCCAAGGTGCTCGGCACCGACGAGATCGAGGTCAACAGCCTGCACCACCAGGCCGTCAAAGCCCTCGGCCGGGGCCTCGTCGCCGTCGCCTGGGCGCCCGACCAGATCATCGAAGGCGTGGAGCTCGCAGATCCGTCCCGCTTCGTTCTCGGCGTCGAGTGGCACCCGGAAGAACTGGTCGGCCACTCCGAGCCCGCGCGACGCCTCTTCGCCGCCCTCGTGGCGGCGGCCCGGCCGCAGTAGTCCACGGCGCCCGAGCGCGGCCGAATGCCCGACCGGCCTCCAGACGCTCCCGCGGAGCCGGCGCCGGCTCAGCGCCCCTACTTCTCCCTCTGGGCCACCGCGGTCTTCACCGTCCTCGCCGCCGTCCTCGTCGCGCTCTTCTATTTCACCTGGAGCTCGCCGCTGGAGAACCTCCGCGAGCCCGAGGCCTCGCTCGAGCGGCTGGTCGGCCGCGAGCTGGACTTCCGCGACGCGCTCCAGCGGACGGCGGCGTGGGAGCGGCGGCTGTACGACCTGGTGGGCAACGAGCCCGAGACGCTCGACGACGCCATCGACCGCTACAACGAGCTGAGCGACGTGTCGGCGGCCGACACGGTGGAGCTCGAGCGGCTGATCCTGATGGGCGAGGCCGGGCAGCTCGACGCCGGCCGGGATCCCTTCGGGCGGCTGGCCGCGCTCAAGCCTGACGGCGAGCGCATGGTCGAGTGGGTGCGCGCGGCCTATCTGGGCGACCCGCCTGCCCGCGCGGCGGCCGCCGCGCGGCTCAAGGAGATCCGCGGCGATCTGGGCCGCGACTGGTTCAGCGACACTCTGGCTCGGCGCATCGCCGAGCGGGCCGGGCTCACAAGGGAGCACGCCCAGGCCGCGGCCGCCATCCAGCGGCGCGGCCACGCGCTCCTGGTGCGCGTGCGGCTGCTCACCGGCGCCAGCGCCGGCGTGATCCTCCTGAGCGGCCTCGTCCTCTGGCGCGCTGCCCGCCGGCCGTCGCGGGCGCGCATCGCGGCGGAGGCGCTGCCACCGCCCTGGCCGGCCGCCGACGGGTGGGGTCTCTTCATCCGCTCGGCCTTCGGCTACATGGCGCTGCCGGTGGGCGCGAGCTTTCTGCCCGGCAAAGGACCCCTGCTGACGCTGGCCGTCATGATGGTCGCGGGACTGCCGGTGCTCTGGTGGACCTGGCGGTGCTGCCGCGCCCACGACCTGTCCCCGCTCGCCGCCTTCGGGCTCCGCCCGGGGCCGGGCGGCGCCGGGCGCGTGGTCTGGTTCGGCTTGACGCTGTTCGCGCTCTCGCTCGCGGGCGAGACCGTGCTCTTTCTGGGGCTGAGCGCAACCGGGGTGACGACGCACTGGGCCGACGGCTTTCCCGAGGACCTGCTCTGGGGCTCGCCGCTCACGGTCGCCAGCGAGACCGCCGAGACGGTGCTCGGCGCGCCCGTCTTCGAGGAGATCATCTTCCGCGGGCTGCTCTTCCCTGCCCTGCGGGTGGCGCTTCCGCTCTGGCCGGCCGCGCTCCTGAGCGGCGCCCTCTTCGCCGCCGCCCACGGCTACGGCGTCGTCGGATTTGCCGCGGTGGCCTGGAGCGGGGCGATCTGGGCCGTGGGCTACGAGCGGACGGGCAGCCTGCTGCCCTGCATGCTGGCCCACGCCCTCGGCAACCTCATGTCCAGCGTGAGCTTCGTGGTGCTGCTGCGGTGGTGACCATGCCGAGCCTCAACAGGCTGGCCGGAAAACCGGCCAACACGTTGTGGGTCTTCCCGCTCCTTGCGGGTCTGGTGCCGGCCGCGGCGGTCTTCGCCGCCCTCTTCCTTTCCGCCTCGCTGGCCAGCGTCCCCACGTGCAATCCATTCATCGACGGCTGCGTATCGATCAGCCGCACCGCGCGGCAGGGCCTGCCCAACCAGGTCTTCCGGATGCTGATGCTGCCGGGGGCCGTGCTCCAGGGGCAGACCTGGCTCCTCGCTTGGCTGTGGCTGAAGGGATTGGGCGCCAATCCACGCGGGACGCTCCGCGTTCTGCCGTGGCTCGGGCTCTCGGCGGCGGCGTTTCTCGTGGTCTACGCGGGCTTACTCGGCACCGGAGGGCCGCCCTACCGCTGGATGCGCCTCCACGGCATCCTGATCTACTTCGGCGCCACGTACCTGTGCATGCTCATCACCGCCCTGCATCTCCGGCGCCTGGCCCGGGCCGGCGCGATCAGGGTCCCCGCGCGCGCCCACCGGCTGCTGCTCCTCCTCTGTGTGCTCACGTTGGCCATGTGGCTCACCCAGACGTTCCTGCGGCCGTTCCTCGACGACCGGGATCTGAGGAAGCATTTGACCAACATGCTCGAGTGGTACGCCGGGCTCGCCTACCTGGTGTTCTTTCTCGGCCTGGCGTGGGTGTGGCGACACATGCGCTTCACGGTTCAGCTGGGCGGCAAAGGCTAGCGCAGGGTCCAGCGCGACGGGGCGCCCACCACGACCTGCTCGCCGACGCGGCCCTCCTGCTTGAGCTTGCGCAGGTGGCAGTGCACGGACATGCCGGCCGCGGCGTGCAGCGCGGGGGAGACGTCGGCGTAGATCACGGCGACCATCTGGGGGATGGTGCGGGCGCCGCCGCCGAGCGCCTCCAGAATTTGCCGCTCGCGCAGCAGCCGATGGTCAAGGTACTCCTGGATCTTGGCGGGCGCGTCTTCGATCACCGGGCCGTGGGCCGGGTAGATGCGCCGGACGTCGAGGCCCTGGACCCGCCGGAGCGACTCCAGGTACTGTCCCAGGTCGCCGTCGTCGTCGGGGATCACCGAGGTCGAGCCGCTCAAGATGAGATCGCCGCTGAACAGCGCGCGCTCTTCTTTCAAGTAGAAACAGAGGTGGTCGGAGGCGTGGCCGGGAGTGTGGACCGGGATGAGGGTGACGCCGTCCCCCTCGACGGTCTCGCCGTCGCGCAAATCGGCGGTGCCGGACGGCAGCCCCGCGTCCTTGTGGATCATCTTCGCCACGGGCAGTTCGCCGAAGCGCCGGCGCAGGTCGCCGACGCCGCCCAGATGGTCGCGGTGCCGGTGGGTGAGGATGATCCGCTCGGGCCGCGTCCAGCCGCGGCGCTTGAGGTAGACATCGAGGAGCGGCACGTAGCCGTCCGCTCCCGCCCCCGTGTCGATGAGGATGGGGTGCGTGCGTCCGACCAGGTAGGTGTTCGTCCCCGGGCCGGTGAACAGCCCCGGGTTGAGGCCGAGCACGCGCCCCACCCGGTCGGTCGGGGTGGCGGTCGTCGGGAAATCGGGGTCGATCCAGCTCATCGGCTCAGAACGTCACCACGCCCCGGGCCAGCTCGCCCCGCTCGAGGTCGGCGTAGGCCTCGTTGATCTGGCTGAAGGGATAGGCGCGGGTGAGCAGCTCGTCGAGTTTGAGCCGCCCGGCGCGGTAGAGGTCAATGAGCCGGGGGATCTCGATCCGCGGCCGGCTGGCGCCGTAGATCGAGCCGGTGAGGGTCCGCTCCTCGAAGACGAGCGGCAGCACCGGAATCGCGACCTCGGCGGTGGCGGGCGCCACGCCCAGCACGACGGCCATGCCGCGCTTCGCGAGCGAATCGTAGGCCTGGCGCATGGTGGCGGGCAGGCCGATCACCTCGAAGGCGTAGTCCACGCCCCGCCCGCCCGTGAGCGCGCGCACCCGCTCCACGGGATTCCCCGAGGAGGCGTCCACCGTGTGGGTCGCGCCGAATCGCCGCGCCCACTCGAGCTTGTTGGCCCGGAGGTCCACGGCGATGATGGGCCCGGCCCCCGCGATGGCGGCCCCCTGCACCACGTTCAGCCCCACGCCGCCCGTCCCGAACACCGCCACGCTGCTCCCGGGCCGCACGCGGGCGGCGTTGAAGACCGCGCCCACTCCGGAGATGACGGCGCACCCGAGCAGCGCCGCCCGGTCGAGCGGCAGGTCGTCGGGAATGCGAAGGACGGCCCGCTCGGGAATCACGCAGTACTCGGCGAAGCTCGACACGCCGCAGAAGTGCTTGATCGGCTGCCCGTCCAGCGAAAAACGCGTGGAGCCGTCGGGCAGGCATCCCGTGGTCCGCACCTGCAGGCCCTCGGCGCAGAGCGCCGGCCGGCCGGCGCTGCAGTACTCGCACACGCCGCAGGAGAGCCGCCAGAGGGGAATCACGTGGTCGCCCGCCCGCACGGAGGCGACGCCCGGGCCGACCTCGGCGACGACGCCGGCGCCCTCGTGGCCGAGCACGGCCGGGAGCGGCGCCGGCACATGGCCGGTCATCACATGCAGGTCGGTGTGGCAGATGCCGGCCGCCGCCATGCGCACCAGCACCTCGCCCGCCCGCGGAGCCCCGACGTCGACAAGGCTGATCTCGAGCTTCCGGCCCACCGCGTGAAGCACCGCCGCCCGGGCCTTCACTAGGCGACCCCCAGGTAGCGGCGCTTGACGTCCTCGTTGGCCTCGAGGGCCGCCGGCGTGCCGTCCCAGACGATCTGCCCCTTGTTCATGACGTAGACGCGGTCGGCGACCTGGAGCGCCAGGTGGTAGTTCTGCTCGACCAGCAGGATGGACAGCCGCTCGCCCTTGAGCCCCTTCACCACCCGCCCGATCTCGCGGACGAAGAGCGGCGCCAGGCCCTCCGACGGCTCGTCCAGCAGGAGCAGCCGCCCGTTGGTCAAGAGCGCCCGGCCGATGGCCAGCATCTGCTGCTCCCCGCCCGAAAGCGTGCCGCCGGCCTGCTCGGCGCGCTCCTGAAGGCGCGGGAAGAGTTGGAAGACCCGCTCCAGATCCCAGCCGTTGGGGCGGGCGCCCAGCACGAGGTTCTCGCGCACCGTGAGCGGGGCGAAGATCCGCCGGCCCTGGGGCACCAGGGCCAGCCCGCGGCGGACGATTCGGTGGGCGGGCCAGCGGTGGATCGGGGCTCCGTCGAAGACGATGCGCCCCTCCCGCGGCGGCGTGAAGCCGACGATGCTGCGGATCATGGTCGTCTTGCCGGCGCCGTTGCGCCCGAGCAGGGCCACGGCCTCGCCGGGGCCGACGCTCAGCGACACGCCGTGCAGGATATGGCTCTCGCCATAGTACGTATGGACGCCGTCGACCTCGAGCATGCTGATCACGCCGTGCCCAGATACACTTCGTAGACCCGCGGGTCGGCCTTGACCTCGCCAAACGTCCCCTCGACGAGCACCTCGCCGTAGTGGAGCACGGTGACGCGGTCGGCCAGCGAGGAGACCACGTCCATGTCGTGCTCGATGATCAGCAGCGTGATCTCGCGCGGCAGCCCCTCGAGCATGCGGGTCATGCGCTGGGTCTCCTCGGGCGACATGCCGGCCGTGGGCTCGTCCAGCAGCAGGAGCTTGGGGCCAGTCGCTAGAGCGATCCCCACCTCGAGCTGGCGCTGCTCGCCGTAGGACAGCCGGCCCGCCGGCTCGCCCAAGCGCTCGGCGAGCCCCACCGCTTGGGCGACCTGCCGCGCCCGGTCGAGCGGGGCCGTCAGCCGCTCCACGCGGCCGAAGAGGCGGTAGCTGCCGCGCCCGTCCGCCGCGGCGGCCAGCCTCAGGTTCTCCTGCACGGCCAGCTTGGGGAAAAGATTGGTGCGCTGGAACGAGCGCGAGATCCCCCGGCGCGCCACCGTGTGGGGCGGCAGGCCGGTGATCGGGGCACCGTCGAAGACGATCCGCCCGCCGCTCGGCGCCAGGTGGCCGGTGATCAGGTTGAAGAGCGTGGTCTTCCCCGCCCCGTTGGGCCCGATGATGGCGCGGCGCTCGCGGGACGCGACCTCGAAGGACACGCCGTTGACGGCGCTGAGCGCGCCGAAATGGCGCGACAGGCCCTCGACGCCGAGGAGCGGCGAGGTCACGACCGGATCCCGACGCGCCCGCGCAGCGCGCCCACGATGCCGCCCGGCGCAAAGAGCACCAGGAGGACGAAGGTGAGGCCGAGGATCAGCATCCAGCGCTCGGTGTACGAGCTGACCAGGCTCTGGAGCAGGATGAAGGCGGCCGCGCCGAGCACCGCCCCACCCAACGTGCCGGTCCCGCCGATGATGACCATGAGCAGGGCCTCGCCCGAGGTCGTCCAGAGGAAGGCGTCCGGCGTGATGGAGCCGACCTGCTGGGTGTAGAGGGACCCCGCCACCGCCGCGACGGCGCCGGCGATGACGAAGGCCAGCAGCTTGTAGCGGTTGACCGCGTAGCCCACCGCCTCCATGCGCGGCTCGTTCTCGTGGATGCCACGCAGCACATGGCCGAACGGCGAGCGCACGATGCGCCAGAGCGCCAGCGCCGCCAGGGCGACCACGCCCACCAGGTAGATGTGGAAGCCGAGCGGCCGGCCGAGGGCCATCCCCAGCTCGGCCGGGCGCGGCACGCCCACGATCCCGTCCTCGGCGCCGAGCCACGCCACCTGGAAGGTCACGGCGTAGAACATCTGGGAGAACGCCAGGGTCAGCATGATGAAGTACACGCCGCTCACCCGGATCGAGAAGAACCCGATCACGAGGGCGGCCAGCGCCCCTGCCGCCGCCGGCAGCAGCAGGGCCGAGACGAGCCCCGGCGACTTGAGCAGGGCGAGCGCGGCGACGTAGCCGCCGACGCCGAAGAAGGCCGAGTGGCCGAACGACACCATGCCCGCGTAGCCCATCAAGAGGTCGAGGCTCATCGCGAAGATGCCCCATATGAGGATCTCCTGGAGCAGCTTCACGGGGTAGTTGCCGAAGAAGAGCGGAAACACCGCGAGGGCGGCGATCAGCACGGCGGCGGCCAGGAGCCGGGCGATCACTTGAGCGGCCGGCCGAAGAGCCCTTGCGGGCGGAGCAGCACGATGGCCGCCATCACGACGTAGATGATGAGCATGGAGGCGCCGGGCAGCCAGGCCTTCCCGAAGGTCTGGGCTTGGCCGATGATGAGGCTGCCCACGAGGGAGCCCTTGAGGCTGCCGAGTCCGCCGACGACGACCACGATGAGGGCGGGGACCAGGATGGTCGCGCCCATGGGCGGCTGGGCCGACTGGATGGGCCCGGCGATGACGCCCGAAAGCCCGGCCAGCGCCGCGCCGAAGGCGAAGACGCCGGTGAACACCCGGTCGATATTGATCCCCATCCCCGCGGCCATCTCGGAGTCGAAGACGCCCGCGCGGATGATGGCGCCCAACCGCGTCCGCTCGATGAGGAGCCAGAGGGCCAGCGCCATCACCAGCCCGAAGGCAATCACGAAGAGCCGGTAGGACGGCACCGTGCTCCCCCAGATGGTCACCGAGCCGGAAAAGAGATCGGGCGGCGGGATGGAGCGGATCTTGCCGCCGTAGATCCACTTCACTAGGTCTTCGAAGAGATAGATCAGCCCGAAGGTCAGCAGCACCTGGTCGAGCGGCCCGCGCCGGTAGAGCGGCCGGAGACAGCTGCGCTCGATCAGCACGCCGATGATCCCGACGGCCACCGGGGCCGCGAGGAGCGCCAGCCAGAAGTTGTTCGTCGCCGCGATGAGGGTCAGCCCGGCATAGGCGCCCAGCATGTAGAAGGAGCCGTGGGCGAGGTTGACCACGTCCAGCATGCCGAAGATCAGAGTGAGGCCGACCGAGAGAAGAAAGAGCAGGACGCCGTAGGAGAGCCCGTTGAGGGCCTGGGCGAAAATGTCGAGGAGGAGGGGCACGGGCGGGGGCGGGCGTGGGGGCCAGGCGGCGGCGCCTGGCCCCCCCTCGCTCGGTCCGGCGGGCCAGGTGCAGCCGGTGCCGGGGTCTCTCACATCGGCGACCTTGTCGATCGGCACGTTGTTGAGGCCGCCGGCCACTTCCTTGACCTCCCGGATGTAGATAAACGGCTGGATCACGTTCTGGGTCTTGGGATCGAAGCGGAAGCGGCCACGCGGGCTGTCGTACTCGATCTTCGCGATCGCCGCGACGAGCTTGTCCTTGTCCTGGGTGTTGCCGTTGACGGCCTTGAGCGCGCGGACGATGACCTCGGCCGTATCGTAGCCCTGGCAGGCGAAGCCATCGGGCATCTTGCCGAGGTTCTTCTCGCGGAAGTCCTTGACGAACTTCTGGTTGACCGGGTTTTCGAGCAGCGGCGTGTAGAAATGACCGGTGATCACGCCCAGCGCGGACTTGCCCTGGGCCGGGAGCACGTCGGGCTCGGTGAGGAAGCCGGCGCCGCAGAGCTTGGCGGTCTGCTTCAGGCCGAACTGATCGAACTGCTTCACGAAGTTCACGGCGTCGGTGCCGGAGAAGAAGCAGTAGACGGCCTTGACGCCCGACTGCCGGATCTTGGTCAGGTACGGCGCGTAGTCGGTCTCGCCCAACTGGGGGTAGTCCTCGGCGACGACCTTGCCGCCCGCCGGCAGGTAGGTCTCGCGGAAGGCGGCCATCATGTCCTTGCCCGCCTGGTAATTGGGCGCGATCTGGAACACTTCCTTCGACACGTTCTTCGCCACCCAGCCGCCCATGGGCTGATTGGGCTGCCAGTTGGAGAACGAGGTGCGGAAGATCCACTTCGAGCAGCGCTCGCGGCTGATGGCGTCGGCGCCGGCGTTGGAGACGATGAGGATTGTCTTGGAGTTGTGGACCTTGTCCCGCATGCCCATGAGGATGCCGCTGTGCACGGGGCCCGTCAGGATGTCGACCTTGTCCGAGTCGATCAGCTTCTCCGTCTTCCGGATGCCGACCGGCGGCTTCATCTCGTCGTCTTCCTTGATCATCTCGATCTTGCGCCCGGCCACGGTCCAGTTCTCGCGGGCGAAGACCAGCTCCATGGCCTGGGTGATGCTCTCGCCCAGCACGGCGTAGACGCCGGTGTAGGGCAGCACCACGCCGATCTTGACCGGCGCGCCCTGGGCGCGCGCCCGGATGACCCAGGGACCGGCGGCCACGGCCGCGGCGCCCATCGAAGCACCGGCGAGGAACTTCCGACGCGTCAGCTGATCCATCGTGTCTCCTCCTCAGTAAGAGTGCTGTGAGACGGTCGAATCCGGACGCTGGGCGTCCACCGCCCGCGGCGGACAGCCGCGGCGGGGGCGCCGGAACCCCCCAAGACTACACCGAAGCCGCCTGGCGTTAAACCCCCCTGGGCTGGCGCGCGGGCACCAGGAAAACGGGCCAAACGGCCCAGAAGGTCCCCGGCGCTAGGCGGGCAGAAGCGAGATGACGTAGTTGCCGCTGCCGGAGGACGGCCCGTAGGCGTGCACCGTGCTCGCGAAGCGCTGGCCCGACTCCATGACGGCTCCCAGCAGCATGGCCAGGTGGCGGCCGCCCATCTCGGCCTGGGTCGTCCGGGCGAACTCGGGCAGCCAGGTCCAGAGGGCCGCGTACTCGCCCCCCGCCAGGAGCTTGGCGAAGCGGTGATCGAGCGCCTCGTCCTCGGGGCTCGGCCCCTTCTCGGGGCCCCGCACCAGCTTGTGCGACACGGCGCCGCTCGCCACGAAGCCCACGCGCTTGCCGCTCTCGCGGGCGACCTGGGCGAGGGAGCGCCCCCACTCGTAGGATTCATTGAGATCGGCCGCCAGGCACACCGACACCGGCACCAGCGGCAGCTTCTGCGCCGGGTCGAGGTAGCAGACCATGGGCATGACCGTGCCGTAGTCGAGCGGATAGTGGACGTCGTTGGCCAGCACGCACGGCCGGCCCGCGGCCTTGCCCTTGGCGATGAGCTGCCCGGCCAGCTCGTTGTCGCCCGGGTAGTCGTAGGCGACGCCGTGAATGAGCTCGGGCGCCTCCTGGGCCGTGAGCACGCCCCGGTGGCGCGGCGTGCCGTCCACCACCGTGGGGAAGGTCGCGATCAGGTGGCAGGAGTTGAGCACGACGGCGTCGAGCCGGCTCTGGGCCACGAGTTTGCCCTGGGCCGCCAGGCCGTCGCGCACCGGGCGGAAGACCTCCGAGGCCAGCTTGCCCTCGAACGCCGCCTCGAGCGTGCAGTAGCGCGGCGTGTGCACCGAGAGAAAGACGCCGGCAAGGATTCCCATCGCTGCGGATTATGCGGCGCGCGGCCGAGGCCGTCAACGGCCAGCCTTTGGCCCCGTCCGTCCGGCGAATTCGGGAGCGGACCGGCCGGATCAGTGGTCGCGATATATGTCCTTGCGGTGTCCGACGCGAATGACCAGGACGACGAGACGCCGACCTTCGATCGTGTAAACCACGCGATAGTCGCCGATCCGGAGGCGGTAGAGCCGGTCCTCGGCGTGCAGGAGGATGGCTCCGGGAGGACGGGGATTCTCTCGCAGGAGATCGATTTTCCTCGCGATGCGGCGCTGGGCCTCCTGGGGGAGGGCGGCGAGTTGCCGCTGGGCGGAGGGGAGGAACTCTACTGCGTAGGGCACGCCGCGAGGGTTAGAGCTTTAGAGCAGCCTTGACGCGGGCCCAGGGAATGCGCACACGATTGCGCGGGTCGGCCAGGGCCCGGCGGGCGGCCTCGATGTCCAGGTGGTCTTCGAGGAGCTCGAGCAGACGGAGGTCTTCGACGGGGACCACCGCGGCCACGGGCTTGCCGCGGCGCTGGATGATGACGCGGTCGGCGCCATAGCGGACGCGGTTGACCATCTCCGCGAAGGTGTTCCGGGCCTGAGTCGCTTCGACTTTCATCGTCCTGCCTCCCTCGAGCGGATGGGCCGCTACACCGCCATTATGGCCCAATTGTACAATTTGTCAACATACGGGCCTGCCCGGGAGACGTCGGGTTTCATGGGCGGGCCTCTCCTTTGAGCCGGGCGGCCACTTCCGCCGGGAACGGCGCCGAGCGCAGCCGGCCCCCGGGGGTGTCCGGCAGGGCGATCCATGCGCGCACCTCGAAGCCCGTGGCGCACGGGGCACCGTTCACCGAGACCTCGTGCTCCACGCGGAAGGTCTTGTCGCGGACCTCGACGATGGTCGAGCGGATCCGCGCCTCGTCGCCGTATCGGATCGGCGCGGTGAAGCGCGCGCCCGACTCGACGATGGAGACGCCCGAAACGCGGTACTTGGCGAAGAGCGCGGGCCAGGGCAGGCCCACGGCCGTGAACAGCGCTTCCGTGGATTGGTCGAACCACTCGAAGAACCGCGGGTAGAACACGATACCCGCCGGATCGCACTCCCCCCAGCGCACGCTCACCACGTGCTCGTGACTGACCATAACAGCCCCCACCTCGTTCGCGCCGGGTCAGATGCGGTCGAGAATGCCGTGGAACTTGTGGCGCCCGTCGGCGTGGGCGCCCCACAGCTCTCCGAGGCTCTCGAACTCGGAGAGGTACGCCAGGCCGCAGTCGGCCGGCTCCGCCATGGGCATCTCGCCCTGGCGGAAGCGCCGGTAGCCTTCACGCGGATCGATCCAGAAGGCCTCCGAGGCCTCCTCCCTGAAGTGCCGCAGCGCCTGCCCCGCCGGGACCGGCGCGAGGAAGAAGCGCGCCGTGAACCGGATCGGGCTCGACGGCGGCGTGATGAAATGCGACAGGTACCGCAACGGGGCCAGGTCGAGCCGCCAGCCTTCCCGCTCCAGCAACGCATGAAACGGCGCCTCGCCCGCCATCAGGGCCTTCCGCGCCCGCTCCAGGCGCAGGGCGACGGCCGGGTCCCGCGCGTCGAGGGGCCGGCCGGCCTCGTCGGAGGCCACGAGCAGCCCCGTTTCCTCCAGCAGCTCGCGCGCGGCCGTTACCCAGAAGGCCAGGGCGGGCAGACCGTCAAGCGAGGGGATGGCCCGCTCGGCCTCGGCCGCGGTGAGGCCGCTCGAGCGGGCGAAGATCTCGGGCGATTGGTCGGCCGGGTCCACCGCCCCGCCGGGGAACGCGTAGTAGCCGCCGAGGAAGCGCATGCTTTTCTGCCGGCGGATCATGTAGACCTCGATGGGCGAGTGCTCGCCCGGCCGCACCAAGAGCACGGAGGCCGCGGGGCGGGGCCGGACCGGGGTCACTGCGGGGGGCCGGGGGCGCGTCGGATCTCGGCGAGCTGGTCCAGCAGGGCATCGGCGGAGACCGGCTTGGCGATCACCCGGTCGACGAACTGCATCGATTCATGGGCCGCCACGCCCTCGCCCCAGCCGGTGAGGATGAAGACGGCGGTCTCGGGGGAGCGCGCCTTGATGCGCTCGGCGACTTCCCAGCCGTTCATCTTCGGCATGCCGAGATCGGTGATCACGACATCGTGGCCCTTGGGATCGAAGATGGCCAGGGCCTCGTCGCCGTTGGTGGCCGTGGTGACCGCGTGGCCCTCGCCGCGCATCATGTCCGACAGCACGGTGACCAGCCGCGGGTCGTCGTCCACGAGGAGCACGCGCGCCGCCTGCTCCGGAGAAATGCTGCGCTCCACCGCGCTCTCCGACGGCGGGATGATCTGGAACCGGCTGGCGTGCAGCCGCATCCGCACCATGGCGCCCTTGCCGCGCTCGCTCTCGACGGTCAGCGTGCCGCCGTGGCGCTCGACGATGTCGGAGACCTGGTCGAGCCCGTGCCCCGGCTCCCGGCCCGGCACCAGCGTGCGCGCCCGGTCGGCGATGCGCCGCTGCACTTCGGGCGACATCCCCACGCCCGTGTCGCGCACCTCGACCACGACCCAGCCCGACTCCTCGCTGGCGGCCCGGATCCCGAGCGTGCCTCCCTGGGGCATGGCGTCCAGCGCGTTCTGGATCAGGCGGACCAGGGCGTCCCGCAGCTCGAAGGCGTTGCCCTCCACCGGCGGCAGCGCCTCCATGTCCTGGGTGATCGTGATCACGATGCCGCGGCGCTGCGCCTCGTCGCGCCAGCGCGGCGCCGTCATCTCCAGCGCCTCGGCGATGATGGCGGGCAGCCCGACCGGGCCGAAGGCCGTCTGGGGCTGGCTCGAGACGAACTCCTGGAGGCGGCGGACGGTCGTGGAGGCTTCGAGCGCCACATCGCGGATCAGGGAGAGGCGCCGGCGCGCGCCGTCGCCCTGCGTCTCGCGGATCATCAGCTCCGTGTACGCCAAGATGGCCGCCAGGGAGTTGTTGAAGTTGTGGGCGAGGCCGCCCACGGTCTCGCCGAGGGCGCGCAGCTCGTCGGTGCGGCCGAGGCCTCCGCGGGAATCGGCCAGGCGCCGGCCCAGGTCGCGCGCCCAGCTGCGCAGCGTCAGCACGGACCGGTCCATCTCGACCTTGGTCCGCGCCATCTGGCGCGCGATGTCCTGGATCTCCTCGTGGTCCGTGAACAGGAGGGCTTCGGGAGGCGCCTCCACGGCGGAGTCCCGACGGATCCACTTGCCGACCTTCTGGCGGACCCGCTGGATCATACTTCGAGAATGCTACAAATTCACCAGCTGGGCAACCCGCTCGCGATGGTACGTCGCGTCGCCGAAGGTGAACTCGGAGCCCTTCGCCCGCTTGAAATAGAGGTGCAGGTCGTGCTCCCAGGTGAAGCCGATGCCGCCGTGGAGCTGGATGCCGGCGGCCGAGACCTTGCGGTAGGCGTCGGAGACGTAGGCCTTGGCCATGCTGGCGGCCAGCGGGCCCTCGGCGACGCCCTCGTCCATGGCCCAGGCGGCGTAGTAGGTGATGGACTTGCTGTTCTCCACGTCCACGAGCATGTCGGCCGCCTTGTGCTTGACGCCCTGGAAGGAGCCGATGGGCCGGCCGAAGGCCTGGCGGATCTTGGCGTACTCGACCGTCATGTCCAGCACCTTCTGGGCGCCGCCGCACATCTCGGCGCAGAGGGCGACCGTGGCCCGATCGAGCACGCGGCTGAGCGCCTTCCAGCCACTGCCGACCTCCCCCAGCCGAGCGTCCGCTCCGAGGCTGACATCCTGTAGCGTCACCTCGCACAGTTTGCGGGTCTGGTCCATGGTCGGCAGCAGGGTGACCGTGAGGCCCTTGGCGCCCTTCGGCACGAGGAACAGGGTGATCCCCTCCGCGCCCGACTTGCCCGTCCGCGCCGCCACGACGACGGCGTCGGCGGTGTGGGCGTCGGGGACGAAGAGCTTGGTGCCCGAGAGCGTGTACGTGCCGCCCTTCTCGGCGGCCGACAGCGTGACGCCCTCGGGGCCGAGCTGGGCGCTGGGCTCCATCCACCCGAGCGTCACGCGTTTCTCGCCGGCGGCGATCTTGGGCAGCCACTCCTTCTTCTGCGCCTCGGTGCCCGCCTCCAGGATGCCGAGCCCGCCCAGCAGCACGGTGGAGAAGTACGGCCCCGGCACCACGGCCCGGCCCATCTCCTCCATCAGCACCACCAGGTCCACCAGCCCCAGGCCCATGCCGTCATACGCCTCGGGAGTGATGAGCCCGAGCCAGCCCTGCTCGGCCAGCTTGCCCCAGAGCGCGGGAGTCATGCCCTCGGGCGTGTCCATGAGCGTGCGCACGACCTCCGAGGGGCA
>JBGPZD010000153.1:0-3580 GCA_041493605.1 Methylomirabilia bacterium
GCCGCTCTTCAGATCGGTGAGCAGGTCGGCGCTGCTGGCCGCCGCGGCGGCGGTCACGTTGGCGCTCATGAGGTTGACGTTCATGTTGCCCGGGCTGAGCGCCCCGAAGGTGAGCTGGGTGATCTTGCCCATCGCGCCCACCGGCGTGGTGTCCGTCTCGCCGGTGACGCGGGAGGCGACGAGCGCCAGCGCGAAGGAGAGCAGGACGGCCACCGCCGTCTGCCAGTACGGCATACCGAACGTCTGGTGGCCGAGCCAGGCCAGCCCGAGGAAGCCCGCCAACTGACCCCAGAGAAACCACGAGGAGGGAGTTTCGATGGCAGCGAGCGGATCATGCGCGTCCCGCCGGCGGCCGCTCAGCATCGCGCCCAGGCCGGCGAAGGCGCGCAGGGCGGTCCGCCACTGGAGCGCGAACGAAAGCAGGCTCGAAGTCACCATGCAGGCCACCCCGCCCCAGAGCGTCCACTGGACAATGGCCGCGTAGCCCGCCCCCTCGATGATGCCGCGGTGCTGGAGGAGGGGCACAAAGATCATCCACGCGGTGACGCTCCCGAGGAACATGCTCCAGCACACGCGGAGCCCCGTGATGGCGCCGGCGGCGATGAACATGGGCTCCCAGGAGAGCATCACCGTCCGCCCCATCCAGGCCGGGCCGAACACGCGGTGGTTGAGGGCGCTGATCCAGGTGCCGATCATGAAGGGGGCGAGCGTGGCATGGACCAGCACCAGGCCGTCGGCCCAGAGCTTGCCCAAGAGCGCCAGGAGCCCGGCCCAGCCGAGCGCGCGCGCGGAGCGCATCCCCTGCTCCCCTGTCGAGTGGAGCGCCCGCAAGGTCTCGGCCGCCGCGATGCCGCTGGGAAAGCGGAGCTGTTCCACGTTGATCATCTGGCGCTTCATCGGGATGGCCATCGTCACGCCGAGCACCGAGAGGAAGAACACCCAGGCGAGCAGGGTCGGCAGCGGCAGGGTGGCGTTGTTGATGAGCATCCAGGCCGCGAAGGCCGAGATGAGGGTGCCGCCCGTGGAATAGCCCGCCGAGCTGGCGGTGGACTGCATGCAGTTGTTCTCGAGGACGGTCATGGGCGTGCGCGCGATGCCGGCGCGATAGAGCGCGGTCCAGATCGCGTAGGAGAGGATGCAGGCGGTGATCGCGACGCCGAAGCCCCAGCCCGCCTTGAGCCCGATATAGAGGTTGGTGAGTGAAAGCACGCCGCCCAGCACCGAGCCCATGAGCACCGCCCGCCAGGTGAGCTGGGGCATGCTGTCCCCGCGCCCGCGATAGACCTGCTCGTACCACTGCCGCTCGATGTCTTCCGGGGTGCCCTGGAAGCCCTGGACGGGCAGCGCGTCGGGCGCGTGGGCGGCGTCCGCCGCGGGGGACGGAGAGTCGGCTGGACTCAGACCCACACCGCCAGGATGACGCCCATGGCCAGAAGCGAGAGCAAGAGGTAGCCGTTGTTCAGGAGAAAGAGTTGGAGCGGCTTCCGCTCGTAGGTCACGGTGCCGATGGTGACCACCGCCACGAAGCCCAGCCAGACGAAGAAGCCGATCGTCAGCCCCTGGAGCACGGTCGTGGCCCCGCCCAAGCGGATGACATGGACCAGCACGAAGGCCATGAGCAGGCTGCCGACGAAGTCCACGACGAGGGCCTTGACCATTCCCGCCTTCATCTGCGCCTCCGTGACTCCGGTCAACCGGTACCAGGCCTTGACGAAGAGCGCCGGGGAATACCACACGGCGCCGATCACCATTCTCACGATGGCCGCGACCAGCACGGCAGAGAGATGGATGGGGACCTCACCCATGGCGTCTCCTCCCTCTAGGCGATCTGGCTGTAGATGCCAGGGGGGACCAGGCGGTAGACGGCGATTGGCTGGGAGACGTTCTTGAAGGTCTTCTCGCCCAGGTTCTCCAGCACGAACACGCCCCGGATCCGCTCGGCGGTGGTGGGGCCGACGACGATCTCGTCGCCCTGGGCCGAGCCCGCGAAGCGCGCGGCCAGATTGGTCGTGGGCCCGGTGGCGGTGAAGGTCCAGCGCTGGGCGCCCGCGCCGCCGATCTTGGTGGCGCCGACCCAGGCCTCGCCCGAGTTGATGCCCATGTGCAGCGCCACCAACGGGAAGACCCCCGCGTGCTCCTCGTTCAGCTCGACCGTGCGCTGGCGGATGGCCAGCGCCGCGCGCGCGGCGTTGAGCGTGTGGTCCACGAGGCCGCGGCCGGGCTCGCGACTCTTGGACTGGAAGATGACCATGAGCCCGTCGCCCGCCGTCTCGTTCACGTCGCCCTGGTGCTTGCGGATGATCTCGAGAAAGGCCGAAAAGTAGGTCTGCACGAGCTGGTTCAGCCGCTTGGCCTCCACCTGCTCGGAGAGGCGCGTGTAGCCCGCGATGTCGAGGAAAAGGACCGAAACTTCCTCCTGCCGCTTTTCGAGCTGGGTCGCCGACGGGTCGCGCTCGAGCAATTCCTTGACGGCGTCGGGGACGAACTTGGAGAGCTCCCCCTTGAGCTGCTCGAGCACCTCCAGGCGCTGGCGCGAGGCCTGGAGATCCTCGAGTGTCCTGGCCAGCTCCTCGTTGCGCGCCTCGAGGCTGTGCTGGGCCGTGGACAGGCGCGCCGTCATGTCGTTGAAGGCCGAGCCCAGCGCGCCCAGCTCGTCGCCCGATGTCGTGCGCGCGCGCACGGCGAAATCCCCCTCGCCGATCTTGTGGGCCACCCGCGCCAGCTCCTGGATGGGCCGCACCACCACGCGGCCCATGACCAGCACCAGCGCGCCGGCGGCGGCCACGATCGTCAACAGCGCGACGAACATCTGGCGGTTCCGCTGCTCGCGCACGGCGGCCAGCACCGGCTCCATGGAGGTGGCCACGCGCACGACCGCCCGCACCTTGTGGTCGGTGCCGTGGCAGCCCTGGCAGCGCTCCTGGTTGGCGACGGGCTGATGCAGCGTGAAGAGCATCTGGCCGTTGACGCGGTCGATGGACTCCTGGGTCTGGAGCGTCTCGACGGCCCGCCGGAAGTGCGGCCCGGTCATGGGCGGCCCCGGCGCGTGCGCCATCTTCTCGATGCTCGCTATCACGCTCTTCGGCAGATCGGCTTCCTTCGCGACCTGCCTCATCGTGACCGTGTCCGTGAAGGCTTCGACGCCGTTGCGCCGGTAGACCGTGAGGCCCTCGACCGGCGTGGTCTTCTGCATCTCGAGAATCTGCATGCGGGCGATGTCGGGCCGCTCCTGGAGCATAGCGGCCTCGATGTTGGCGGTGAGCACGGCCGTGAGCCGCCGCGCCGACACCTTGCTCTGCTCGACGAGGAGGTCGGACTCGCGCTGGATGGTGAGGATCGTCGAGATGCCGAAACCCGCGACCAGCACCACGGCGATGAGGACCGTGATCTTGACGGCGAGCGGCATGGACGGCAGTTTCACGGGCTAGAGGGTACCCCGGCCGTCAGGCGGGCGCAATCGGGCGCGCTCACACGCGCGTCGCAGGGCCAAGAATCGGCCCAAAGCGGCCCGGTGTCACGTAGGCGCCTTGACAGCCCCCGGGCGCCCAGACTAGATTCGCGTCAACTCGCCGGACCCGGA
>JBGPZD010000067.1:0-12781 GCA_041493605.1 Methylomirabilia bacterium
CTCACGGGGCCGCAGAAGGGGCTCATGCTGCCGCCGGGCATGGCCATCCTGGCCGCCAGCGAGAAGGCCGTCACCGCCTCGGAGAAGGCCAAGTGCCCGCGCTCGTACTGGGACTGGGCGCCCGTCATCGAGCGCAACAAGCGGGGCGAGTTCCCCTACACGCCCGCCACCATCCTCCTCTTCGGGCTGCGCGAGGCCCTGGCCATGCTCAGCGAGGAAGGGCTCTCCAACGTCTTCAAGCGCCACGCGCGACTGGCTGAAGCGTGCCGCCGCGCCGTGAAGGCCATGGGGCTCGAGCTGCTTTGCCGCAATCCGGCCGAGTACTCGAACACGCTCACCGCCGTGAAGATGCCCGCGGGCAAGGACTCCGACGCCTATATCGCCCACGCCAACAAGGCCCTCGGCATGTCGCTGGGCGTGGGCCTCGGCGCCGTCAAGGGCAAGGTCTTCCGCATCGGGCATCTCGGCAGCCTCAACGAGCTCGAGCTGCTGGGCGGGCTCGCCGGCGTGGAGCTGACGCTCAGGAGCTTTGGCGTGGACCTGAAGCTCGGCGCCGGCCTGGCCGCCGCCGAAGAGTACCTGCTCTCGACGGTCTAGCCCGCGTGCCCCGCGCCGCGCGCTTCCTCGGCCTATTCGCGCTGATCGCCGTTCCGCTCGTGCCAACGAGCGCGGCCGTCGCTCGACAAGAGGTCGAGCCCGACCGGCCGGACATCACCGACAGCGCCCAGACCATCTCGCCCGGGGGCTTTCAGCTCGAGACGGGCCTCGAGTACGGCCGCACCCGGATCGGCGGGAGCCCGGCCGAGCGCCGGCTCTCGCTCGACACGACCCTGCGCATAGGTCTCGCCGAAAGGCTCGAACTGCTCGTGGACGCCCAACCTGTGGTGTGGCTGCGCAACGAGCGCGAGGACGTGAACCGCGGCGACCTTACGCTAGGGCTCAAGTACCGCTTTGACGGGTCCGACGAGAGAGAGGAGGGGCTGGCGGTGGCGCTCCGGCCTTTCGTCAAGCTGCCAGTTGCCGACGCGCCGATCGGCAGCGAACGGACCGACTTCGGGCTGCTGGTTCTGCTCAGTCAGCCGCTGCCGGCGGACTTCAGCGTGGATGTCAATGCGGGGATCGCGGCAATCGGCCAGCGGCGGCCCGAAGGCTTCCTGGTCCAGGGGCTGGCTTCGGCCTCGCTCTCCTACAAGCTCACGCCACGCTTGTCACCGCTCGTCGAGCTGTTCTTCCAGACCAAGGATGAGCGGGAGGGCCGCGAGCTGCTCGGGCTGACTGCGGGCGTCGTGTATCTTCTCAACGAGTCCTTCTCGGTCGACGCGGCGATGCGGACCACGCTCGTCGGCCGCGGGCCCGACTGGGCGGTGACCGCCGGCTTCAGCGTCCGCTGGGGGAAGTAGCCTAGCGCGGCACCACGCCCCGCGGCAGGCTCAGGCCGCCCGGCAGCACCTCCGCGTCAGATGGGCCGGCGGCCCTGGATGACCCGGATGAGCACGACCGCGATGGCGATGAGCAGGAGAAGGTGGATGAACCCGCCGAGAGTGTACGAGCTCACCATCCCCAGCGCCCACAGCACCAGGAGTACGACGAAAATCGTCCACAGCATGGGTGCCTCCTCCTGCGGGGCTGCCGGCCCCGCTGCCCGGAAGACTCCGCGATGGGCGCGCCAAGGGGCGCCCTCGCTCCGTGCAGGATACAGTGAGGCCTGCGGCTTTGGGCAGCTTTTTGACTATGCAGGATCTAACCGATGCTCACTTCGTCGGTGAGCTCATTGGGGTCGTCGGGACGGCGGGGGAAGTGACGCCGGAGCGCCTGGCCCACGTCGCGGACGGCGTGGAGGAAGCCGTCGCGCGGGCGCTCTTCCCTGAAGTGCTCGGTGACGCCGGCCACCAGCGACCGCCAGTAGGCCTCGCCCACTCGCGCGTGGATGCCCGCGTCGCCGATCACGGCCAGCTTGCGATCCTCGATGGCGGCGTAGATCAGGACGCCGTGCCGCTCGGCGGTCCGGTGCATGCCGAGGCGCTCGAACACCTCCGCGGCCCGCGCCATGGCGTCGCCTGGACAGCGGTGGTCGAGGTGGACGCGGATCTCGGCCGAGGTGTGGCGCTCGGCCTCGGCCACGGCCTGGGCGACCATGTCGAGGTCGCTGACGCTGATGAACTTCCTCACCCAGCGCGGATGGCGCGCCATCACCAGCCTCCGCTCGACCCGCCGCCGCCGAAGCCGCCGCCGCCGCCCGAAAAGCCGCCGCCAGAGAAGCCTCCACCGCCCCCGCCACCGCCCCCGCCGCCGCCGAAGTAGGGTCCACCCCAACCGGAGGATCCTCCGGTCCAGCCGTGACGGCGCGTCGCCCGGGAAAAGAGCAAGGTCGGCACGATCGCCCAGGCCATCGCCCCAACGATGAACAGGAAGAGAAGGGCCGTGACGGCATCCATCGCGGGCTCTTGGCGCCGGGCCGGCGCGGGCGCCCGGTAGGCGCCGGCGATGGCCCGGTCGATGGCGTCGAGCCCAGCGGCGATGCCGTCGGCCACCCGGCCTTCGCGGAAGCGCGGCGCCACCACGTCGCGGAGGATCGAGGAGGAGATGGCGTCGGTCAGGTTCGCCTCGAGGCCGTAGCCCACCTCGATGCGCATCTTCCGGTCGTCGAGGAAGATGAGGAACACCACGCCGTTGTCGAGGCCCTTCTGTCCGACGCGCCAGCGCTGGGCGAGCCGGATCGAGTAGTCCTCGAGACTCTCGCCCTGGAGCGAGCGGAAAATGGCGACCACGACCTGGTTGCTGCTCGCGCGCTCGCGCTGGCTGAGCTTGTCCTCGAGCCGCTCGCGCTCGGCGGGCGACAGCGCCCCCGCGTAGTCGTTGACGCGGTGGTCGGGAGGCGGCGGGATGGGCAGGGCGGCCGCGGCCGGGTTCGCCCAGAGCAGCAGGGCAAGGGCCGCGATCAGTACCCGAAAGGGAGGCATGGCCGGCGCGCGGCCGCTTTCAGAAACCCGCTAGAACTTCACCTTGGGCACGGTCTGGCTCTCGGGCGTGGCCTCGAAGAAGGCCTTCTCTTTGAAGCCGCGGAAGGAGGCGACCAGGCTGCCCGGGAAGATCTTGAGGCGCGTGTTGTAGTCGCGCACGGCCTCGTTGAAGCGCTGGCGCTCCACGGTGATCCGGTTCTCCGTGCCCTCGAGCTGGCTCTGGAGCGTGAGGAAGTTCGCGTTGGACTTGAGGTCGGGATAGCGCTCCACGGTGACCAGCAGCCGGCTCAGCGCGCCGCCCAGCTGGTTCTGCACGTCCTGGAACTTCCTCAGCGCGGCGGGGTCGTTCAGCACTTCGGGCGTCACCTTCATCCCCGCCACGCTGGCCCGGGCCTTGGTGACCTCCTCGAGCACCGTCCGCTCCTGGGCGGCGAAACCCTTGACGGTCTCCACCAGGTTCGGCACCAGGTCGGCGCGGCGCTGGTAGACGTTCTGCACCTGGGCCCACTTCTCGTTGACGGCCTGCTCGCTGCGGACCAGGTCGTTGTTGACGCCGACGCCCCACATCACGCCGCCAACCAGGATCAGCACGATAACCAACAGAACGATCAGTCCGGTTCTCATAGCCTGAATTATACCCCCACTCGCGCCCCGCCGGCCCCGGGCATCGAGTTGACCCGCTCCCCGCCCCGTGCTAAAACCGGGGCCACCCCAACCGCAGCGTGAGCCAGGAGGCGCCCCGCCATGGATCTCAACTACACCCCCGAAGACGTCGCCTTCCGCAAACAGGTCCGCGCGTGGCTCGAGCCGAACCTGCCGAAGGGTGAGATCAAGACCCTCGAGCAGCGCCGCGCCTGGCACCGCAAGCTCTACGAGGCCGGCTACCTCGGCATGGGCTGGCCCAAGGAGTACGGCGGCGGCGGGGCGCGCCCAATGGAGCAGGCCATCGTGGCCGACGAGATGGCGCGGGCCAACGCGCCGGCGCCCACCAACAGCCTGGGGCTGGGCATCGTGGGGCCGACCATCGTGGTCGACGGCACCGACGCTCAGAAGCGGCGCTACCTCAAGAAGATCCTCACGGCGGAGGAGCTGTGGTGCCAGCTCTACTCCGAGCCCAACGCGGGCTCGGACCTCGCCGCGCTGCGCACCAGCGCCGAGGACAAGGGCGACCACTTCATCGTCAACGGCCAGAAGATCTGGACCAGCGGCGGGGCCATCGCCGACTGGGGGCTCCTGCTGGCGCGGACCAACCCGGGCGTGGCCAAGCACAAGGGCATCACCTGCTTCCTCATGAACATGCGCCAGCCGGGCGTCGAAATCCGGCCGCTCAAGCAGATCACGGGCTCCTCGGAGTTCTCCGAAGTCTTCATGACCAACGCGCGCGTGGAGAAGGCCGACCAGATCGGCGCGCTCGGGGAAGGCTGGGCCATCGCCCAGACGACCCTGGGCTATGAGCGCGGCGGCCGCGCGCTGGCGCGCATCACGACCTACGCCACGCAGTACCACCGGCTTCTCGAAGCCGCGCGCCGGCTCAAGCGCCACGGCCGGCCGCTCATCGAGGACCCCGTCGTGCGCCAGAAGCTCGGCCGCATCTGGGCCGAACTCGAGGTGGAGCGCTACGGGGCGCTCCGCGTGCTGACCCAGCTCGAGCGGGGCGAGCATCCAGGCGCCGGCGGCTCGCTCACCAAGCTCTCCTATTCGGAGTTCGAGAAGCGCTTCATGGAGCTGGCGATGGAGATCCTGGGCCCCTACGGCCAGCTCACCGAGGGCCAGCCCGAGGAGTACCGGCTGCACGTCGACACGGCCGTGGGCGATCACGGCACGTGGGCCTACGCCTTCCTCTGGTCGCGGGCCGGCACGATCTACGCGGGCTCGTCCGAGATCCAGAAGAACGTCGTCGGCGAGCGCATCCTCGGATTACCCAAGGAAACGCGCGCCGACCGCGTGGGAGGCACCCGATGAACTTCTCGTTCAGCGAAGACCAAATCCTCTTGAAGAACTCCGTCCGCTCGGTGCTGGACGAGGAGTGCAAGCCCGCCCACGCGCGGGCCATGATGGACGACCCCAAGGGCTATAGCGAAGCGCTCTGGGGCGAGATGGCCAAGTTGGGCTGGCTCGGGCTGCCGTTCCCGGAGCAGCAGGGCGGCGCGGCGCTGGGCCTCGTCGAGCTGGCGCTCGTCTGCGAAGAGCTCGGCCGCGCCGCGTACCCGGGCCCGTACCTCGCCAGCGTGGCGCTGGCCGGGCTCGGCCTGATGCTCGGCGGCAGCGCCGCCCAGAAAGAGAAGTGGCTGCCCGCCATCGCCTCGGGCAAGGCGCGCGCCTCGGCCGCGCTGCTCGAAGACGCGCTCGACTGGGATCCGGCCGCGACTGCGGCGACGGCCGCCAATTCGGGCGGCGGCTGGCAGATCACCGGAACCAAGCGCTTCGTGCCCTGGGTCCATGTGGCCGACGTCGTGCTGGTCCCGGCCCGGGCGCCGGAGGGACTCTCGCTCTTCCTCGTGGACCCGAAGGCGCCGGGCGTCACGGTGAAACCCATGGTCGGCATCGACCTCGGCAGCCGCTGGTCGGAGATGAAGCTCGACAAGGCCGCCGTGGCGGCGGACGCCGTGGTGGGCCAGCCGGGGGCCGCGGGCGCGCTGCTCGAGTCGCTGCTGCGCCGGGCGGCCGTCATGGCCTCGGCCGAGATGCTCGGAGCCGCGCGCCGCTGCCTCGACATGAGCGTGGAGTACGCCAAGGTGCGCGAGCAGTTCGGCCAGCCCATCGGCTCCTTCCAGGCCATCCGCCACCGCTGCGCCGAGATGCTGCTCGAAGTCGAAAACTCGCACTCGGCCGTCTACTACGCCGCCTGGGCGCTCAACGCGGGCGCTGAGGACGCCGCGGTGGCCGCCTCCATCTGCAAGTCCTACGTGAGCGAGGCGGCGCGCAAGGTGTGCGGCGACTCCATCCAGGTCCACGGCGGGATCGGCTTCACCTGGGAGTACGACCTGCACCTCTACATGAAGCGGGCCAAGGCGCTGGAGCCGCTCTTCGGCGACGCCGAGTACCACCGGGAGCTGATCGTCCGCCAGGTATCCGCGAGCGCATGACCGCTCCGCTCGAGGGCGTCACGGTCGTCGACCTGACGTCCTACATCGCCGGCTCCTACGGGGCCATGATGCTCGGCGACCTGGGCGCGCGGGTCATCAAGGTCGAGGCGCTCGAGGGCGATTCCTTCCGCGAGTTGCCGGGCTTCTACGGCTGGAACCGGGGCAAGCATTCCATCGCCGTGAACCTCAAGGATCCCGACGGCCGCGCCGTCATCCACCGCCTGGCCGACACGGCCGACGTCGTGATGGAGAACATGAGGCCCGGCGTCGTGGAGAGGCTCGGCGTGGACTACGAGTCGCTCCGGCGGGTCAACCCGCGGCTCATCTACTGCTCGGTCAGCGCCTTCGGCCCCGAGGGCCCGGACCGCGACCGGCCGGGCTACGACCCCGTCTTCCAGGCCCTGGGCGGCGTCATGACGCTCCAGGGCTTCGGCGGCCCGCCCCAGTACGTGCGCATCCCGGTCACCGACTACTACACGGCGGCGCTCTCCTGCCAGGCGGTGCTGGCCGCGCTCTACGTCCGCGAGCGGACCGGCAGGGGCCAGCGCGTGTGGACCTCCCTGCTCCAGGGACTGCTCGCGCTCCAGTCGGGCAACTTCGTGGACTGGCCGGGGCGCGAGATCGTCTACCGCGACACGCCGACCTACCGGCTCTACCGCGCCGGGGACGGCGAGTGGTTCTTCCTCGCCTGCGGCAACCAGTCGTTCTGGGTCAAGCTCTGCAAGGTGCTGGGCAAGCCCGGGTGGATGGACGACCCGCGCTTCGCCTCGTGGTTCGGCCGGCGCGACCATTCGGAAGAGCTGACGCCGCTCATGGAGCAGGCCTTCGCGTCCCGGCCGCGGGACGAGTGGGTGCGGATCCTGGCCGAGAACGACATCCCGTGCGCGCCCACCCAGCCGCTCCGCCAGTTCATGTCCCACCCGGCCGTGCTCCACCACGGCATGGTGGTCCAGTACGAGCACCCGGAGGTCGGCCCGCTCAAGATGATGGGGCTGCCGCTCCGCTTCTCGGAGACGCCCGGGGAGGACCCGGGCCCGCCGCCGGTGCTGGGCCAGCACACCGCCGAGATCCTGCGCGGCGCGGGCTACGCCGGTGACGAGATCGCCGAGCTGGCCCGGCGCGGCGTCATCGGCGGCACGGACTTGCCCGCGTGAGCGGCTGACCAGGCCATGCCGTTGGCGCTAACCGGTGCGCGCCGTCCGCCGGCGTGCCCGTGTTGAACGCGCGGATAGAAACCGCGAATGGCGTTCGGCATAGGCGTCGAGCAGCCGCCGTATCATCCGCTGATACTGGGTGTTGTGCTTCCGCGCCTCGCCCTTGAAGAAGTCGACGCTGCGCTTGCTCAACGCAATGGTGACCTTGACGCCCTCGTGCCTGAAGACGAGATCCTCGGGGCGAGGGAGGAAGTCAGGGACGATCTTGATCTTTCCGAGTGGCTCGTCCGTGTATCTGATTTTCCCGCTCATAGACTCTCTTCCCTCCTCGCCAGTGACCGGCCCCAAAGATGCGAATCACCTCGCCCCGGTACGTAAACCGAACCGTCAGCACTGCATCTTCGACCACACCGAAGCAGTAGTACCGCTTTCCCTTGCCCAGACTACCGCGACCCAATATCGTGAGCCATACATTTGTATGGCTATCGTGACTCGAAGATGACGTCGGTTGCCCTCAGCGTCCCCGGGCGGTAGCATCCATCCCCGGATGCCTTTCGCCTACTTCCAGCGGCTGACCCGGCGCCAGCAGGCGATCTATCTCAAGAGCGACGCGCTCACGGCGGTGCCGCTGCCGGGGGCCCCGGCGCTGCGGCCGCTGGTGGGGGAGCTCAGGCGGTCGCTCGAGGAGGACGAGCGGGCGCTCACGGAGACGGCGGCCCAGCTCCTCGCGGCCGGGCTGGCGCGGGCCCTCGGCGCGCCTCCGGTGCGGGTCACGGTGCTGGCGGCGCGGCCGCACGCGCGCTGGGGCGAGCTGCACGGGCTCTATGAGACACCCACGCGGCGCGGGGAGCCGCCGCTCATTACGCTCTGGATGCGGACGGCGCGCCAGAAGCGCGTGGTGGCGTTCCGGACATTTCTCCGTACGCTGCTGCACGAGCTGGGGCATCATCTGGACTATACCGTTCTCAGATTAGGGGACTCGTTCCACACCCAGGGCTTCTATCAACGGGAGTCGCACCTCTTCCACCAACTGGTGACCGACGGAGGCAACAGCATGGCGAGCGTCGAGGAACAGATGGCAAGGATGGAGCGGACGGCGGACGACTTCGCGGCGGCCATCAAAGGGGCCGCCGAGCCGGCCCTTTCCAAGCGCCCGGACCCCAAGAACTGGTCGGGGAAGGAAGTGGTCTGCCATATCCGGGACACCGAGGAGTCGTTCATGGCGCGCTTCCAGAGCATTCTGGCCATGGACGAGCCCAAGTTCTTGCCCGTGGAGCCGGACCGCTGGGCCGCCGACCGCCAGTACCTGAGACATGACGTCAACGAAGCGCTGGCCGCATTCCGGGCACGCCGGAACGAGTGCCTGGCATTTCTCCGCGGGCTCAAGCCCGAGCAGTGGGAGCGGGGCGGCATCCACGCCACCCGCGGCCGCATGACCGTCAAGGACTTCGTCGGGCTGATGGCCTGGCACGACGACAACCACCTGGACCAGCTCAAGCGCGCGCTGGCCGGAAAGCCCTGACCTGCGCTAGAATCGGGGCCCTTCACCCCAGGGCAGCGCCGCCCGAGCACCGACCCGACCTATCGCGAAAGGAGACACGCTATGGCCCGACTCAAGACCCGCAGGTGGCTCGTCACGAGCCTCACCGCCCTGGCCCTGATGCTGGGCGCGGGGCTCTACGCCCTCGCGCAGGCGCCCGACGAGGGCAAACGCGACCGCGCCATTTCAGTGGCGGGCGGCAAGTACCACGTGCTGCCGGCCACGCTCGAGACCACGCAGTGGGGCTGGCTCGATCCCAAGGAATCGCCCAAGCTCGTCGTCAACTCGGGCGACACGGTAGCCGTCGAGACCATGATGCACGCGCACAACAAGATCCAGCCGGGCACGACCATGGAGGAAATCGTCGCGCTCCGGAAGGCCAACCCGGGCGGCGGGCCGCACTCGCTCACCGGTCCGATCTACGTCACCGGCGCCGAGCCGGGCGACGTGATGGAGATCCGCATCCTCAAGATCGTTCCCAAAGCCTTCGGCGTGAACTTCAACCTGCCGGGCAAGGAGTTCCCGACCATCGGCGCGCTGGCGCCCGAGATGCCCGACGGCTTCGTGCGGTACTTCTATCTCGACTGGGATAAGCGCCAGGCCGAGTTCAAGCCGGGCATCATGATCGAGCTGCAGCCCTTCCCCGGCACCCTCGCCGTCGGTATCGACCCGAAGGATCCGTCGCCCCGCAAGGGCGGCGCCACGGACCCGATGGCGGCGGTTTCGACGATTCGGCCGTGGAAGAACGGCTCCAACATGGACCTCAACGAGCTGCAGGAAGGCACCACGATCTTCATCCCGATCTTCCTCAAGGGCGGCCTGGTCTGGACCGGCGACTCCCACTGCCGCCAGGGCAACGGCGAGGTCAACCTCACCGGGCTCGAGTGCGCGTATCGCGAGATCGTCATGCAGCTCATCGTGCGCAAGGACATGAAGCTCGAGTGGCCGCGCATGGAGACCAAGACCCACTGGATCGCGATGGGCTTCGACGAAGATCTCAACAAGGCCATGGTCAACGCCGTCCGCGAGGCCGTGGACATGCTCGCCGCCCAGAAAATGGTCTCGCTCAGCCGCTACGAGGCCTACTCCCTCGTTTCGATAATCGGCGACTGCCGGGTGACCCAGGTGGTGGACGTCCGCAAGGGCGTGCACTGCATGATCCCCAAGAACATCTTCGTCGCCAAGAAGTAAAGTGCGCGGCGCGGTCCTCACCGCGCTGATCCTGGTGGCCGCCGCCCCCGCCTGGGGCGGCGGCCCGCTCGCCGTCGTCACCTCCTCCACCGATCTCCAGGCGCTCGTGGAGGCGGTAGGCGGCGACGGCGTCCGCGTCCAGAGCCTGGCGCCTCCCATCCACGAGCCCCACGCGGTCGAGGTCAAGCCGGGCCAGCTCGCCGAGCTGCGCGCGGCGGCGCTGCTCGTGCGCGTCGGTCTGGATCACGAGCCCTGGCTCGACCGGATTCTGAAGACGGTGAACGAGCCGCGCTTCGCCGGGCGCGGCGGCGCCGTCCTCGACGCCTCGCGGGGTGTCGCCCTGCTCCAGACCGAAGTGCCCCGCGTGCGCGGCGAGCGCGGCGTTCACGTCCACGGCTTCGGCAACCCGCATTACTGGCTCGATCCCGGGAACGCGCGGCCCATCACCGCCGGCATCGTCGAGGCCCTCGCGCGGCTGGCGCCGGACGAGCGTCCCCGCTTCGAGGCCAACCGAAAGCGCTTCCTCGGCGAGCTCGACCGGCGCCTGGCCGGCTGGCTCAAGGCCCTGGCGCCCTACCGCGGCGCGCGCGTGGTCGTGGTCCACGAGAGCTGGCCCTACTTCTGCGAGCGCTTCGGGCTGGTCGTGGTCGCCAGTCTGGAGCCGACGCCGGGGGTGCCGCCGTCTCCGGCCTATCTGGCCTCGCTCACCCAGCGCATGAGGGAAGCGGGGGTGCGTGTGCTGATCGCCGAGCCCTCATCGGACGCGGCGCTCGTCCGCCAGGTGGCCGCCCGCAGCGGCGCGCGCGCCGTCACCCTCGTCCCCTCGGTGGGCGGCGATCCCGCCGCGCGCGATTACCTGGGTCTCTTCGACGTCAATGTCGGGCGCCTCGCCCAAGCCCTGGCGGCCGCCGCGCCGGGCGGCGCCAGGTGATGCTCGAGTTCCTCTGGCTGCCCTTCCTCGCCTGCCTGGTCCTCACGGGCATCCACGTCTACCTGGGCCTGCACGTGCTGGCCCGCGGCGTCATCTTCGTGGACCTGGCCCTGGCCCAGGTAGCCGCGCTCGGCATCACGGTGGCCTTCCTGGCCGGCCATCCGATCCAGAGCGACGCGGCCTACTGGTACGCGCTCGCGTTCACCGTGGGCGGCGCCGCCCTCTTCGCGGCGAGCCGGACTCACCGGGCGCCGATCCCGCAGGAAGCCATCATCGGCATCGTCTACGCCGTGTCCGCGGCGGCGGCGGTGCTCGTGGTGGACCGCGCGCCCCAGGGCGGGGACGCGATCAAGCAGCTCCTCGTCGGCAGCATCCTCACCGTCACCGGCGCCGAGGTGGCCCAGGTCGCCCTGCTCTACGCCCTGATCGGCGCGCTCCATTTCGCCCTGCGCCGGCCGCTGCTCGAGATCTCGTTCGATCCGGAGAGCGCCCGGCAGGGGGGCCGGCGGCTACGCGCCTGGGACTTCTTCTTCTACCTGACCTTCGGCGTGGTCGTGACCAGCTCGGTGCGCATGGCGGGCGTGCTGCTCGTCTTCTCCTACCTGATCGTCCCCGCCGCGGTGGGCGCGCTCCTCGCGGCATCGGTGGCGCGGCGCCTGCTGATCGGTTGGGGGCTGGGCTTCACGGTGAGCGTGCTGGGGCTCTGGGCCTCCTACGCCTGGGACCTGCCCACCGGCGCCGCGGTGGTCACGACCTTCGGCGCGCTGATGGCTGCCGTGGCCCTCGCCCTCGGCGCGCGCGGCCTCATCCTGAAAACTCGACGGGAGGGCTGGCGGGCATTGAGCAGCCTCGTGGCCGGGCTCTGCGGGCTCGCGGCCCTGGCTGGACTTCTCCTCTCGGTCTTTCCGCAGATGGACCACCTCTGGCTCAACTGGCTCGAGGCGGCGGCGCCGCAGGTGGAGCTGGCCTTCCTGACGCCGCGCGAGCGCGAGACGTACCGCGACAGCCGCGAGGCGATCGAGCGCGGCCAGGCGGAGCTGGCCCGGCTCCAGGCGATGCAGCAGGATATCCAATGGGGCGTGCTCCAGATGCCCGAGGAGCGAAAGGAGCGGCTGCGCCAGTTCCTCGCGAGCCGCGGCGAGATCGCGGCGGGCGACCGCATAGTGCTCCGGGCGCTCGAGCGCCGGGCGCGCGAGCGCCAGCGCTTCTGGCTCGGATTGCCGCTCGCGGCCGTGGGAGCGGCGGCGGCGCTTGCATTCTGGCGGGTGGGACATCGCGCGAGCGCCCAACTTACGCCGACGCCCTAGAATAGGCTCACCCGCATGACTGTGAATGAGGCTCGACTGCTTCGTACTGACGGCTTCGCTCTACAAGCCGACGTGGAGCTCAGCGGCCGGCACCTCGTGGTCATGGATAGCTTCAGTCCGGCCGGTGGCACATCGCAGCCTGGCAGAATTTTCGATGTGCAGATCGGCTGCTTTGAAATACAGGCACCGAGCTGGGAGGCGTTCTTCGATGGCAATCCCGAAAACAGAAAGGACCTCGTCCACCTCGACGGGTGGGATTACCTGGGCTTTGGCGAAGTCGTAGCCGTAAATCCCATGGTCATCGATTTCGGGATAGCGAAATTGCGGGGCGGATTCGCAACGCATGACGAGCGCTGCATCGGTCACTTTGTCGCCGGTCGCGTCAAGCGGCTCGAACTGGCTGGGCGTCCTGAATTTCCGATTGGAGCTGTCGGTGGCTGAGGCTAGCAGGTAATCCCGGCTTCGACAGTCGGCACGTAGTGCGGGGCGTCGGGAAAGCCGATGGGGCGGATGGCGGGCAAGGTCACGCCCGCCTCGCGGTGGGCGGCGACAAAGGCCGACAGGGCGCGGAAGTCGCCCACCGCGCCCAGCGCTGATGCGATCCGGTCCGGC
>JBGPZD010000089.1:0-8814 GCA_041493605.1 Methylomirabilia bacterium
CCGGCTCGAGTCCATCGTGCAGGAGATGGGCGAAGCCATGCTGCGCACCGCCTACTCGCAGATCCTCAACTCGAGCCGCGACTTTTCCACCGCCGTGTTCGACGGCCAGGGGCGCCTGGCGGCCCAGGCCGAGCACGTCCCCATCCACGTGGGCGCCCTGCCCTGGGCGGTGGCCTCCGTCGGCGACTACTTCAAGGGCCGCATCCGGCCGGGAGATCTCTTTCTTCTGAATGACCCGTACCACGGCAATAACCACCTGCCCGACCTCACGGTGCTCCTGCCGGTGTTCATCGGCGAGCGGCTGGTGTTCTGGTCCATCAATCGGGCTCACCAGCACGACATCGGCGGCGCCACCCACGGCACCTACAACCCCGCGGCCACCGAGATCTGGCAGGAGGGCATCCGCATCCCGCCGCTCAAGCTCTACGACGCCGGCGCGCTGCGCGACGACGTGATGCAGATGGTCGCCACCAACGTGCGCCACGCGCGCGACTTCCTGGGCGACCTGCGCGCCATGATGGGCTCGGCGCGGGTCGGCGAGCGCCGGCTGCTGCGGCTCGTCGACGAGTACGGCCTCGAGACCGTCCTCGCCGCGGTGGGCGAGATCCTCGACTCGACCGAGCGCCAGACCCGCCAATGCATCGCCACGTGGAAGGACGGCGTCTTCCGCGCCGACCAGTACCTCGACGACGACGGTCACGGGATCACCGACATCCGAATCCGGGCCACGGTCACCAAGAAGGGCGACAGCCTCACGGTGGACCTCACCGACTGCCATCCCCAGGTGATCGGCTTCGTCAACTCGTCCTACCCCAACACCATGGCCTCCGTGTACATGGCGCTCGCGTATCTCATTGAGCCGCGGACGCCGAAGAACGAGGGGATGTTCCGGCCGGTCACCGTCAAGGTCAAGCAGGGTACCGTGGTCTGGCCATTCCCGCCCGCGCCCATGACCCTCTGCACCAATCACTGCGCCCAGGAGATCGGCGAGGTGGTGATCAAGGCGCTGGCCCGGAGCTGCCCCGACCGTGTCATCGCCGGCTGGTCGCGCCGCTTCCGCATCGCCATCTCGGGCACCAACCCACAGAACAAGCGCCCCTTCATCTGGCATCTCTTCCACGCGCGCGGGGGCGGCGGCGCCTCGTCCGCGGGCGACGGCTGGGAGACGGCCGGCGAGGGCCAGGCGGCGGGCGGGATCAAGTTCGGCAGCGTGGAGGTGGCCGAGACGCGCTTTCCGCTCTTCTTCAAGCGCCACGAGTTCCGGCCCGATTCGGGCGGCGACGGCACACACCGCGGCGGCGTGGGCTCCATCCTCGAGCTGCGCATGGATACCTCGTCCCCGGCCAAGGGCAATACCGCGGGCGACGGCATCCGCTACCCGGCCTACGGGATCCTGGGCGGCAAGGACGGCCTGCCCCACCGCTACCGGATGACCACGCGGGGCAAGACGACCTACCTCAAGACGAAGGAGGTGGGCGTGCCCATCCTGCCGGGCACGACCTTCTTCATCGAATCGGCCGGCGGCGGCGGTTACGGCGACCCGCGCCGGCGCGACCCGGCCGCGCGCGCGCGCGACCTCGCCAACGGCGTCGTCACCAAGCGCCGCAGTGCGAGGCGCAGCCGAAGGCGAGCCGAGCCTCAGGATTCGAGAAAGCGCGAAGCGCGCCGAGCCGAGCGGATACGGAAGAGGGGCGGGTGATGTTTCGCATCGGGATCGACGTCGGCGGGACGTTTACCGACCTCGTCGCGGTGGACCCGAGCGGCCGCGTGACGCTCGCCAAGTCGGCGTCCACGCCCGCCGACCAGTCGCTCGGCGTCATGGACGGTCTGGGGCTCCTGGCCTCGGAGCTGGGGACGGACCCAGCCGGCCTGCTCCGGCAAACCGGGCTGATCGTCCACGGCACCACCGTCGCCACCAACTCCCTGCTCGAGCGCAAGGGGGCGACGGTGGGCATGCTCACCACCGAAGGCCACCGCGACATCATCGAGATGCGCGAGGGGCTCAAGGACGACCGCTACAACCTGCGCATGCCGCCCCCGGTCCCCCTGGTGCCGCGGGCGCGGCGGCTCGACGTCCGCGAGCGGATCCGGTTCGACGGCACGGTGGAGGTGCCGCTGTCCCGGGCTTCGCTCGAGGCGGGGATCAAGACTCTCAAGAAGGCCGGCGTCACCACCGTCGCCGTCTGTTACCTGCACTCCTACCGCGACGCGCGCCACGAGCAGGCCACGCTGCGGGCGCTGCGCCGACGGATGCCTGGCACCTACGTGTCCCTCTCCTCCGAGGTGCTGCCGCAGATCAAGGAGTACGAGCGCTTCTGCACCACGGTGGTCAACGCCTACGTGGGCCCGGCTCTCGCCAACTACCTCTCGCGGCTCGAGAGCCGGCTCACGCGGGCCGGGTACGCGGGCGACGTTCTCATCATGCAGTCCCACGGCGGCGTGGCGACTATCGCCGACTCGGTGAGGCTGGCCGCCGGCGCGGTGCTCTCGGGACCGGCCGGAGGCATCGCCGGCAGCCGCTACGCGGCGCGGCTCCTGGGCGAGGGCAACCTGATCTCGTTCGACATGGGCGGCACCAGCACCGACATCGCTCTGATCGAGGGCGGCGAGCCCCACCTCACCGGCGACAAGGCCGTGGCCGGCAGCAAGGTAGCCCTGCCCAGCATCGACATCCATACGCTCGGCGCCGGCGGCGGCTCCATCGCCCGAGTGGACGCGGGCGGCATCCTCCACGTGGGACCGGAGAGCGCGGGCGCCGATCCGGGCCCGGCTTGCTACGGCCGCGGCGGCCGGGCGGCCACCGTCACCGACGCGAATGTGGTGCTCGGGCTGCTCGACCCGGCCAACTTTCTGGGCGGCCGCACCCGGCTCGCCCCGGAGGCCGCGAAGCGGGCCGTCGAGCGGGTGGCCCAGGCCTTCGGCACGAGCCTCGTCGAGGCCGCGGAAGGCATCCACCGCGTGGTCAACACCAATATGGCCGAGGGCATCCGGCTGGTCTCGGTCCGCCGCGGCGCTGATCCGCGTCGGTTCGCCCTGCTCTCCTTCGGCGGCGCGGCCGGGCTTCACATCACCGGCGTCGCCCGCATGCTCGAGATCACGCGCGTCATCGTGCCGCGTGTCGCCTCGGTGCTCTCGGCGTGGGGGATGCTCGCCACCGACCTGCGTTACGAATTCGTCCGCACCCATGTGGGCGAGGCCCAGCACGTGGGCGCCGCACGCTTGAGGCGCCTCTTCGCCCAGATGGAGGCCGAGGGGCGCAAGCGGCTCGGCCGGACGTTCTCGGGCGAGGTCGCCGTGCGGCGCTCGGTGGACATGCGCTACGGCGAGCAGACCTTCGAGATCCAGGTGCCGCTGGATGACGTCGACGTGGCCGCGACCGATCTCATGGACCAGGTCGTGGCCCGCTTCCACCGCCGCCACGAGGAGCTCTATACCTATAGCGCCCCGGGACAGGAGGCGGTGCTGGTCAACGCGCGCGTGGCGGTGATCGGCCGCCTGCCCATCCTGCCCGCCGAGCAGTCGCGCGCGGGAGCCGCAGGCGCCCTACGCCCGCGCAGCCGGCGGGTCTATCTCGAGCGCTGGGTTGAGGTGCCGGTGTACGACCTCGACGCGCTGCCGGCGGGCCACGAGGTCAAGGACGCGGCCATCTTCGAGTCGCCCACGACCACGGTCGTGATCCGCCCGGGCGAGCGCGCCCTCGTCACGGCCGAGGGCTGGCTCGACATCCGGCTGAGCTAAGCCCCTCACCCTGCCCTCTCCCCCGAACGAGGAGAGGGTTAGGTGATGGCGCCTTCGGAGGCGTTGGACACCAGCTGGGCGTACTTCCAGAACACGCCGTTCGTGTAGCGCGGCTTGGGCGCCTTCCACCGGCGGAGGCGCTTCTTGATCTCGGCCGCGGGCAGCTCGACGTCGAGCCGCCGCTTCTTCACGTCGATGTTGACGATGTCGCCCGTCTTGAGCGCGGCGATGGGCCCGCCCTCGGCCGCCTCGGGCACAATGTGGGCGATCATGAAGCCGTAGGTGGCGCCGGAGAAGCGGCCGTCGGTCATGAGCGCCACGCTCTCCCCCAAACCGGCGCCCTGGAGCGCGCCCGTGACGTGGAGCATCTCGCGCATCCCCGGCCCTCCCTTGGGGCCTTCGTAGCGGATCACGATCACGTCGTTGGCCTTGACCCGGCCCTTCTTGACGGCCTGGAAGGCATCCTCCTCGCGCTCGAACACCCGGGCCGGGCCGCGGTGCGAGTAGCGGGCGTGGCCCGAGAGCTTGATCACGCAGCCTCCGGGGGCCAGATTTCCCCGGAGGATCGCGATGCCGCCCGTGGGCTTCAGCGCCTTGGCGAGCGGCTTGATCACCTGCTGGCCCGGAGTCTCGCGCGCGGCCGTGACCTCCTCGCCGATGGTGCGGCCGGTGACGGTCTTCGCATCCGCGTGCAGAATTCCCGCCTCGAGGAGCCGCTTGCCCACCACCGCCATGCCGCCGGCCTCGTGCATCTCGGGAGCCGTGTAGTTTCCCCAGGGCTTGAGGTCCGCCAGCACCGGCGTCCTCTTCGCGATCCGGTCGAAGTCGTCGATGCTGAGCTTGATGCCGAAGTCACGGGCCGTGGCCGGGAGGTGGAGCACGGCGTTGGTCGAGCCGCCGGTGGCCAGCACGCCCGCGATCGCGTTCTCGAAGCTCCGCCGCGAGATGAGCGAGCGCGGCGTGACGCCCTGGTTGACCAGCGCCATCACCCGCTTGCCGCACTCGAAGGCCGCCTCTTCCTTGCGCGGATCAATGGCGGGTATGCCGTTCCAGCCCATGGGCGACATGCCGAGCATCTCGTAGGCCGTCGCCATGGTATTGGCCGTGAACTGGCCGCCGCAGGCGCCGGCGCCCGGGCAGGCGTGGTCCTCCACGTCCTTGAACACGTCGGCCGTGATCTTGCCGGCGTTGTAGGCGCCCACGGCCTCGAAGACGTCCTGGATCGTCAGGTTGCGGTTGGCGAAGGGCCCCGACTTTCCGGCGCAGCGGCCGAACATGATGGAGCCGCAGTAGAGCATGAGGCCGGGGATGTTGAGCCGCCCCAGCACCATGACCATGGCCGGGATGGTCTTGTCGCAGCCTGAGATCGTCACGAGCCCGTCGAACATGTGGCTGCGCGCCACCAGCTCCACCGAGTCGGCGACGACCTCGCGGCTGATGAGCGAACCCTTCATCCCCTCGGTGCCCATGGTGATGCCGTCGGTGATCGAGATCGTGTTGACCTCGATGGGCGTGCCGCCCGCGGCGCGGATGCCCTGCATGACCTTCTCGGCCAGCTTGCGGTGGTTCCAGTTGCACGGCATGGTCCCGATCCAGCTGTGGGCCACGCCGATCTGGGGACGGCTGAGGTCCTCGTCGGTGAAGCCCACGGCCTTCATCATGGCGCGGGCCGGCGCGCGGTCGGGGCCTTCGAGCAGGACGCGGCTTCGCTTGCGGGGATCGGCGGCCATCGAAAGACTCCTTTGTCTGGGGCTTAAGGGTGGAGGGATTCTACAGCAGGTCGTGGAGCGGAACCAGCCTGGAGCGCGGGCGCCGCGGGCAGCCGGGCCGCCGCGGTCACGACGCGCGCTCCCGCGCGATCTCCCCGCCGCCGAGCACCATCCGGACGATCTGCTGGGCCGCCTGCGGCCGGCGGTAGAGGCGAATGCGGTCGCGGATATTGCGGAGCAGCACGGGGTCGTGCAGCGCCGCGCCGATCACGCGCTGCAGCTGGGCCGCCGAGCTGGCCACGAGCGCCACTCCCGCCATGGCGGCGAAGCGCTCGTTGCGCGACTCCTGGCCCGGCAGGGAGCCGAAACAGATCACCGGCAGCTCGGCGGCCAGGGCCTCGCCCAGAGTGAGCCCGCCGGCCTTGGTCACGAGGAAGTCCGCCGCGGCCATGAGCGGGCGAATATTGTCCACGTAGCCGAAGATCTTGATCCGTGACTCCCGGCCGGCCACCAGCGCGCGCAGCCGTGCCTCGAGCCCGGCCTCGTGTCCCGCCACGATCAGCGCCTGCAGCGGCTCCTCCATCTCGAGCAGAATCCGGGCCGCGTCCTCCAGCCGGCCAAGGCCACCGCTCCAGCCGTCCATGCAGAGCAGCACGGGCACCCGCGGCGACAGGCCCAGGGCCAGGCGGGCGGCGGCGCGCTCCTCCAAGGGGCGCGCGAATTCCGCGCTCAGCGGGATGCCGGTCACCGTCACCCGCTCTCGCGGCACGCCGCGCGCCTTGAGGTCGCGGGCGATCTCCTCGGCCGGCACGCAGTAGCGGTCCACATGGGGGTAGATCCACTGGGTGTGGGCCACGAAGTCGGTAAACACCGTGGTGTGCGCCGGGACCGGGACGCCGCGCGACTTGAGCACCGAAAGCGCGGCGACGGGAGTCGGGTGCACCGTGACCACGTGGTCCGGCGGATCGGCGAGGAGCAGCCGTCTCAGCTTCCGCGTGCCGATGCGGTTCAGCCCCATGAGCAGCGGGGAGGTCACGCTGATCTGGTCGCCCAGCCAGTAGGCCAGCCCCCACACCGCCGGGGCCCGGTGCAGCACCGCGTAGTACAGGTCACCGGTGAGCCGGTCGAACTCCGGGTGGACGAGGTCGCGGAAGTGATCGGCCACCTGCACCAGGGCCCCGGAGCGCCGGAACTCCTCGGCCAGCGTCTGGGCGACCCGGTTGTGGCCCGAGCCGTAGGACGCGGTCAAGATCAGGATCCGGCGGGGAGCCGCGTTCATGCCCCGGGGCGCCTGGCGACCAGCAGAGTCAGCCTCCCCGACTGGACGATCTCGCCGCGCTGGTTGAGGATATTGCGCTCCTCGATGAGCACGCCGCCGTCCTTCATCGGCCGCTTGGCGACCGTTGTCGATACGCTGTGGATGGTGTCGCCTACCCGCGCGGGCAGAAGGAACCGCCATTCGAAGCCCATGAAGGCCAGCACCACGAGAGGCGGCTGGGGCACCCGCCAGCCCAGGCCCGAGGACAGGCAGAGCGGCAGCAGGTCGGGGACGGCCCGTGGGTCTTGCGCGCGGGCGTCGATGAGCCCGCCGAAGAGGTTGACGTGGGTCTCGGTCAGCGTCATGCCGGGCGTCTCGAGCGGTAGGCCGACCTCGACGTCTTCGAAGTAAATCCGGCGCTCCCCGGCCGCCACCGCCATCATGCCCGCGCCGCGCCCGGTCGCTTCGGGTAGAGGTGCTCCGTCTCCCCCTCCTGGACTACCTCGCCCCGCTGGTTCAGCACCCGGCGCTCGAGCGTCACGACTCCCCACTCGGGCTTGTCGCCATCCTTCTTGGCGGCAACGCGCGCGCGGACGTGGATGGTGTCGCCGATCTTGATGGGCCCTTTGAACTTCCACTTGAGCGCCCCGAGCTGCTCGGCCCCCGACGGGGGCATCACGCGCCCGAGCAGGCCCTGCTGGATGGCGAGCCCCAGCAGGCCGTGGGCGATCCGCTCGCCGAAGATGGAGGCCTTCATGTGCTCGGCGTCGGTGTGCAGGACGTTGTAGTCGCCCGAGAGCCCGGCGAAGATCACGATGTCGGCCTCGGTGACCGTGCGGCCGGGCGACGTGTACTCCTCCCCGACCCGGATGTCCTCGAAATACGGCCCCGTTTGAGCGCCCACGGCGCTCTAGGATATCATGGCCGGGGCCGGGAACCCCCCAGCCAACCCCTTGGTTTGAGGCATCAAAGGTGTGCTATTCTTGGCGCGCTCTTTTTCGACCCCCCGCACCCCGAAGGCGGGACCAACCCCACACATGGAGGTGCTGTATGGAAGGTCGCAGGCGGTTCATTCTGAAGGGGGCCACCTTGGCTGCCGCGGGCGCCGCGGCGGCCGTGGTGAACGCCCCCAACGTCATCGCCCAGCCCAAGTTCCAGTGGCGCATGTCCACCACGTGGACCCCGGCGCTCGACGTGCTGCAGGGCGGAGCCCAGCGGCTCAGCAAGATCGTGGAGGAGATGAGCAACGCGCGGCTCAAGATCCAGGTCTTCGCCGGCGGCGAGCTGATGCCGGCCTTCGGCTGCTTCGACGCCACCCAGCAGGGCACCATCGAAGCGTTCATGGGCGCGCCCTACTACTGGGCGGGCAAGGAGCCGGCCATGCAGTGGTTCTCGGCCGTCCCCTTCAGCCTCAACCCGCAGGGCATGATGACCTGGTATCTCCACGGCGACGGCCTCAAGCTCTGGGAGGAGACCTACTCGGCGTTCAATATCGTGCCGCGGCCGGGCTACTCGACGGGCGTTCAGATGATGGGATGGTTCCGGAAGAAAATCAACAGCACCGCCGACTACAAGGGCCTCAAGATGCGCATTCCGGGCCTGGGCGGCAAGATCGTCACGGCGGCAGGCGGCACCGTGATCCTCACGCCGGGCGGTGAAATCTACACCGCGCTCGAGCGCGGCACCATCGACGCGGCCGAGTGGGTCGGGCCCCACGACGACATGAAGCTCGGCCTGCACAACGCGGCCAAGTACTACTACTACCCCGGCTGGCACGAGCCCGGGACCACCGGCGAGTTCGGCTTCAACAAGAAGGCCTACGACGCGCTCCCATCCGACCTGAAGGCCATCCTGGACTACGCCTGCCAGTCCGCGCAGGTCGTGGGTCTGATGGAGTACGAGTACAAGAACACGATCGCGCTGCACAAGCTCAAGGCCGACTTCAAGGGTAAAGTCGAGCTCACCCAGCTTTCCAACGCCACGCTCAAGGATCTCAAGAAGCTCTCCGACCAGGTCCTGAAAGAGGAGTCGGAGAAGACCCCGCAGGCCAAGAAGGTCTACGCCTCGGTCAAGAAGTTCGAGGCCCAGCTCAACGACTGGCGCCTGATC
>JBGPZD010000057.1:0-13730 GCA_041493605.1 Methylomirabilia bacterium
CGCTGCTTGTCCGGCAGGTCCGCGATGATCCGCTCGGCGCGGGCCCGCGTCTCCCCCAGCAGGGCTTCCCGCTCGGGCCCGGCGCCATCGGTCATCCGGGGCTCGGCGGCCGCCGCCGCGTAGGCCAGCCGCTGGCGCTTCCGGCTCCGGAAATGGTTCCGGCTGAGATTCGTGGCGATCGCAAAGAGCCAGGCGCGGACGTTGGCGTCCGGCGGCAGGCTGCTATAGGCCCGAAATCCGCGCAGAAAGGTCTCCTGGGAGAGGTCGTCGGCGTCGCTCGGCCGCGCCGTGATGCGCAGCAGATAGCGCCGGATCTCCCCATGATGCGCCGCCACAATGCCCTCGAAGGCGTCCTCGGCCATCACTCTGCCCATAAGACACCAGACCCGGCCCTTTGTGAAACGGGGCGGGGGCTCATTCCCGATCCGGGGGGCGGGCAGGCCGGCGGCGCGCTCAACTGACGGCCTGAAGCAGAGGGTTGTGGGGTGCCTGCGGGCAGGCTCGCCCGCGCCTACCAGCGTGGCCTTGGCGGAGCACAGGCGGCATAAAGGTCATTATCAGCCCTCCTCACAAAGCTCCGTGGCTGATAACGGCCTTTATGTCGCCTACGCGCTGTGGGTCGGCGAATGCGCTACGGTTGGTCAAACAGTTTGAGCGCGAGTGCCCCGTGCGTCACCGCCGCTCCCGCTCGCAGGGCGGCGGCCAAGAGTGCCGCTTCCGCGACCTCCTCCCGAGTCGCTCCTGCCCGCTTCGCATTGCGTGTGTGCACGTCGAGGCAGTATGGGCACTGAGTGGTGCAGGCCACGGCGAGGGCGATCAGCTCGCGATACTTGCGCGGGATCTTGCCGTCGTCGCGCCCCACGATGCTGTCCAACTCGACGAAGCCTTTGAACTCCACTGGCGCGAGCTTCTTGAATTCCGCGAGGACCTTCAGATCATCCGAGTCGTGGTAGTGGCTCATGTCGATCCTCCTTCGTGAGATGGACGCAGATACCTGCCCCTTCTGTTTTCTACTCGATCACCTGACCCGCCCGCACCGGACGCGTCACTTCGTTGCTTCCTCACTGAGCATAGGCGAGATGAAGACGATGATCAGCCACGGAGCCTCCGGGAATGCGTCCTCACGGTGTGGACAAAGCCGGGTTCCGCTCGCGACCAATAGTGCGCCGGACGCGGGAAGCCGTCAAGAGTGCGGGAGGAGGCGGGTCGGGGGAACCGCGCGCCGCCTCGCGCGGGAAGTCACCCGGGTGCGCGCGGATGACGCAGCGGAGCAGGCTGGCTTCCGCGGTGCGGGGCTGATAGGCTCTCTGCACAACACGATGCGGATCCTGTTCTACGGCACACCGGAGTTCGCGCTCCCCACGCTCGAGGCGCTGATCAGGGGCCATCAGGTCGCCGCCGTCGTCACCCAGCCTGACAAGCCCGCCGGACGGGGCCGGCGCGTCACGCCCTCCCCGGTCAAGGCGCGCGCGCTCGCCGCCTCCGTGCCCGTGCTCCAGCCGGCGCGGCTGCGCGATCCCGAGTGGCCCGCGCGGCTCGCCGAGTTCAAGGCCGAGGTCGCCGTGGTCGCGGCGTTCGGCCAGATCCTGCCCAAGGTCGTCCTCGACGTCCCCATCCGCGGCTCCATCAATGTCCACGCCTCCTTGCTGCCGCGCTACCGCGGCGCCGCGCCCATCGCCTGGGCCATCATCCGCGGCGAGACGGAGACCGGCATCACGACCTTCCGGATGGACCCGGGCATGGACACGGGCGACACGCTGCTGAGGGAAGCCACCGCAATCCTCGCTGAGGAAACCGCCGGCGAGCTGTCCGAGCGGCTGGCCCGGATCGGCGCGGCGGTGCTGTTGAGGACCCTCGAGCAGCTCGACTCGCTCCGTCCTATCCCCCAAGATCATGCGGCCGCGACGCTGGCGCCGCGGCTCAAGAAGGAAGACGGCTGGCTGAGGTTGGGCGAGCCCGCGCGCGATCTGGTCAACCGGGTGCGCGGCTGTAATCCCTGGCCCGGCGCCGCGCTGATGACACCGGCCGGGCGGCTGCTCGTCTGGCGCGCCGCCCTCGTGCCCCACGCCGCGGGCGCCGCGCCCGGCACTTTGGTGACGGGCGGGCCCGGCGCATTGTGCGTCGCGACGGGCCAGGGTCTCCTCCTGCCGATCCAGGTCCAGCCCGAGAACCGCAAAGCGATGGCCTGGGAGGACTTTCTCCGCGGCGCCCGGCTCGGCGCCGGCGCGCGCCTCACTGTGATCGGCGCGTGAGCCCCGTCCTCAAGGCCGGTCCCGTGTCGAATGCCCGCTACCACGCCCTGACCATCCTGGTGCGCGTGGAGCAGGACCGCGCCTTCGCCGACATCGCCCTCGAGCACGCGCTCGAGCTGGCCAAGCTCGACCCGCGGGACGCGGCCCTCTGCACCGAGATCGTCTACGGCACCCTCCGCTGGCGCCGCCACCTCGACTGGCGGCTCGGGCCCTACCTCAACCGCCCCCTGGCCAAGCTCGACCCCTGGGTGCGCACCCTCCTGCGGCTCACGGCCTACCAGATCCTCTTCCTCGACCGCGTGCCGCGTTGGGCCGCCGTGGACGAAGCGGTGAGCCTGGCCCGGCTCAAGTCACGCAACCCGGGCCCGGCCGAGTTCGTCAACGCCGTCCTGCGCGCGCTGACTCGCTCGACGGAGGCGCCGCCGCTGCCGGCGAACCCGGTGGAGGCCCTCGCCACGCGGCTGTCCTTCCCCGACTGGATCGCGGCGCGCTGGGTCAAGCGCTACGGGCTGAAAGAAGCCGAGGCGCTGATGGCCGCCATGAACGAGCGGCCGCCCGTCACCATCCGCGCCAATACGCTGCGAACCTCGCGTGACGATCTGGCGGCGCGCCTACGTGATAATGAACTGGCCGAGACGCGGCCGACGGCGCTGGCTCCCGAGGGGCTCCTGGTCGAGCGCGGCGTGGTGGGGCGCTGGGCCGCCTTCACCGAGGGGTGGTGCACGATCCAGGACGAGGCCTCGATGCTGATCGCGCGGCTGCTCGCCCCCGAGCCCGGTGAGCTGGTGGCCGACACCTGCGCCGCGCCCGGCACCAAGGCCACGCATCTGGCCGAGCTCATGGGCAACCGCGGCAAGATCGTCGCCATGGACCCTCAGCCGGCGCGCTTGAAGCTCGTCGGGAAAGCCGCGGGCCGCCTGGGCATCAGCATCATCGAGGCCCATGCGGGCGGCGTCTCCGCCCTGGCCGGGCGCTGGAAGGGCCGCTGCGACCGCGTGCTGGTGGACGCGCCCTGCTCCAACCTGGGCGTGGTGCGGCGCAATCCCGACGTGAAGTGGAAGCGGACGGAGGAGGACTTGGGGCGGCTGAAGGAAAAGCAGCGCGGGATCCTCACGGCGGCCGCGTCCCTCGTCAAGCCGGGCGGCCGGCTCGTCTACGCCACCTGCTCGCTCGAGCCCGACGAGAACGAAGAAGTCGTGGGCCCGCTGCTCACGTCCGGGAGCAACTGGCAGGTGGACACCCCCGCCGACTTCGTCATCCGCCCCGACGCGGACGGCTTCGTCCGCTGCCTGCCCCATGTGCACGGCACGGATGGATTTAGCGCGGTCAGACTGAGGAGGCTCTAATGACTCCACCGGCAGTGCTCTACGCCAAGGACGGCAGGATCGCCCGCATCACGCTCAACCGCCCCGAGAAGCTCAACGCCATCAATGACGCCATGCCACCCGAGTTGCGCGAGGCCGTCGCCACGGCCAACGCCGACGACGCGGTCCACGTCATCGTGCTCGCGGGCGCCGGGCGCGCCTTCTGCGCGGGCTACGACCTCGAGCTCTACGCCGAGCGCCCGCGGCCCGTCCCCTACAGCCAGGGCCTGCCCTGGGATCCCATGGTGGACTATGCCGGCATGAGCGAGAATACGGCCTGCTTCATGAGCCTCTGGCGAAGCTTCAAGCCGGTGATCTGCAAGGTCCAGGGCTATGCCGTGGCGGGCGGCAGCGACATCGCCCTCTGCGCCGACCTGGTGGTGATGGCCGAGGACGCGCGCATCGGCTACCCGCCGGCCCGGGTCTGGGGCTGTCCCACCACGGCCATGTGGGTGTACCGCCTGGGCGCCGAGCGGGCCAAGCGGATGCTGCTCACGGGCGATCTGGTCACCGGCGTCGAGGCGGCGCGGATGGGGCTGGTCAGCGAGGCCGTGCCGGCAGCCGATCTCGACGCCGCCGTCGAGCGGTGGGCCCAGCGCATGGCGGGGGTGCCGCGCAACCAGCTCATGATGCAGAAGCTCATGATCAACCAGGCCTACGACAATATGGGATTGGCCTCCACCCAGATGCTCGCCACCCTCTTCGACGGCATCACGCGCCACAGCCCCGAGGGCTTCGCCTTCAAGACGCGCTGCGAGCAGGTGGGCTTCAAGCAGGCCGTCAGGGAGCGCGACAGCGGGGCGCCGATCCCGCGCGCCTGACGCGGCGCCGAGCGCTAGCCGCTCACCGGCGCGTCCGCGCGCGCCTGTCGGAGCTCGGCCGGCGAAAGCGCCAGGTCAAACCAGCTCAGCCGCTTTCTCAGCGCGACCACGTCGCCCACCACCGCGACCACAGGCGGACGGATGCGGGCCGCCTGCCCCTTGCCCACGATGTCGCCGAGCCGGCCGACCACGGTGGTCTGGGCCTCGGTCGTTCCCCAGCGAATCAGGGCTACGGGCGTGTCGGCGGAGCGGCCGTGCTCGAGGAGCTTCCCCACGATGCGCGGCAGCGCCACGGCGCCCATCAGGATCACCAGAGTGTCGACGGCCGTGGCGAGCCGCTCCCAGTCGACCGCGGGACCGCCCTTGGCTGGGTCCTCGTGGCCGGTGACCACGGCGAAGGACGAGGCCAGCCCGCGATGCGTGAGCGGGATACCGGCGTACGCCGGCACCGCCACCGCAGCGCTCACGCCCGGTACCACCTCGAAAAGCACTCCGGCCTCGGCGAGCGCTTCGGCCTCTTCGCCGCCCCGCCCGAAGACGAACGGGTCGCCGCCCTTGAGCCGGACCACGCGGCTGCCGGCGCGGGCGTGGGCGATCAGGAGCGCGTTGATTTCGTCCTGGCCGAGCGCGTGCTCGCCCGCGAGCTTGCCGGCGAAGATCCGCAGCGCCCGCGGCGGTGCCTCCTCCAGCAGAGCGGGGTTCACCAGCCGGTCATACACGACCACATCGGCCTCGCGAAGCCGATCGAGGCCCCGGATCGTCAGCAGCCCGGGATCGCCGGGACCCGCGCCCACCAGCGCGACCCGTCCTAGCCGCATGCCTCGCTCCTCAGCCGCTGAAGCAGCCGGGCCTTGGCCTCGCGCTCCCGGCCCGAGGCGACCAACCGGCGCAGGTCCCCGTTTAAGGCGCGGACCCACGCGTCGCCCGTGGCGGTTTCCCCGCGCCGCCTGAGCTCCTGGCGAGCCGCAGCCGCGACGCGCGCGAGCCCGGCGTAATCCTCGGTGAAGTAGCCCTCCAGTTCTTCTCGGATCGCGCGTGTGAGCGCCGGGCTGGCGCCGCCGCTGGACACGGCCACCACCAGCAGCCCGCGGCGGACCACCGCGGGAAGAATGAAATCGCAGCGGGCCGGATCGTCGGCCGCGTTGAGCCAGATGCCGCGCTCCCGGCTCTCCCGCGCCACGGCCTCGCTCACCGCGTCAGGGCCGGCGGCGACGAAGGCCAGGCGATGGCCCTTGAGATCGCCGCGCCGGTATTTGCGCGCCACGTGGCGGATGGCCCGCTGCCGCGCCCAGGTCGCGAGGCGCTTGGTGAGGGCGGGCGCGACGACGGTGACGCGCGCGCCGGCCTCGATGAGGCCCGCTACCCTGCGCTCGGCCACCGGGCCGCCGCCGATGACGGCGCAGCGCCGGCCGGTAACGTCGAGGAAGACGGGATAGTAGCCGGCCATGACGCCCTTGGCCTCAGCCGTCTACGCCGTGGGGTGGCCGCCCGGGCGCGGCGTCCCGCGCCACGGCCACGGCGGGCTGGCCCGCCAGCAGCTCGCGCAGCTCGGCATCGGTGCGGGCGGCGCAGAACTGGCGGAAATTCTCCCCCTCGCGGCGGCCGGCCAGATAGGCACGCAGCAACCGCTCGATGGCCGCCGGTACCTCGTCGGCCGGCGCGCGGTAGCCGACGGGCCGGGCCGCGGCCTGATGCCGGCCCACGGCTCCGCCCACGCAGAAGTAGTAGGCGTCCACGAGCCCGCCGTTCAGCCGGACCTTCTTGCCCTCGATGCCGATGTCGGCGATCCAGTGCTGGCCGCAACTGTTCGGGCAGCCGGTGATGTGGATCTTGACGTGCTGCTCGAAGCCGGGCAGCCGGGCTTCGAGATCCTCGACCAGCCGCTGGGCGAAGCCCTTGGTCTCGGTCAGCGCCAGCTTGCAAAACTCGGTGCCCGTGCAGGCAACCGTGCCCCGCCAGAAGGGCGAGGCCTCCAGCCTGAGCCCGGCGGCCTCGACGTCCCGGGCCAGGCCCGCGGCGCGCTCCCGCGGGATATTGAGGACGAGCAGGTTCTGCATGCTGGTCGTCCGGATGTCGCCCGTGCCGTGGCGGTCGGCCGCCTCCGCCACCGCCCACAGCGCCTCGGGCGTGATGCGGCCGCGGAGCACGGCGAGCCCGGCGTAGACAAGGCCCTGCTCCTTCTGCGGATGAATGCCCACGTGGTCCCGGTACACGTCGGAGGGCGATTCCTCCGGGGCCCCGGGCGCCAGAGCGAAGCCCAACCGCTGCTCGAGCGCCTCCTGGAAGCTCTGGGCGGTCCAGCCGTGGTTGAGGAAGAGGAACTTGAGCCGCGCCTTCTCGCGGCTCTGCCGCAGCACCTCGCTGTCGCGGAAGATCTCAGAGACGCCCTTGATCACCGCCAGGGCCTGCCCCCAGCTCACGAAGGCGTTCAGGCGCACGCCGAAGTGCGGATCGGTCGAGAGCCCCCCGCCCACCCGCAGCGAGAAGCCGACCTCGCGGGTGTAGGGGTGGCGAAGGGCCGTCAGGCCCACGTCGTTGATCTCGGGGTAGGAGCACCAGCTCCGGCAGCCCGCGATCGAGATCTTGTACTTGCGCGGCAGGTTGTAGAAGTCGGGGTTGCCGTTGAGCATGGCGGTGGCCGATTCGACCAGCGGCGAGGCGTCCACGATCTCCTCGGCGTCCACCCCGGCCACGGGGCAGCCCGTGATATTGCGCGTGACGTCGCCGCAGGCGCCCAGGCTGCCCAGGCCGGTCGTGCCGAGCGCCCGGAAGATCTCCGGGAGGCTCTCGACCCTCACCCAGTGGAGCTGGATGTTCTGCCGCACGGTGAGGTCGGCGATGCCGCGCGCATGGCGCTCGGCCAGGTCCGCGATCACCCGCAGCTGGGTGGAGCGCAGGATCCCGTTCGGGATCCGGATGCGCAGCATGAAGTAGGGCACGGACTTGCCCATGCCGGCCGTCCCGCCCACCACACCGGCGCCATCGCCTTGCGGGTAGATGCCCCACCAGCGGAAATAGGTCCCCAGCCATTCGGGCGGGATGGATCCGTAGCCTTCGCGGGCGAAGCGCTCGATCTCGGCATGGGCGGCCCAGGGGTTCAGCTCGCGCTTGAGCCGCTCGGCGCGCTGGGCCTTGGTCTCGGTCACCGCCTGAGTCATGGTGTCTGCCTCCAAGAAAAAAGCCGGGGCCGGCCGTCTCGCGACGGCCCGGCTCCCGGCTTGTTGTCTTTCGACTGCGACGTTCGCCTTGGGCTAGGGACGCTCTATCCGATGAAGCGCAGGGGCACCTCCACCCACGATTTACAGCGCGCGCATTTTGCTTCCACGCGGCGTGAGGCGTCCACGCGGAGGATGGCGTTCTTTACCACGACTTCGGCGCCGCGGCGCACGACGATCGGGGATCGACAGACGGGGCACCGATCACCGAGCGACGGCTGGACACTCGCCGGTGGCGTCATGACCCAAGACCCCTCCTGGCTGGCCTGGCTGATTGAGCTTAGCAAAGTAGCGCAATGGTGCTATTCCCGGTCGACAATGTCAAGAGCTATTCAAAGCCCCAAAATGCTGGACGAATTGGCCTTTCGGCGTTTTTTGGGGTAAGGTCAGGAGCAGATGAAGATTGCGCCCAGTATCCTCTCCGCCGACTTCGCCGCGCTGGGCGAGGCAATCGCCCGCGTCGAGGCGGCCGGCGCCGATCAACTGCACGTGGACGTGATGGACGGCCACTTCGTCCCGAACCTGACCATCGGCCCGCCCGTCATCGAGTCCATCCGCAAGCGCACCCGGCTGCCGCTCGACGTGCACCTGATGATCGAGGAGCCCGAGCGCTGGATCGAAACCTATGTCCGCGCCGGGGCCGACTGGCTGACCGTCCACGCCGAGGCCTGCCCGCATCTCCAGCGCACGCTCAACCAGATCCGGGAGGCGGGGGCCCGGGCCGGGGTGGCCCTCAACCCCTCCACCGGGCCCGGCGTCCTCGAATACGTGCTCGACGACCTCGACCTGGTCCTGGTCATGTCGGTGAACCCGGGCTTCGGGGGGCAGTCCTTCATCCCGACGGCCTATGAAAAAATCCGGAAAATAAGGGCCTTGCTTGGTAAGCGCCCGGCCCTGATCTCGGTGGACGGGGGGGTCAAGCGGGAGCATGCCCTCCCCCTGGCCCAGGCTGGGGCCGGGGTGCTGGTGGCGGGCTCCGCCATTTTCGGGGCCCCCGACCCCGGAAAGGCTGTCTCCGAACTGAGGAATGCTGCGGAAGTAGTGAAATAGGCTTGACTTTTCCCTACCTCGCCAGTATCCTTTAGCGTTTCCAGAAGTTTGCGGGTGGATGGTCATTCATGCTCGACAGCCTGACTAGTCGACTGACCGGCATCTTCGACCGGCTCCGGGGGTACGGCCGGCTGACGGAGGAGAATATCCAAGAGGCCCTCCGCGAGGTGCGGGTGGCTTTGCTCGAAGCCGACGTCAACTTCAAGGTCGTCAAGGGCTTCGTCGAGCGGATCCGCGAGAAAGCGGTCGGCCAGGACGTGCTCCAGTCGCTCACGCCGGGCCAGCAGGTGGTCAAGGTCGTGCACGACGAGCTGGTGGAACTGCTCGGGGGCTCGGGCCACCGGCTCGCGATGGCCTCGCATCCGCCCACCGTGATCATGCTGGTGGGGCTTCAGGGCTCGGGCAAGACGACCTCGGCGGCGAAGCTGGCGCGCCACTACCAGAAGCAGGGACAGCACCCGCTGATGGCGGCGGCGGACGTCTACCGGCCGGCGGCCATGGAACAGCTCGAGACCCTGGGCGCCCAGATCAAGGTCCCGGTGGTGGGCGAGGCCGGGCAGAAGCCCGTGGCCATCTGCTCGGCGGCGCGGGACGAGGCGGCGCGCCGCGGGCTCAGCCCGGTGATCCTCGACACGGCGGGCCGGCTGCACATCGACGAGGAGATGCTGGAAGAGCTCCGGGCCATCAAGCGGGCCGTGGGTCCTCATCACGTGCTCCTGGTCGTGGACGCGATGACGGGGCAGGACGCGGTGAGCGTGGCGGAGAAGTTCAACGCCGCCGTCGGGATCGACGCCGTGATCCTGACCAAGCTGGACGGCGATGCCCGGGGCGGGGCGGCGCTCTCGGTGCGGGCGGTGACGGGGCGGCCGATCGCCTTCGTCGGCGTGGGAGAGAAAACCGAGGCGCTCGAGCCCTTCCACCCGGACCGGCTGGCGCAGCGCATCCTCGGCATGGGGGACGTGCTCTCCCTGGTGGAGAAGGCGCAGGCGGTGGTGGACGTCGGGCAGGCCGAGGCCCTCGCCCAGAAGATCCGCGAGGACAGCTTCACGCTCGAGGACTTCGCCGCGCAGCTCAAGCAGGTGCGCTCGATGGGCCCGCTGGGGCAGCTCATGGAGATGGTGCCCCTCTTCAAGGGCAAGGGCATGCCCAAGGAGCTCAAGGGCGAGGAGAAGCAGCTGGTGAAGTTCGAGGCGATCATCGGCTCGATGACGCCCCAGGAGCGGCGGGAGCCCGCGATCATCAACGGCAGCCGCCGCGCGCGAATCGCGCGGGGCAGCGGCACGGGCGTCGCCGACGTCAACCGGCTGCTCAAGCAGTACGCGGAGCTGAGAAAGATGATGAAGGGGCTCAAGCAGATGGAAGGCCGGATGGGCAAGATGAAGGGCGCCCTGCCGTTCCTTCCGCGATAACCGAGGCGAGACCCAGAACGCGAGAAAGAGGTGACCCAGTGGCAGTCCACATTCGACTGAGACGGACGGGAACGACGCGGAAGCCGTCGTACCGCGTGGTGGTGGCCGATTCGCGCGCGGCGCGCGACGGGCGGTTCATCGAGATCATCGGGCACTACAATCCGCTGAGCCGGCCGCCCGAGCTCAAGATCGAGCTGGAGAAGGCGCAGGCGTGGATCAAAAAGGGCGCCCAGCCCTCCAACACGGTCAAGAACCTGATGGCCCGCGCCGGAGCGGCCGCGGGGGCGGCCGCCGGAGCGGTCAAGGCCTAGACGTGACGGCGACAGCTCCCCTCGTGGCCGTCGGTCAAGTGTTGAGGCCCTACGGCCTGCGCGGCGAGGTGAAGGTGCGGCCCATGACGGACCGGCCGCGGGAGCGCTTCAAGGACCTGAGAGATTGCTTTCTCTGGGAGCCCGACAGCGACCGCCGCGAGCCGTGCCGGATCGCCTCCTGCCGTTTCGAGGGAGAGACGGTGCTGGTCACGGTGGAGGGCGTGCAATCGCCCGAGCAGGCGCGCGCGCTGCAGGGACGGCTTCTGGCGGTGGACCGGACGCAGGTCCTGCCCACGCCGGCCGGCCAGTTCTACCCGTGGCAGATGGAAGGCGCCTTGGTCCAGACCCGCGACGGGCGCACCGTCGGCCGGTTCGCCGGGGTGCAGGACGGCGGGGCCCAGGAGCTGTGGCGCGTGAGCGATGGGGAGCATGAGCACCTGATCCCGGCCGTGCCGGAAATCGTGGTGGAGGTCAGCGTGGCGGAGCGCCGGATCGTGATCGATCCGCCGGAAGGGCTGCTCGAGCTGTGAAGATCGACATCGTCACCCTGTTCCCGGGCATGTTCGAGGGCCCGCTGCGGGAGTCGATCCTCGGCCGGGCCCAGTCCCGCGGGCTCGTGGAGATCCGCGTCCACAACCTCCGCGACTACGCCGGGGGCAAGCACCAGGTCACGGACGAGCCGCCCTTTGGGGGTGGCGGAGGCATGATCCTCAAGCCCGAGCCGCTGGCCGCGGCGATTGACGGGCTGCGCGGCTCCGGGGCCCCCAGGGCGGGCACCCATGTCGTCCTGTTGGATCCGGCCGGCCGGCGCTTCACGCAGGAGGCGGCGCGCGAGCTGGCCCAGCGGCCGCATCTGATCCTGGTGTGCGGCCGGTATGAGGGTGTGGACGAGCGGGTGCGCGAGCACCTGGTGGACGAGGAGCTGTCCATCGGCGACTACGTCCTGACGGGCGGCGAGCTGGCCGCCCTCGTGGTGGCGGACGCGGTGACGCGGCTGCTGCCGGGGGCGCTGGGCGACGCCGCGGCGCCCGAGCAGGACTCGTTCTCGCGCGGGCTGCTCGAGCACCCGCAGTTCACGCGGCCGGAAATGTTCCACGACTGGAAGGTGCCGGAGGTCCTGCTCTCCGGGGACCACGGCAGGATCGCCCGCTGGCGGCGCGTGATGGCCGTCTGGCGGACCTGGCAGCGTCGGCCCGAGCTGCTCGAGACGGCCGATCTGTCGCCGGAAGAGCAGAAGTGGGCCGATGGGTTCAGCCAGGGCCGAGTGCCCTCGGACTTCATGGACTAATGGCAAGGAGCCAATGATGGAAGCGATTCGCATCGTCGAGGCGGGAGAGCTCAAGAAGGATCGGGGCGGCTTTCGTCCCGGGGACACCGTCAAGGTCTGGGTCAAGGTCATCGAGGGCGAGAAGGAACGGCTGCAGGCCTTCGAGGGCGTGGTGATCCGCAAGCGCGGCGGCGGCAGCGGCGCCTCCTTCACCGTGCGCCGCATTTCCTACGGCGTGGGTGTGGAGCGCACCTTCCCCCTGCACTCGCCCCGGATCGACAAGATCCAGGTGTCCAAGCGCGCGACGGTGCGGCGGTCGAAGCTCTACTACCTGCGGGATCTGGTCGGCAAGGCGGCGCGCCTGAAGGAGAAGCGCGCGGCCCAGGTGCCGACCTCGGGCGAGCCCGAGGGCTAGCCGCGGCGGTGGCCGCCGGAGCGCCCTACCGCTTCGAGCAGGCCGCGTGGCGGCGCGGGCTCACCCGCGTGGCCGGCGTGGACGAGGCCGGGCGCGGCCCGCTGGCGGGGCCGGTGGTGGCGGCGGCGGTGATCCTGTCGCCCGGCGGCCGGATTGAAGGGGTGGACGACTCCAAGCGTCTCACCGCCGAGGAGCGGACGCGGCTCTTCGACGTGATCGGCGAGCGGGCGGTGGCCGTGGGGGTCGGGATGGCCGACCCGGCGACGATCGACCGGGTGAACATCCTGGAGGCGACGCGGCTGGCGATGCGGCAGGCGCTCGCGGCGCTGGCGGCCGCGCCCGAGCTGGTGCTGACGGACTACGTGGCGCTCGACGGGCTCGGGTGCCCGCAGAAGAACCTGGTTCAGGGCGACCGGCGGTCGGCCTCGGTGGCCGCGGCCTCCATCGTCGCCAAGGTGACGCGGGACCGGATCATGGAAGCGGCGGATCGGGACTATCCCGAGTACGGCTTCGGGCGGCACAAGGGCTACCCGACGCCGGAGCACCGCGCGGCCCTGGGGCGGCACGGCCCATGCCCGCTCCACCGCCGCACCTTCGCCGGGGTGTGGACTCAAGGTGAGCTCTTTGTGGGGAGTCAACGAGCATGAAGCGTAGCGCCGTACTGAGTGCCCTCCTGCTGGTCCTCGCGGCGGCCGCCGCCGGGGCCCAGCCGAAGTGCGCCCCCACGCCGCGCGACATGGAGGGCCCGTTCTACAAGGCCAACGCGCCCGTGCGCGAGGCCACGGGCAAGGGGATGGTGGTGAGCGGAGCAGTCCGCTCGGCCGCGACCTGCGAGGCCGTCAAGGGCGCCCGCGTGGAGTGGTGGCAGGCCAACCCCAAGGGCGACTACGACGACGCCCATCGGGGAGCATTGATCACCGGCGCCGGCGGCTCCTACCGCTTCGAGACCGACGTCCCGCCGGCCTACTTCGGCCGGCCGCCGCACATCCACTTCAAGGCGGTCGCGCCGGGCCACCGCCCGCTGACGACCCAGCTCTACCCGAAGGCCGGGCAGAGCGAGGTCGCGTTCGATCTTGTACTGGTGAAGGAGTGACACGAGTGCCCACGGACACACGCAGGGCCATTGGCGTCAAGGGGGAGGAGGCAGCCGCGCGCTTCCTGGCCCGGAGCGGCTACGCCATTCTCGAGAAGAACGTCCGCACCCGCGCCGGCGAGATCGACCTCGTCGCGAAAGAGGGCAAGACCCTCGTCTTCGTAGAGGTCAAGACGCGCAGGGACGTGGTCGAGGCCGAGCCGCCCCAGGTCGGCGTCAACACGCGCAAGCAGAACCGGCTGGGCAAGCTGGCCCACGGCTACCTGCGCTCCAAGCGCATCCGCCAGACGCCCTGCCGCTTCGACGTCGTCTCCGTCATCATCAACGACGAGGGCGGCGTCAAGGCCATCCGCCACATTCCCAACGCCTTTTCCGTCGCCCCCTGGTAGCAGGGCGGGGCGGCAGTTCAAGGCGCCCATGGACCGGCAGGAAACCTTCAAGCGCGCGCTTCCCCTTGAGCGCGGGCGCACGGCGCTCCTGATCGTGGACATGCAGCGCGCCTTCCTCGAGCCCGGGGAAGCCATGGAAGTCCC
>JBGPZD010000074.1:0-11519 GCA_041493605.1 Methylomirabilia bacterium
GCCGGGGACACCATGGCCGACTGGGTGGTGACGCGCTCGCTGCCGCGGCTGTCGCGGGCCGCGATGGAGGCGGCCGCCCGCCGCGTGGCCGGGCCGCTGGGGCGGACGGAGGGTGACAATGTTTACTCGCTTCTCGCGCGGCTGAGGTCCCTCATGTGGGACCACGTGGGGCTGATCCGCACCGGAGAATACCTCAAGCAGGCCCTGGGCGAGGTCGAGGAGATCGGCCGCCGCGCCGAGGGCGCCGCCGTGCCGGGCGGCAGCGCCTTCAACCTCGCCTGGCAGGACTGGCTGAATCTCCAGAGCCAGGCGACGGCGGCCTGGCTGATCTGCCGCAGCGCCCTCGAGCGCGCCGAAAGCCGCGGCTCGCACTTCCGCAAGGACCATCCCGAGCCGTCGGCCGACCTCTACAACGTCTACGTGGGCTTCGCCGACGGGGCCATGCCCAAGGTGTGGACCGAGCCGGTCCGGCTGACGCGGCTCACGCCGGAGGCGGCGCGGCCCGGCATGACCGTCGAGGTCGGGGACTGACCGCTCACTGAGGGGAGACCGACATGTCCAAGCACCTGACGCGGCGGATTGGCGGAACGATCGCGGCGCTGCTCCTGCTGACTGGAGCGGCGAGCGCGCCCGCCCCCGCGAGCGCAGACGAGGCCAAGCAGCTCCGCATCGTGAAACAGCCCGGCCTCGGCTACCTCCAGCTGATCGTCATGCGCGAGATGAAGCTGCTCGAAAAGCGGCTGCCGGGCGTGGAGATCGAGTGGCGGCAGCTCACCTCGGGCCCCGTCATCCGCGACGTCATGATCGCCGGCCAGATGGACATCGGCTCGGGCGGCCTCGGGCCCTTCATCCAGGCCATCGACAAGGGGCTGGACTGGAAGACGCTGGGGGCGCTCAACGAGATGCCGCTCTTCCTCAACTGCGCCCGCGCCGACATCAAGAGCCTCGGGGACCTCAGGGCCGGCGACCGTATCGCCATGCCCGCCATCGGCTCGATCCAGCATGTGGTGCTCCAGATGGAGGCCGAGAAGGAGCTGGGCGATCCCAAGAAGCTCAACCAGCAGATCGTGGCCATGGCCCACCCCGACGCCACCGCGGCCATCCTGTCCAAGCGCGAGATCACCTGCCACCTGAGCTCGCCGCCCTTCCAGTACGAGCAGCTCCGGGATCCGGGCATCCACAAGGTCTTCGACAGCTACGCGGCGGCCGGGGGGCCTCACACCTTCAACCTGACCTGGGCCAGCGAGAAGTGGGTCAAGGCCAACCCGGGGCTGGCCCGGGCCTTCACCGACGCCCTCAAGGAGGCCACCGACTTCATCAACGCCAACCCGGCCGAGGCCGCGCGCCTCTACGTGACGAGCGAGAAGGCCAAGTCCACGCCGGAGCAGATGCTCGAGATCATGAGGCAGCCGGGGCTGAAGTACACGATGACCCCGTCGGGGCTCATCAAGTTCGCCTCGTTCATGAACAAGATCGGGATGATCAAGGCCGTCCCCGCCTCCTGGCGCGACTACGCCTTCGAGCCCCTGTACCCGCTTGGCGGGAATTAACACAATTGAAGGACGCGCTCCTGACAGTGCGGGAGGTGACGATCTCGTATCCGACGGAGAACGGGCTTTTCACGGCGGTGGAGGACGTGACGTTCTCCGTGGGGCGGGGGGAGAAGTTCATCCTGCTGGGCCCGTCGGGCTGCGGCAAGTCCACCTTGCTCAAGTCCATCGCGGGCTTCATGCCTCCCGCGCGGGGCACGGTGGAGCTCGACCGCCATGCCGTCACCGGCCCCGGCCCCGACCGGGTCGTGGTGTTCCAGGAGTTCGACCAGCTGCTGCCCTGGAAGACCGTGCTGGGCAACGTCATGTACCCGCTGCGCGTCGCCAAGCGGATGGACCCCGCGGCGGCCCGGCGCGAGGCCGACCGCTTCATCGGCATGGTGGGCCTCGACCGCTTCGCCGACAGCTACCCGCACCAGCTCTCGGGCGGCATGAAGCAGCGCGCCGCCATCGCGCGCTCGCTGGCCCTGGATCCGGCGATGCTGCTGATGGACGAGCCCTTCGCCAGCCTGGACGCGCTCACCCGCCGGAAGATGCAGGACGAGCTGCTCAGCATCTGGGAGGCGACCCGCAAGACGATCCTGTTCGTCACCCATTCGATCCAGGAGGCCGTCGTCCTGGGCGACCGCATCCTCGTCCTCTCGCCCGGGCCCGCCCGCGTGCGCCGGCTGCTGGACAACCCCGCCGCCGGCCAGCGCGATACCGAGGCCTCGCTCAAGGTCCAGCGCGCGGTCCAGGAGGTGTTGGGCGAATGAAGAGCCTCTGGCGGCGTCCCGCGGCGCGCAAGGCCGCCATCGTCCTCACCCTGTTCGTATTCTGGGAGCTGCTGACTCGCTGGGCGGCCAGCCCGCTCCTCTTCCCCACGGCCTCGAGCGTGCTCGCGGCCTTCGCGCGCTCGGTCGTCACCGGCGAGGTGCCGGGCTATGCCGCCCAGTCGCTCCAGGTGCTGCTCACGGGCATGGCCATCGGCGCGGCGCTGGCGCTCGTGCTGACCACGGTGGCGGTCACGACCCGCATCGGCGCGGAGTTTCTCGAGACCATCACCTCCATGTTCAACCCCCTGCCGGCCATCGCGCTCATGCCGCTGGCCTTGCTGTGGTTCGGCCTCGGCGTGAAGTCTCTCATCTTCGTCATCATCCACTCGGTGCTCTGGCCCATGTCGCTCAACACCTACCAGGGCTTCGTGACCGTGCCCCAGACGCTGCGCCGGGTCGGCCAGAACTTCGGGCTCACGGGCTGGCGCCTCGTCCTGGGCATCCTGCTGCCGGCGGCGTTCCCGTACATCCTGTCCGGGCTCAAGATCGGCTGGGCGTTCGCCTGGCGGACGATCATCGCGGCGGAGATGGTCTTCGGGGTGGCGGGCAGCCAGGGCGGCCTCGGCTGGTTCATCTACCAGAACCGGTTCGAGATGAACACCGACCTGGTGTTCGCGGGCCTGCTCACCGTCATCCTGATCGGCCTGCTGGTCGAGAACCTCTTCTTCAAGTGGCTCGAGCGGAAGACGGTGCTCCGCTGGGGCATGAGCACGGCCCACTAACATGCCCCAGCGGCGGATCCTCAAGCGGCAGTGGGCCAGCGCGGAAGGCTGGCGCGGCACCCGGTCGGGGATGTGGGCCTGGCTGCTCCAGCGCGCGGCGGCGCTCGCGCTGATCGTCGTGATCGCGCTCCACCTGCGCAATCCCTTCGTCCGCGGGGCGCAGGCGGCCCTGCTCGGGCTGGTGCTGCTGCACGGGCTCCTCGGCGTGCGCGCCATCCTGCTCGACTTCGGGCTGCCCGTGCGCTGGCACCGGGCGCTGTTCATCCTGGCCATCGGCGTGGCCGCGATCCTCTTCACCGCGTTCTGGAGATGGCGATGGTTCTGAAGGTCTTCCGTTGGGCGCCCGGCTCGCGCGAGCGGCTGCAGCGCTACTGGGTGCCGGCCAAGGAGGGCATGACGGTGCTGGACGCCCTGGTCGACGCCCAGCGCCGCCTGGACCCGACGCTGGCCTTCCGCTACGCCTGCCGCGTGGGGATGTGCGGCTCCTGCGGCATGGTGATCAACGGGCGGGAGCGCTGGGCCTGCCGGACCCTGCTGCGCAGCCTCGCGCGCGGCCCCGTCACCGTGCGGCCGCTCTACCACTTCCCGCTCATCCGCGACCTGGTCGTGGACATGGCGCCGTTCAAAGAGAAGATGACGCAGGTGGGCGGGGCTTTCGTGCCCATGGCCGACGCGGGCGACTTCGCGCCGATCGGCGGCACGAGTCGCGAGCGGCGCCACATCGACCGCGCCATCGAGTGCATCGGCTGCGGGATGTGCGTGTCGGCGTGCACCATGGTGGCCCACGACTCGCGCTTTCCGGGTCCGGCGGCGCTCAACCGGCTCTTCACGGTCCAGCGGGACAGCCGCGACGCCGGCCGCACCGGGCGCACCGCGGTCATGCTCGCCGAAGACGCGCTCTTGCGCTGCCACGGCCAGGCCAATTGCACCGACGTGTGCCCCATGGGCATCTCGCCCACGGAGTCCATCCTGGCGCTCCGGCGCCGGGCCCTGCTCCGGCTCATCCGCTGACCGCGCCCGGTCTGACCAAGGCCACGGCCTCGCTTGACCGGGCCGGAGGCCCGTGTTAGCGTAACCTCGTAATTTACTGGTCGCCTCCTGCCCGACGAGGGTGGGAGGCGATACGTCTGTAGGCGCTCGGAACGGCGCGGACTTGGCGGTCAAGGAGGCCCTCCATGGCGGCTGACCAGATCAAGCGGCTCTACGAGTCCATGCCCGCCAGGCTCGCCAAGGCCCGCCAGCGCTTCGGCCGGCCGCTGACCCTGGCCGAGAAAATCCTGGTCGCCCACGCCGACGACTTCGACACGCAGGAGTGGAGCCGGGGCAAGGCCCAGCTCCGGCTGCGCGTCGACCGCGTCGCGCTGCAGGACGCCACCGGGCAGATGGCGCTGCTGCAATTCATGCAGGCCGGCAAGAAACAGGTCGCCGTCCCGAGCACGGTGCATTGCGACCATCTCATCCGGGCGCAGAGCGGCGCCTCCGAAGACATGCAGCGCGCCGTCACCGAGAACAACGAGGTCTATAACTTCCTCCACTCGGCCTCGCGCAAGTACGGGATCGGCTTCTGGAAGCCCGGCTCGGGCATCATCCACCAGGTGATCCTCGAGAACTACGCCTACCCCGGCGGGCTCATGATCGGCGCGGACTCCCACACGCCCAATGCCGGCGGCCTCGGCATGGTGGCCATCGGAGTGGGCGGCGCCGATTGCGGCGAGGCCATGGCGGGACTGGCGTGGGAGGTGCTCGACCCCAAGCTGATCGGGGTGCGCCTCACCGGGAAGCTCTCGGGCTGGACCTCGGCTAAGGACGTGATCACGTACCTCTGCGGCCTCCTCACCGTCAAGGGCGGCACCAACAAGATCGTCGAGTATTTCGGGCCCGGGGCCGAGTCCATCAGCGCCACCGGTAAGGGCACGATCTGCAACATGGGGGCGGAGCTGGGGGCGACCACCTCGCTCTTCCACTTCGACGACCGGATGGCCGCGTATCTCCGCGCCACCGACCGCCCGGAGGTGGCCGCGCTCGCCGAGCAGTACCGCGAGCACCTGGTGGCCGACCCCGAGGTGCTGGCGAACCCCAAGAAGTCCTACGACGAGGTCGTGGAGATCGACCTCTCGGAGCTCGAGCCCCACATTGTGGGTCCCCACTCGCCGGACCGCGCCCGGCCCATCTCCAAGCTCGCCGCCGAGGTGAAGAAGGAAGGGTGGCCCCCGAATATCAAGAACGCGCTGATCGGTTCCTGCACCAACTCGTCGTACGAGGACATGAAGCGCGCCGCGCACATCGCGACGCAGGCGCTCAAGGCGGGGCTCAGGGCGAAGACGCCGTTCCTCGTGACGCCCGGGTCGGAGCGGATCTTCCAGACGATCAAGCGCGACGGCATCATGGAGACCTTCCAGAAGATCGGGGGCACCGTGCTGGCCAACGCCTGCGGCCCCTGCATCGGGCAGTGGAAGCGCTCCGACGTGGGCAAGGACGAGGTCAACACGATCGTCTCCTCCTTCAACCGCAACTTCCCCGGCCGGAACGACGGCAGCGCGGCGACCCTGTCCTTCCTGACGAGCCCCGAGATCGTGACGGCGCTGGCCTTCGCGGGCACGCTCGAGTTCGACCCGGTGCACGGGACCATGCCCGGCGCCGACGGCAAGCCGTTCCGCTTCACCGCGCCGGAGGGCGAGGAGCTGCCGCCGCGGGGCTTCGTGCGAGGCGAGGAGGGCTACGAGCCGCCGGCCGCCGACGGGGACAGCGTGACGGTCGAGGTGGCGCCCACCAGCGAGCGGATCCAGCTGCTCCAGCCCTTCCCGCGCTGGGACGGCAAGGACTTCGCCGAGCTGCCCATCCTCGTCAAGACCAAGGGCAAGACCACGACCGATCACATCTCGCCGGCGGGCGTCTGGCTGCGGTACCGCGGCCACATCGACAAGATCAGCGACAACATGTTCCTGGGCGCGGTCAACGCGTTCACGGGCGAGGCCGGCAAGGGGGTCAATCCCCTGACGGGCGAGAAGGGGCAGAACTTCTCGAAGATGGCCCGCGAGCTCAAGGCGAAGGGGGCCGGCTGGGTCGTCATCGGCGACGAGAATTATGGAGAAGGCTCGAGCCGTGAACATGCAGCAATGTCTCCTCGATATCTCGGTTGTGCAGTGGTCCTTGTCAAGAGCTTCGCCCGCATCCACGAGACCAACCTCAAGAAGCAGGGCATCCTGCCCCTCACGTTCTCGAAGGCGGGCGACTACGACCTGTTCGAGCAGGCCGACCGCGTGACCGTCCGGGGCCTGGCGGCCCTCGCGCCCGGGAAGCCCGTCGAGGTCGTCCTCCACAAGCCGGGCGGCAAGACCGTCACGATCCAGTGCAACCACACGCTGACCGACGAGCAGATCAGGTGGTTCAAGGCGGGCTCCGCCCTGAACGCCCTGAAATAAGTCCACAAGGAGACGCACATGGCCGGCAAGGTGAAGATCCCCGCGGGCGACAAGGTCACCATCAGTCACGGCAAGCTGCAGGTGCCGGACCATCCGATCATCGCCTTCATCGAAGGCGACGGGACGGGCCCGGACATCTGGCGGGCCTCCGTCCGCGTGCTGGACGCCGCGGTGGCCCAGTCCTACAAGGGGCGCCGCAAGATCGCCTGGGCCGAGACCTACGCCGGTGAGAAGGCGCAGGCCGTCTATGGCAAGGACTGTCCGCCCAACCTGCTGCCGGACGAGACCATGGACGTGATCCGCGAGTACCTGATCGCGATCAAGGGCCCGCTCACCACGCCCATCGGGGAAGGCTTCAGGTCACTCAACGTCACGCTGCGGCAGGTGCTGGATCTCTACGTGTGCCTGCGCCCGGTGCGCTACTTCAAGGGTGTGCCCTCGCCGGTCAAGCATCCCGAAAAGATCGACATGGTGATCTTTCGCGAGAACACGGAGGACATCTACGCCGGCATCGAGTGGGAGCAGGGCACCCCCGAGGCCAAGAAGGTGGTGGAGTTTCTCCAGAAGGAGATGGGGGTCACCAAGATCCGGTTCCCCAACACCTCCTCGATCGGCATCAAGCCCGTGTCTAAGGAAGGCTCCGAGCGGCTGATCCGCGCGGCGATGCGGTGGGCGGTCGAGAACAACCGCCGCAGCGTCACGCTGGTCCACAAGGGCAATATCCAGAAGTACACGGAAGGCATGTTCATGAAATGGGGCTACGCGCTGGCCAAGCGCGAGTTCTCGGACAAGCTCATCTCCTGGGACGAGTGCGGAGGCAAGCCGCCGGCGGGGAAGATCCTCGTCAAGGACGCCATCACCGACGCCTTCCTCCAGCAGATCCTGACCCGCCCCGACGAGTTCGACGTCATCCCGTGCTGCAATCTCACGGGTGATCTCCTGTCGGATGCGACGGCCGCCCAGGTGGGAGGCCTCGGCATCGCGCCGGGGGCCAACATCAACTACGACACCGGCCACGCGCTCTTCGAGGCGACCCACGGCACGGCGCCCAAGTACGCCGGCCAGGACAAGGTCAACCCCGGCTCGGTCATCCTCTCGGGCGAGATGATGCTGCGGCACCTGGGCTGGACCGAGGCCGCGGACCGGATCGTCGCGGGCCTCGAGAAGACCATCGCGCAGAAGGTCGTCACCTATGACTTCGCGCGGTTGATGGAGGGGGCCAAGGAGGTCAAGTGCTCGGAGTTCGGCACCGCCCTCATCAAGAACATGGAGTCCGTGTGATGGCCGCCCGGGCGAAGGTCAGCGTCATCGGCGCCGGCAACGTCGGCGCCTCGGTCGCGCAGTACGCGGTGGAGAAGGAGCTGGGCGACGTCGTCCTCGTGGACGTGATCGAAGGCGTCCCGCAGGGCAAGTCGCTCGATCTGGCCCAGGCCGGGCCCATCCACGGCTACGATTCCCGGCTCGCGGGCTCCAACGGCTACGACGAGACGGCCGATTCCGACATCGTCGTGATCACGGCCGGGCTGGCGCGCAAGCCCGGCATGACCCGCGACGACCTGCTCTTCAAGAACGCCGAGATCGTGGGCTCGGTGGTGGACGAGGTGGTCAAGCGCTCGAAGAACGCCATCCTCGTCCTCGTCACCAACCCGCTGGACGCCATGGTCCAGCTGGCGTGGAAGAAGTCGGGCTTCCCGGCCGAGCGCGTCATCGGCATGGCGGGCGTGCTCGACTCGGCCCGCTTCCGCACCTTCATCGCCTGGGAGCTCAACGTGTCGGTGGAGAACGTCACGGCCTTCGTGCTGGGCGGCCACGGCGACACCATGGTGCCGCTGCCGCGCTACTCCACGGTGGCCGGCATCCCCATCACCGACCTGCTGCCGCCGGACAAGATCGAGGCGCTCGTCAAGCGCACCGCCAACGGCGGCGCCGAGATCGTCGGATTGCTCAAGACCGGCAGCGCCTACTACGCGCCCGCCGCCGCCGCCGTCGAGATGGTCGAGGCCATCCTCAAGGACAAGAAGAAGATCCTGCCGTGCGCGGCCTATCTCAACGGCCAGTACGGGGTCAAGGGAGTCTACGTCGGCGTGCCCGTGAAGCTCGGCCGCGCGGGCGTCGAGCAGATCATCGAGATCAAGCTCACCGCCGGCGAGCAGGCGGCCTTCGACAAGTCCGCCGCGGCGGTGCGCGAGCTGGTGGAAAAACTCAAGCTCTAGGCGGGGAGAACGTCATGGCGAAGACCAAGGCGCGGAAGAAGGCGCACCGGCGGGCCAAGGCCCCGAAGAAGGCCGCGCCGCGCATTAAGGTCGTCCCCGACGGTTACCACACGCTGACCCCGGGGTTTTCCGTCCGCGGCGCCGCCCAGGCGATCGACTTCTACAAGCGGGCCTTCGGCGCCAAGGAGCGGATGCGCCTGATGAAGGCCGACGGGACGACCCTTGCGCACGCCGAGCTCGAGGTCGGCGATTCGCGGTTCATGCTGGGCGAGGAGGACCCCGCCATGGGGAGCCGGTCGGCGCAGACCCTGGGCGGCACCCCGGTCAATTTCTATCTCTACGTCAAGGACGCGGACGCCGCGGTCGGGCGGGCGCTGGCGGCCGGCGCGAGGCCTCTCATGCCCGTCACGGACATGTTCTGGGGCGACAGGCTTGGCGGCGTCGAGGACCCGTACGGCCAGAAGTGGACGCTGGCGACCCGCAAGGAGAATGTCGCCCCACGCGAGATGGCGAAGCGGGCGCAGGCCTTCTACGCGCGGGCGGCGGGCTCACATTAGGCAGGGGCCTATGCGCGAGATCCACGTCTCCTCCGTCACGGACGCCGTCAAGAAGATGTGCATGGAGGCGAACTACGCCCTCGAGCCCGACATGCTGCGCGCCTTCGACCGGGCGCTCGGCACCGAGCGGTCCGCGGCCGGCAAGCAGGTGCTCCAAATCCTCAAGGACAACGCCCAGCTCGCCCGCACCAAGATGATCCCGTACTGCCAGGACACGGGCTTCGTGGTCTGCTTCGTGGAGCTGGGGCAGGACGTCCACGTCACCGGGGGCGGGCTCTACGACGCGATCAACGAGGGCGTGAGGCAGGGCTACACCGAGGGTTACCTCCGCGCCTCCATCGTCCGCTCGCCCTTCGACCGCGTGAACACCGGCGACAACACCCCGGCGGTGATCCACGCCGACGTGGTGCCCGGCGCCCAGCTCCGGATCCAGATCATGGCCAAGGGCGGCGGCTGCGAGAACCGCTCCAAGTACAAGATGCTCACCCCGGCCGAGGGCCTCGACGGCGTCAAGGCCTGGATCCTCGAGTGCGTTAAGACCGCCGGGCCCGACGCGTGCCCGCCGCTCGTCGTGGGGGTGGGCGTCGGCGGCACCTTCGAGCAGGCCGCGCGGCTCAGCAAGAAGGCCCTCTTCCGCGAAGTCGGCAGCCCCAACCCAGACCCGGTCGTCAACGCGCTCGAGAAGGACGTGCTGGAGGGGGCCAATCGCCTGGGCATCGGGCCCCAGGGCTATGGCGGCGACACGACCGCCTTCGCCATCCACATCCTGACCTATCCGTGCCACATCACCAGCCTGCCGGTGGCCGTGACCATCGAGTGCCACGCCCACCGCCACAAGGAAGTGACGCTGTGATTACGGTGGCGCCCGACGGCATCACGGAGGTCACACCGCCGCTCTCCGACGCCGACGTGGAGGCACTCAAGGCGGGCGACCGGGTGCGGATCACCGGCGTCATGTACACGGCGCGGGATGCCGCCCACGGCCGCCTGCTGCCGCTGATCGAGGCCGGCAAGCCGCTGCCCATCGAAGTGAAAGGCCAGATCATCTACTACACGGGGCCGTCGCCCGCCCGCCCCGGCGACGTCGTCGGCTCCATCGGCCCCACGACGGCCGGCCGGATGGACAAGTACGTGCCTCACCTGTTGGCCCTCGGCCTCAAGGCCACGCTCGGCAAGGGCGCCCGCTCCGAGCCGGTCAGGGAGGCCCTCAAGAAGCACAAGGCCGTCTATTTCGGCGCCATCGGCGGCGCCGGCGCGGTGCTGTCGCGGTTCGTCAAGAAGCTCGAGATCGTGGCCTACGAGGACCTCGGGACCGAGGCCATCCGGCGGCTCGAAGTGGAGGGCTTCCCGGCCATCGTGGTCAACGACTGCCACGGCGGGGACCTCTACGCGGACGGCATGAAGCAGTTCGCGCGGGAGTGATCGCATGATCAAGGAGGCCTTCGGCAATCAGCGCGGCGAGGTGATCCCCGGGGCGACCCTGCGCGCGGACGCGTGGTGGGTCGAGCCCCTCATGGTCATCCTCCTGCTCGGCAGCTTCGGCGTCTACGCGACCTGGGCCGCGCTGCAGAACGCGCACTACTACGTGGCGCCCTACCTCTCGCCGTTCTACTCGCCGTGCCTAGCGACCAGCTGCCAGCACGTGAGCCTGCCGCTCATCGGCTCCTGGTGGAACCTGTCGCCCGCCTTCCTCGTGCTCTGGATCCCGGGCGGCTTCCGGGCCACCTGCTACTACTACCGCAAGGCCTACTACCGGTCCTTCTTCGGCCTGCCGCCGGGCTGCGCCGTGCGGGACGTCTCCAAGAGCTATACCGGCGAGACCCGCTTCCCATTTATTCTCCAAAACATCCACCGCTACTTCTTCTGGCTGGGCATCCCGGTCATCGCCTTCCTCTGGTGGGACGTCGTCATGGCGTTCAACTTCGGCGGGCGGTTCGGCATGGGGCTGGGGACGGTGGTCCTGTTCGTGAACTCCGCGCTGCTCTCGCTCTACACCTTCTCGTGCCATTCCTGCCGACACCTCTGCGGCGGGGGCCTGAATGTTCTGTCCAAGGCTCCCGCACGCCACGGGCTCTGGACGATCGTCAGCCGGCTCAACGAGCGGCACATGCAGATCGCCTGGGTGAGCCTGATCTGGGTCGGGCTGGCCGATGTGTACATCCGCCTGGTGTCCATGGGGTACATCAAAGACGTGAGGTTCTTCTAATGGCCGGCGAAGCGTACGACCGCTACGAGTACGA
>JBGPZD010000004.1:0-43030 GCA_041493605.1 Methylomirabilia bacterium
ACCCTCTTTGTCGTGCTGGGGTGGCTCATGGCGTCCCGTCCCTCGCTCGGGCCCATGGTCCCAAGCGCCGCGGTCACCGTGGCCGCCTTCGCAATGACCCTGGTCGCGGCGCTCGGAGGCGGCATCGTCGCCCGGTGGCTGTCGGACTCGCTCGCCCGCGCCAACGCCTAGCCCGCCGGATGGCCGCAACGCCCGCCGCCGACACCGCCCCCGTCAGGCCGGACGAGCAGTTCGATGTCAGGGCGCTCGACGCTCACGTGCGGCCGCGGCTGCCGGGCGCCCTAGGCCCGCTCGAGGTCGCCCAATTCCCCGGCGGCCACTCGAATCTGACCTACCTCCTCCGCTACGGCTCCCAGGAGTTCGTCCTACGCCGCCCGCCGCTCGGCCCCATCGCGCCCAAGGCCCACGATATGGGGCGTGAGTACCGCGTGCTCAACGCCGTCTGGCCGGTGTTCCCTCCCGCGCCGCGCCCCTATCTCTTCTGCGAAGACCCCGCGGTGATCGGCGCGCCGTTCTTCGTGATGGAGCGGCGGCGCGGCACGGTGATCCGGCGCGAGCTGCCGCCCGCGTGGGCCCAGGACCCCGCGGTGCGCCGCGCGCTCAGCGAGGCCACGGTGGACGTGATGGTCCAGCTCCACGCGGTGGACTGGAAGGCCGTGGGTCTGGGCGACCTCGGGCGGCCCGAGGGATTCATGGCCCGCCAGGTCACGGGCTGGGCCGAGCGCTGGGAGCGCGCCAAAGACCGAGAGCTGCCGGCAATCGACGAGCTGGCCGCGTGGCTCGCCGCGCGGGTTCCGCTGCCCCAGGCCGCCACGCTCGTTCACAGCGACGTCAAGCTCGACAATCTGATGCTCGACCCCGCGGACCCGTCGCGCGTGGTGGCGGTGTTCGACTGGGAGATGTGCACCACCGGCGATCCCCTGGCCGATCTCGGCACCCTCCTTTGCTACTGGGCCGAGGAGGGCGACCCCTACGCGCGGCAGGAGTCGGTGGTCCAGGTCACGGCGCTGCCGGGCTTCTACACGCGCGAGCAGATCATCGAGCGCTACGCCCGGCGCTCCGGGCGGGACGTGTCGAAGATCGCGTTCTACGAGGTGTTCGCGCTGTACAAGACCGCCGTGGTCGTCCAGCAGATCTACATCCGCTGGCGGCGCGGCCAGACCAAGGACGCCCGCTTCGGCGCTATGGCTCCGCGCGTCGAGGCCCTGGCGCGGTCGGCCCTGGCCCTGGCCGAAAAGTCAGGGCTCTGAGGCCGGCCGCCGACGCCGCATGAGCAGCTGGCGGATGGACATGGCGTGGAAGAACCACGCGAGCGGCACGAGGAAGGCCGGCAGCAGGACATAGGGCGGGTACGCGATGAAGGTGTTGGGCGGTGAGGTGTGGAACACGCGGAAGGGCGACGGGGTCGCCAGCTGGGCGTGGATTACCGTATTGAGCAGGACGAGGATGCCAGCCACATTCCACCAGAGCGCCACCCGCTCGGGCCAGATCCGCCGGGTGAAGCAGCAGTAGGCTACCACGGGGGCGCTCAGGCCCACCAGGATGTCGAAGTTTCGTCCGTGAAAGCTCATAATCTCGGGCGCCACGCCGGCTGACACCAGCTGCCAGAGCACGAACTCCACGACGATCCTGAAGCTCTGGAGGTAGACGAGGGTGGCCGGAGGGATCCGAGCAAGCGTCCCGTCCATCACGCGCGTCATGGACAGGAAGAGCAGGAGCGCCAGAGAGGGCAAGATGGCCAGGAGCAGCCGCGGCGGCAGGATCTGAAAATCGAGGAAGAACCCTTTCCCGGCCAAGAGCTCAACGAAGTCGAGCCATGCCCACAGGGCCAACCAGACCAGGACGCCGCCAACGTCCCTCACACGCAGATCGAAGAGTCGCCTCCGCAATCCATCGTTCCACACGAAGACGCCCAGGCTCACCAGCATCGCCACGACAAGCGAGACGAACAGATATCCGAGGTAGCCAGGGACCTGACCCGGCACCGTCGCTACGCCTTGAGGTGCTTCAGCGCGTCCATGAACTCCTGCGAGAAGGCGCCCGCGTAGACCTCCTCCACCGGCCCCTGGAGACGGATGGACCAGTCGGGACGCACCTCCACGCTCAGCGTGCCGCCGGGCATGCGCACCGTCACCAAGCCGTGGTCGCACAGGCCGTTCTTCACCGCGGCGCAGGCGACGGCGCTGGAGGAGGAGCCCGAGGCCAGGGTGTAGCCCGCCCCGCGCTCCCAAATCAGGATGTCCACCTGGGAGCGCGAGAGCACGCGGGCGAACTGGACATTGGTGCGGTTGGGAAACGCGGGGTGCCGCTCGATCTTGGGCCCGAGCCGGCGCGCGCGCGCTTCGTCGAGCACGTCGGTGAAGACCACACAGTGGGGATTGCCCACGGAGACGGCGGTGACCAGCAGGTTCTCGCCATCCACCTGAAGTGGGACCCTGACCACCTCGCGCTCGGGCCCGTTCATCGGAATCTCCGGCGCCATGAAGGTGCATTTCCCCATCTCCACGGTGACGACGTTCACGCGGCCGTCCTCCACATGGCACCGGCACTCGACCCTGCCGCCCTTGGTGGCCACGGTGAAGGTGTCGCGCTTGGTCTGCCCGTGGTCCCACAGGTACTTGGCGAATATCCGCAGGCCATTGCCCGACTTCTCAGCCTCGCTCCCGTCCGGGTTGAGGATGCGCAGGCCAAAGTCCGCCCCGCCCCAGGCCGGCACCAGGAGCAGAATCCCGTCCGAGCCCACGCCCCAGTTCCGGTCGCAGATGCGCGTCGCCTGCTGCGGCGTCAGCGGCGCCGGCAGGTCGGCGCCGTTGATCACGATGTAGTCGTTGCCCAGCCCGTGGCCCTTCACGAAGGGGATCATGCCGTGAAAGCGTATCACGAGGGCCCGCGCGCGGGCGCGAACCAGTCGGCCACGCGCTCGCGCAGGCCGCGTACGTCGCTGGGCAGCCGGTGCCGCCACTTCCGCGCGAAGCGCCCGAGCGCCGCCTGCCGCTGGGCCAGGTCCTCGGCGGGGCGCATGGGCGCGCCGTCGCCCGTCCGCGTGCCGCCGCCGCGGTGGATGAACGGGGCGTTCACGACGGCGCAGCGCCAGCCCGCCTCGCGCACGGCGAAGGACAGGTCGCGGTCATAGCCGTGGAAAAACCCGTAGCCTTCATCGAATCCGCCCAGCGACTCGAGCAGCGCCCGGCGCAGGAATAGACAGACCCCGTCCACCGCGGCCACCTCCGCCCATTCATCCTTGAGCGTCGGGCCCTCGGCGAGGCAGTGGACGATGGTGCGGCCGACGTAGCGGCCGTCTCGCCGGAGCCGCCTGACGCCGTAGAGGCCGGCCAGCCCGATCCGCTCGGGCGCGCTCAGGACCGCCTCGAGCCGCGCAAGCCAGGCGGGCTCGAGCATCTCGACGTCGTTGTGAAGGAAGCACAGGAACTCGCCCCGGGCGAGCCGCGCGCCCTGGTTGAGGGCGCCGATGAGCCCGAGATTCGACTCGTTCCGGTGATAGGTCAGGCGGTAGGGGTACGGGAAGTCGCTGAAGAAGCCGGGCGTGCCGTCGGAGGAGCCGTTGTCCACCACGCAGAGGTCGAAGGGCGCCGCCGTCGTCCGCAGGCTGTCCAGGCAGGCGCGCGTCAACGCCAGACGATTGTGCGCCACGAGGACCACGCTCGTCGCCATCGGACTCCGGGCGGCCCCGGTGGCCGCGGCCCGCCGGCCTACCGATCCGACAGCGGCACGTATTTGAGGTCTATGGCTCCCCTGTAGTCGGAGCGCGGGCGGATCAGCCGGTTGTTGCCGTGCTGCTCGAGCACGTGGGCCGCCCAGCCCGCGACGCGACTGATGGCGAAGATGGGGGTGAACTGGTCGGTCGGGATGCCCATGTTCGCGTAGGCCGCCCCCGAGTAGAGATCCACGTTGGGGAAGAGGTGCTTCTCGGCCAATACGACGCTCGCGAGGGTGTTGAGGATCTCGACGCTGGCCGTGCTGCCGGCCTGCTGCCCCAGCTCGAGCGCCAGCCGCCGCAGGTGCTTGGCGCGCGGGTCCTCCACCCGGTAGACACGGTGGCCGAAGCCGCTGATCCGCGCCTTATCGGCCAGCGCCCTGCGGATCCAGGCCTCGGCTTTGGCCGGGTCCTTGATCTTCTCGACGATGAGCATGACCTGCTCGTTGGCGCCGCCGTGGAGCGGACCCTTGAGCGCGCCGATGCCGGAGACGGTCGCCGAGTGCAAGTCTGAGAGCGTGGCGGCCGTCACCCGCGCGGCGAAGGTCGAGGCGTTGAACTCGTGGTCGGCGTGGAGGATGAGCGCCACGTCGAAGGTCCTGGTGGCCAGCTCAGTCGGCTTCTTGCCGCTCATCATGTAGAGGAAGTTGCCCGCCAGGCTGAGCTTCGGGCTGGGCGCGACGGGCGCCCGGCCGCGCCGGATGCGCTCCCAGGCCGCGACCAAGGTGGGCATCTGGGCCGTGAGCCGGAGGGTCTTTCGCAGCGTGGCGTCCCGCGAGTTGTCGTCGGCGTCCGGGTCGAATGCCGAGAGCGCGGAGACCCCGGTGCGGAGCGCCTCCATGGGGGTCGTCTTCCGCGGAAGCAACTTGAGCATGGACAACAGCTTGGTCGGCAGCTTGCGATTGCCCGTGGAGGACAGCGCCTTGACGTGGGCCTCCAGCTCCTTTCGGCTCGGTAGATGCCCGTGCCAGAGGAGGTAGGTCACCTCCTCGAAGGTGGAGTGGGCCGCCAGGTCGTCCACGTCATACCCACGGTAGATGAGCCGGCCCGCGTGGCCGTCGATGAAGCAGATCTCCGAAGGGGACACGACAACGTCTTCCAGGCCGGCCTTCAGCGGCTTCGTCGCGGCGTCCGTCATGGCGGTCCGTGCTCTCCTTCTCGTCGGGCGGCAGGGTGGGTCGAGCCGACTTCTTCTACCACACCCACGCGGGCACTTCAAGGCTTGCGCCGCTCCGACCGAGCCCCCTACACTCGCGCCCATGGCGACGAGCCCTCTGCCCGCGGTGATCGACTTCTACAACCGCCACCCGATCAACGAGGCGCAGATCCTCGAAGCGCTGCGGCGACAGGGCAAGGATCCGCGCCGGCTGGCGCCCGAGGACCTCCACGAGTGGGATCAGGATCACTACGGCGGTCTCCAGGCGGTCGAGGCCCTCGCCCGCCGCGCCGGGATCGGCGCAGAGGGCCGCGTGCTCGACATCTGCGCCGGCCTCGGCGGCCCGGCCCGCTTCCTCGCCCGGCGCTACGGCTGCCGCGTCACCGGCCTGGACCTGAACGGAGAGCGCTGCGCCGCGGGCGCCCGCCTCACCCATCTGGTCGGGCTCGATGGTTTCGTGCGCCTCGTGCACGGCGACGCGCAGGCCCTGCCCTTCCGGGGCGCCGCGTTCACGGCCGCCGTCAGCCAGGAGGGACTGCTCCACGTGCCGGACAAGGGCGCGGTGCTCGCCGAGTGCGCGCGGGTGCTGCTGCCCGGCGGGCGCATCGCCTTCACCGACTGGATCGCCACCCCGCGGCTCGCCGAGGGCGAGCTCCGGCGCCTGGCCGACTGGATGGCGGCGGTGAGCCTTCAGAGCATCGCGGGCTACCGCGGCTTGCTGGCGCGGGCGGGATTCGCCGGGATCGAGGCGGAAGACCTCTCGGCGGAGTGGATCGGCATTCTCCGGGAGCGCCTCCGGATGTATCAGGCCCTGCGCGCGGACACCGTCGCGCGCTTCGGCCGGGCGCGCTACAACGAGTACAATCAGCTCTATGCCTTCTTCGTGGGGCTCGTGGAGGCGGGCAAGCTGGGCGGGGCGCGGTTCAGCGCGCGATCCGCTCCAGCAGGTCCTTAATCGACCTTCTCGAGTTTGATCGGGTCGGTATCACCTCGCACTCGCCCGCCGTGCGTCCCCGCCGTGCCAAACAGGTGCCTTCCACTCTTCGGAAACCCCAGGTTACCTGCCTCGCCCACGGTCCTTGCCGTGGCCCTTGCCTTCTCCCCTGTCGCGATCGTCGTCCCGTTCGTGTTCCCGGTCTTTCCATTCCCGCTTGTCCGCCCATTCGCGTCCCCATTCGTTACCCCATCGCGGAGGCTGCTGCTTCTGCCACTGCTTCCAGTGCCCCGGGGGCACGCGGTAATAGTTCACCGGCACGAGCAGGACGGGTCGCGGCACGAACTGCGGGGCGACGACGATCCACGGGCCGTTGTGTCCAGCACTCACGTGCCAGCCACCATTGGCAAACGCCCAATACTGGTTGCTGTAGAAGAAGAGATTGGCGGGGGCAGCCGGTACGTACTGGACCGTTCGGACCTCGGGGACGATGACCAGCCGAGGGGGCGCCGGGAGATGGATGCCGATGTCGACGTACACCTGAGCGTGGGCCGGCGTCACGAGGACGACTGCCAGCATCGCGAGGATAACCACGTACATGAATGCTCCTCCTGTCATCCGAGGCCGGAACGGCAGCGAGGCCGACGCGCTGTCATTCCTCCTCTTTTGCGGTCCCGTAACTTGTCCTTACGTCGAGTATACCCGAGTTGTTCGCGGTCTCGATCGCGATGTCCACCGGGTGCATGCGCCGGTCGGGGTCGCCGAACGTCCCATTGGCGACCCATTTCCCGGCGCGCTCCTGGACCAGCTGATGATCAGCGTGCGTGGAGGCGAATCCTTTCCGCTTCCCGCGGGTCATGGCGTTCATGCTACCCTTTCTTTCCGACTCCCCGCGATGTGAGTATCGCCGGGGAAAGGCCATGAAAAAGAAAACAGTCGCCGTCATCGGCGCCACGGGGGTAGCGGGGCAGCAGTTCCTGGCGTCGCTCTCCGGCCATCCCTTTCTTGAAGTTGCGGCGCTGGCCGCTTCCGAGCGCTCGGCCGGGAAGCCGTACCGAGACGCTCTCACCGACGCCTCAGGCGCCTTCCGCTGGTACTGCGCGGAACCCTTCGATCCGGCCTTCGCCCGGATCCAGGTGGAAGACGCCTCCAGGCTCGACGCCACGCGGGTGGACCTGGTCTTTTCGGCCGTGGAATCCGACGCCGCCAGGGAGCTAGAGCCCCGGTACGCCAAGACCACGCCCGTGGTCTCCACGGCCTCGGCCTTCCGCTATGAGAAGGACGTGCCCATCTTCATCCCGGGCGTGAACCTCGCCCATGACCAGCTCATTCCCGTCCAAAAGAAAAACCGGGGCTGGAAGGGCTTCGTGACGCCCGTTCCCAACTGCACGACGACGGGACTGGCCATGACCCTCAAGCCGCTCTACGACGCCTTCGGCATCCAACACGTGATCATGACGTCCATGCAGGCCTGCTCGGGCGCCGGCGGGTCTCCCGGCGTGGTGGCGCTCGACATCATGGACAATATCGTGCCCTACATCCCCAAGGAGGAGGAGAAGGTCGAGACCGAGACCCGGAAGATCCTGGGGACGATTGCCGGGGACCGGATCGAACCGGCTGCCTTCCGCGTCTCGGCCACCTGCACTCGGGTGCCCGTGTTGGAAGCGCACACCGCGGCCGTCTACGTGTCCCTGAAGAAGTCCGCGACCGTGGACGACGTGAAAAAGGCCCTGCGGGAATTCGGGAGGGACTTCCTCGCCCTGAAGCTGCCGTCCTGCCCGGCGGCCTTGATCGATGTGAGCGAGGATCCCTTCCGGCCCCAGCCGAGGCTCGACCGCGACCGCGAGGGCGGGATGCTGACGTCCGTGGGCCGCGTCCGCGCGGACGACGCTCTGCCGAACGGCATCAAGTACGTGCTCGTCTCGCACAACACCAAGATGGGCGCCGCCAAGGGCGGCATCCTCGTGGCGGAATACCTGGCGCAGCAGGGCCACATCTGAGCGCGCCGGACCCCGGGCTGCTCGCTCTCCTCGCGGGAACCCGGCTGCGCGCCGCCTGCTTCGTCTCCCTCGTCGCCGCCCTCCTCGTCCTGCCGCCGCTCGGCCAGCGGGTGATCGCCACCGGCGGCCCGAACGGAGGTGACGAGGCGCGCTTCGCGCTCCTCGCGCGTGACATGGTCGAGCGGGGTGTGTGGTTCGACCTCCGGATCCGCGGCGAGCTCTACCGCAATAAGCCGCCCCTGTATCCCTGGCTCATCGCCGCAGGCTCCAGGCTGACCGGCCGCGTCACCGAAGCCACCGCTCAGGCGCCCGTGGCGCTCGCCGCGATCGCCGCCGTCCTCTTCACCTTCCTCCTCGGCGATCGCCTCTTCGGCCGCCGCGCGGGCCTCTGGGCCGCCCTCGTCCTCGCGACGAGCCCCGACTTCTTCGACAACAGCCAGGCCCTGCTACCCGATATGCTGGTCACGGCCTTCGCCGCCGCCGCCGGCTGGGCCTTCTGGCGGTCGGTGAGCGAGCCGACGGCGCGGGCGGCCCTCGTGTGGCTCTACGTCGCGCTGGCGCTCGGCGTCTTCGCCAAGGGGCCGGTGGGGCTTCTGCCGCTGCTGGCGGCCGCCGTCTGGATCGGGACCGCGGAGGGCGCGGGTGCGATCGGCCCGCGGCTCTGGAGTCCGGTCGGTATCGCGCTCTTCGCGGGGATCACGCTCGGCTGGCTCGCGCCCTTTCTCGCGCTGGGGTCGCGGAGCTTCGCCGGGGATGTGCTGTGGGAGGACTGGCTCGCCTGGTACGTCGGCGCGCCCACGCGTCCCTGGGGGCTCGCCTACACGGTGGCGATCGGCGGCCTGCCGTGGACGCTCCTCCTGCCGATGGCGATCGGACGTGCCGCGCGCGCGTGGTCGAATCCCCGGGTGCGGTTCGCGTTCCTGTGGCTCACCGTCCCGCTCGCCGCGCTGACGCTCTCGGCGCACCAGAAACCGCGCTACTCCGTGCTCGTCTACCCCGGCGCCGCGCTTCTCGTCGGCTGGTGGGCAGACGCCCACGGCGCCGTCGCGCGCCGCGCCGGAGGTCTGGTCGGCTGGCTCGCCCTCGGCGCCGCCGCCGCCCTGATCCTGGCCCTCCAGGTGCCGGCATGGTGGGGCATCAGGCTCCGCCCCTTCATCCCCGGCCCGTCCTGGGTGATGCTCCCGGTGCTCGCCGGAATCGCTCTTGCCGCGGTCGCGCTCTTCCGCGGGCTCCGCGAGGGTCGGCCGGCGCTCCTCGTCCACGGGGTCGCGGCGGCGATGGCGGTCGTCCTCGCCTACGGCATCTGGCCATACGACGCGCGCTACAACCAGGTCTGGGATGCCCGGCGACTCGTGGCGAGGGCGGAGACGTGGGCCGAGAACGGCGAGGCCGCCGTCTTCCGGCATCACGCGGACTGGCTGTCCATGGACTTCTACGCCGGGCGTGCGCTTCTGTCTGTCAACGAGCCCCGGCCCCTCGACGCCTACCTCGCGCGTCCCGGCCGGCCGGTGGTCATCATCCGGGATGGCGACTGGCGGGCGATGGCGCCCCAGCTCTCGGTGAACGCGCGGATCCTCGAGCGGTTCACCATCGGGACCGAGACCGTCCTTCTCGTCGGGCGCGGAGGGTGAAGACGCGAGTTCGCGGTAGCGGGCAGATCCGGCGGGGCGCGACTCAGCGCAAGATCTGGTCCAGCAGCTTCTTGAGCTTCTTCGTGTCCTGGAGCTTGACCCCGGTCGGGACAACCCGGAGCGAGCCGCCCGCGCCTGAGATCTTGCCCTTGATCTGATTGGACCCCTCCGTCAAGGTCACGTCCATCGCGACACGACCGTCCGCGAGCCCGTAGGTCCCCGCCGCCGCCACCTGAGTCCTGCCGGCCTGGTAGAGCAGGTCCTCGGTGCGCACCACGCCGTTTGTGATCGTGTAGGTCCCGGTAATCGAGTCGAAGTTCACGCTCGGGTCCCGCAGCCGAGGCGGCCGGCCTGAGCGCAGGGCCGCCGTGACCTCGTCGGCCAGGCCCACCACGGAGTTGATCAGCCCCAGCAGCTCGGCGCCCACCACCTTGCCCGGGCCGATGCGGAGGTGGCCGGCGCCATTCAGCGTGCGCCAAGGGTCGGCGGTACGAAGGCTGGCCTCGCCCGTCAGGTCCAGCGGGCCGCTCACCGCGAACGGATCGCAGAGGTAATCCACCAGCACCGGACCGAGCTCGAGCCCCTTGACGTTGATCTCCTTGACCGTGACGAGCGGCCCGGCGCCCAAGGCGACGCTGGCGCGCGCCGAAACCGTGCCGCGAGCGACTCTCGCCTGGACCGGCGCGCTGTCGACCACGGCCGGGGTCAGGCTCACCGGCACGCGCAGATCGTCGAGCACCAGCTGGCGCCGCTGGGGCGCGGCGCAGCGCGCCCGCTCCTCCGACAGCGTGAGCCGCTCGAAGGTGAAAAGGCCGTTGGCCGCGGGCCGCGCCGGCGTGCCCTTCACCTCGAGCCGCCCCTTCATGGTGCCGGCCACCGCCGGCGCGCTCACGAGGGCGCCGGCGAGCGCCGCCACGTCCTGCGCCTCGACGTCAATTGAAACCTTGAGCGGCGCTTCCGTGAACGAGTGGGCCCCGGCGGCGGATAGCGAGGCGTCGGAAATCTTGAGCCGTACCGCGCCGGGTTGACCGACCGCCGTCCCGCTCGCGTGCAACCCCTCGCCGAGCGCCGCTTGGCTGACCGTCAGGTTGATCCGCTCCAGGCGGACATCACCGCCCTTGGCCCCGTGCCGGTAGTACTGGACCGCGCCGTTGACGATGTTGACGCGCCCGAGCAGCACGGCGCCGGCGGCGCTGCCGGATTTCCCGCCGCCGGTCCGGGCGGATCCGCCCGCCGCCGCCGCGCCGAGCGTCGCCAGGTTCCAGTGTCCCGCCGCGTCCTCCACGAGCGCGATGCGGGGCTCCTCGAGGGTGAGATCGGCCATCTCGACCCGCCCGGAGAAGAGCGGCCAGAGGCGGATGCCGATGCGCCCCTCGCCGACGGTGAGAAACGGGCCAGCCCCGAAGGCCGGGTCCTCGGCGACCTGGAGCCCGCGCAGCCGCACGCTGGGCAGCGGCAGGACGGAGATGGAGAGCGAGACGAACTTGACGGGGCGGCCCAGCGCCTGGGTCGCCGCCTGGGAGACGTAGGCCTGGAGCGCGGGCGTGTCGAGCACGAACGGCAGCGCCAGGGCCGCCGCGACAACCAGCAGCACCAACGCTCCCACGATGATCGCGAGCCACTTGAGCATGGGACGCTTCCCGGCCGCGCTACCCGGGCTTGCGCAGCTCCTTCTTGAGGATCTTGCCCGTGGGGTTCTTCGGCAGCGCGGCGATGAACTCGACGGCCTCGGGTACTTTGTAGGCGGCGACCTTGCCCTGACACATCGCCCGCAGCGACTCGGCGTCGGCCGAGGCGCCCTCTTTGAGAACGACGAAGGCCTTGACGGCCTCGCCCCGCACCGGGTCGGGAATGCCGATCACCGCCACCTCTTTCACGGCCGGGTGGAGGAAGAGCACCTCCTCGACCTCGCGCGGGAAGACCTTGAAGCCCGAGACGTTGATCATGTCCTTCACGCGGTCCACGATGTAGAAATAGCCGTCCGGATCGCGGTAGCCGATGTCGCCCGAGTGCAGCCAGCCTTTGCGGATCGCTTCGGCCGTCGCCTGGGGGTTGCGGAAGTAGCCCTTCATCACGTTGGAGCCCTTGATCAGGATCTCTCCAAGCTCGCCGTCTGGCACCTCCTGCCCCGTGGCCGGATCGGCCACCTTCATCTGCACCTCCTTGATGGGGGTGCCGATGGAGCCGGGCCGGAACGCCGTGTCGTGGTTGTAAGAGGCGAAGGGCGAGCACTCGGTGAGCCCGTAGCCCTGATGGATGTCGTGGCCGGTCTCCGCCTTCCACTGCCGCTCGGCCTCGGCCGGCAGGCTCGCGGCGGCAGAGAAGCAGAGCCGGAGCGAGGAGAGATCCCGTCCCTTGAGCCCGGAGGCCAGCATCAGGATGTACATGGTAGGGACGGCATACAACAACGTGACCTTGTGGGCCGGCACCGCGGCCAGGAACTCCTCCAGCACGAAGCGCTCCTGGAGCACCAGAGTCCCGCCGCACTTCACGAGCGCGTTCATGATGAAATTCTGGCCGAAGCAGTGGAAGAGCGGAAGCGCGCACAAACCGATATCGTCAGGCGTCATGCGCAGGTGGTCGTTGGTCGCCTGGACGTTCGACACGACGTTGGCCTGGGTGAGCATGACGCCCTTGGGGCGCCCGGTCGTGGCCGAGGTATAAAGGATGGCGCAGGTGTCGTGCCGATCCGCGTCCAGCGCCCGCAGCCCCGGCTTGCCGTCGAGCGCCATGACGTCGCGGATCACGTGGCGGACCGAGGGCATCCGGTCCTGCGCCGGCAGCTGGGCCGCCAGCGGCTCGGTGGTGAGCACCGCCGTGGCCCCGCCGTCGTTGACGATGAAGGCGATCTCCTCGGTGGCGTAGGTGACGTTCAGCGCGATGGGCACCACGCCGATCTTGTTGGCGGCGTAGTAGGCGAAGACAAAAGCGGGACTGTTGGGCAGGTGGAGCCCGATCCGGTCGCCGACCTTGAGGCCGAGCGCCTTGAGCGCCGAGGCGACCCGGGAAGCGCCTTCGTCCAGCTCGGCGAAGGTCCAGCGGCGATCCTTGAACACGAGCGCGGTCCGCCCGCCGTGCTGGCGGGCGGCGCTCTCGAGATTCTGGGCGATGTTCATCGCAGTGCGAGCTGAGCGGCGGCCGAGCTGCCGCAGGCCCGAGCGTGTGGCAGTTCGAGGTGAGCGGCGAAGACGCGAGCCGAGGGCTGAGTGATATGCGAGCGGTGAAATGGTTCGAAAGAGCGCGGGAGGCCCGTCCACATACGGGTTACCCGGGGATCAATAGGATTTTACCCGTGCTCTTGCGGCCCTCGAGGGCCTTGTGGGCCTCCGCCGCCTGGGCCAGCGGGAACTGGTGCTCGACCCGGAGCTTGATCTTGCCGTCGCGGACCCAGCCGAGTACCTCGCCCGCCCGCTGGAGGAGCTCCTCGCGAGCGGCGATGTGATGGTTGAGGCTCGGGCGCTGGACGAAGAGGGAGCCCCGCGTGTTGAGGGTCTGCAGATCCACGGGCGGCACCGGCCCGCTGGCCTGGCCGAAGAGGATCATGAAGCCCCGTGGCCGCAGGCAGCCCAGGCCCTTGTCGAACGTGGTCGCGCCCACGCCGTCGTAGACCACGTTCACCCCACGGCCGTCGGTGATGCGCTTCACCTCGGCCTCGAAGTCCTGCTTGCTATAGAGGATGACGTGGTCGGCGCCCGCCCCCTTCGCCAGCGCCGCCTTCTCCTCGGTCGAGACCGTGCCGATCACGGTGGCGCCCAGCATCTTGCCCAGCTGGCAGAGCAGAAGGCCCATCCCGCCGGCCGCCGCGTGGACGAGACACCAGTCGCCCTTCTTCAGGGGGTAGCTCGACTTGACGAGGTAGTGGGCCGTCATCCCCTGGAGCATGGCGGCGGCGCCGTCCTTCGGCGCCACTCCCGCCGGCAGCTTCACCAGCCGGTCGGCGGGCACCGCGTTCATCTGGGCGTAGGAGCCGGGCACCCCTGACCAGGCCACGTGGTCGCCCACCTTGACGTCGCTCACCCCGGCGCCCACCGCCGTCACGGTGCCGCCGCCCTCGACGCCGATCGTCAGCGGCAGCGGTGCCTTGTACAGCCCGGTGCGAAAATAGACATCGATGTAGTTGACGCCGGCCGCGGCCAGCTTGACGACGGCCTGCCCGGCCCCGGCCGTGGGTTCCGGCACGTCCTCGTACTTGAGCACCTCGGGACCGCCCAGGGCGTGGATGCGGATCGCTTTCATGGACGCTTTCCTTTACGCCTTTCCGGCCCCTACCGCATGGCCGAGAGATCTACCGTGAACCGCGCGACCTGCTTGTCGTCGGCGTCCCGCACCACGAGGAGCACCTTGCCCTTGGGGTCGAGCCCCTCGGTCGGGAACACGTACATGCAGCGCGCCGTGTAGCGGCCGTCGTCGTCGCGCAGCGCCGTGCGCTCGTTCTGAGCGAACGTGGCCTTGATCTCCGCCTGCTGCCACATGAGCGCGGGCGTGTAGAAGCGGGTGAAGTCGGTCTTCCCGCCCCGCAGCGTGGCCCAGAGCACCAGCCGACCCTCGGTCTCCTTGAGCACCGACTCGATGTCTTTCGGCTTCAGCTCCTGGTTCTGGAAGGCCGAGTTCCGCGCCGCCAGCGCCAGGCGGTGGAAGGCCGTCATGACCACCACGCGCTGCCCGGAGCCGCCGGCCACCGTCCACTCGCCGCCGAACTCCTCGCTGACCACGCTGCGCTTGCCGATCCGGATCGCTTCGGCCCGGTCGCGCTCGGTGAGCACGAACAGCGCGGCGTCGAGCGGGCTCGGCGATTGCAACCAGAGCCCAACCGCCAGGAGGAGCGCAGCGAGGCGCCATGAGCATTTCCGACTCATGTGGCGCGTATTGTAGCAGACTCCCGGCGGTTGCGAGCCGCCGGCGCGGGCGGTAGGGTGAGGCCATGCGTGGCATCGTCGCGGTCGTCGCGGGTCTGCTCCTGGGAGGCTGCGCCAGCGCCTTCCCCGAGGAGGCGCTGCGAGCGGTCAACCGCGGGCTCACCGTGGAGGAGCTGCGGCGCGACCCCGCGGCCTACGTGAACCAGCGGGTCATGCTGGGCGGGGAGATCCTGGCCACGCGGCCGCGCGTGGGCGAAACGGAGATCGAGGTGCTGTCGCGCCGGCTGCGCGGAGACGACACGCCGGAGCGGAGCGACCGCTCCGACGGCCGCTTCCTGGTCAAGACGCCCGAGTTCCTGGATCCGGCGGTGTACGCCGAGGGGCGCCGCATCACCGTGGTCGGTCGGGTGACGGGCGGCGAGCAGCGGGCCATTGGGGAACTGCCCTACCAATATCCGGTGATCGCCGCCGACCGCATCCGGCTCTGGCCGCGCGACTTCGTGGACGCCGGTCCCCTCTACGCCCCCTACCCGTGGTCCTACTACGACTGGCCCTACACGCGCTACGGCCTGCCTTACCGCTAGCGCACAGTGCCGCCCCTGCCGCCGAACTGGCCGTACTGGTGGTAGGCCGCCCTACTTGCCCACGGTGACCGAGGAGAAGGTCCCCGGATCCATGTAGCGCGCCGCCACGCGCTGGACGTCGGCCGCGGTGACCTTGGCGACCTGCGCCTTGAAGCGGTCGGGGTAGTCCAGGCCGAGTCCGTTCTCCTCGATGCCGATGAGCAGCCCGGCGACCTTGCCCGAGGTGTCGAGCCGCAGCGGGAAGCTGCCGATCAGGTAGGACTTGGCGAGGTCCAGCTCGCGCGGCTGGACGGCCTCCGTACCCATTCGCGCCATCTCCTCCTTGACCAGCCGCGTGGCCTCGGCCACCGCGTCGATGCGCGTCTGGAGCGACACGATGTAGGAGGCGCCGTAGCGGCCCGGCAGCAGGCTGCTGTAGACCGCATACGCCAGCCCGCGCTCCTCGCGCACCCGCGTGTAGAGTCGCGACGCTGAGCCGCCGCCCAGGATGTAGTTGGCCACGACCAGGGGAAAGTAGTCGGGGTGATCCTGGCGAATCCCGGGGCGGCCCAGGTACACCGTGGCCTGGGTCAGCTCGCGGCTGATGGTGCGCGTTCCGACCGGCGGGGCGGCCGGCGCCATGGCGATCGCCGGGATCGGCGACGGCGGCGCCGTCCAACCCCCGAGCCGGCGCAGCAGGGCCGCGCGGATCTCCGCCTCCGTGACGTCACCCACCACGGCGATGGCCGCCGCGTCCGGCCGGTAGCGCTCGCGGTGGAAGCCAAGCACCTGCTCGCGCGTGAGTCTCCCCACCGACTCGATGGTGCCCGAGGTGCGGCGCGAGTAAGGATGGCCGGGGTAGAGCATCGGCGCCAGCGCGCGCCCCGCCACGTTCTCGGGATTCTCCTCCGAGCGGCGGATCGCGGCCTGGATGTCGGTCACCTTCCGTTTGAGCTCCTCTTCCCGGAAGGCGGGCTGGAGGAGGACCTCGGCGAGCAGGTCGAGCCCCAGGTCGAGGTCCTTTTTGAGGACGGCCACGCTCACCGTGGTGGTGTCGCGGCCGGCGTCGGCCTCGAGGCTACCGCCCACGAACTCGATGGCGCGGTCCAGCTCCGGCCCCGTGCGCTTGGCGGTGCCGCGCGTCAAGAGATCCGCGGTGAGGTTGGCCAGGCCCTCGCCGTCAGCCGGATCGAACACCGACCCGGCGCGAAGCGAGACCCGCACGACCACGATGGGGATGGCGGGCCGCTCGGCCACGAGGAGCCGGATGCCGTTGGGCAGGACTTCCCGATGGGCGAGCGGCGCCGCGGCGGCGGAGGCCGCCACCAGCGCGAGGGCCACGATCGCCAGAAGCCGGAGAGAGCGGAGCGCGCGCATGGGGTTCCTCTCAGTCGAGCTGCTTTCTGAATTTGAAGACGGCCAGGGAAAAAATTGCGGCGCCGAAGATGAGCAGCGGCACCAGATTCGGCCAGAGGTAGCCGAAGCCCACGCCCTTGAGCACGATGCCGCGGACGATCCGGAGAAAGTACGTGAGCGGGATAACCGCGGCCAAGTACTGGGCGGCCCACGGCATGCCCTCGATGGGGAACAGCAACCCGGACAGGTAAATCGACGGCAGGAAGGTCAGGAAGGCCAGCTGCATGGCCTGCGGCACCGTGCGGGAGACGGTGGACACCAGGATCCCGATACCGAGCGTGCCCATCATGAACACCGCGGACAGCGCGTAGAGCAGCGGCAGGCTGCCGCGGATGGGCACGTCGAAGACGAAGTAGGCGACCAGCAGCGCCATGGTGATCTGCCCGTACGCCACAAGCAGGTTGGGAATGATCTTGCCCAGCAGGAGCTCCCAGCGGCGGATCGGGCTCACGATGAGCGCCTCGAGCGTGCCCCGCTCCCGCTCGCGGACGACGGAGACGGCCATGGCGGTGATGGTGGTCTGCATCAGCAGCGCGCCGATCAGCCCCGGGACGATGAAGATGGCCGAGACGAGATCCGGGTTGTACCAGGCGCGCACGCGCACGTCGAGCGGCGGGTCGGGATTGCGCGCGGCACCCGTGCTCTCCAGCATCTGGGTGATGATCTGCAGCGAGCGCTGGGCGCCCAGCGAGACGGCCGCGTTGATCGCCGAGGTCGCCACCTGGGGGTCGGACGCGTCGACGATCACCTGCACCTCGGCCTGCTGCCGCGACAGCCGCCGCGCGTAATCGGGCGGGATGACGACGCCCACCTTGGCCCTGCCTTCGTCGATGAGCCGGGTCAGCTCCTTGAGGCCGCGGACCCGGTAGTGGATCTCGAAGTACTGGCTGTTGACCATGGCCTCGAGGAAGGTCTGGGCCTCGAGGCTGCCCGACTGGTCGAACACCGCGGTCGGGATGTGCTTGACGTCGGTGTTGATGGCCCAGCCGAAGATGAACAGCATGAACACCGGCACGACCAGGGCCAGGAACAGCGCGAGCGCGTCGCGCTTGAGATGGATGAACTCCTTGACGATCATGCCGAACAGCCGCGAGCCCATGGGCTACCGCCCCTCACCCCGACCCTCCCCCTCACCTTTATCCTCTCCCCCTCCGGGGGAGAGGGCAGGGTGAGGGGGAGTCTGCAGGGCGCGCAGCTGCTCGCGCAGCCGCGTCTTGCGGTGCTTGTCCACGAAGGAGACGAACAGGTCTTCGACCGACGGCTCGACGTTGTGGGCCCAGCGCACCTCGTGTCCCGCGCGCTTGAGGTAGGCCTCCACGTCGGCCGCCGTGGCGTGGTTCTCCGCCAGCACCAATCTCAGCCGCGTGCCCACGCGCACGATGTCCTCTACCGTCTCCCACTCCCCCAGCGCGTCCGCCGCCCCCCGGATGTCGCCGACCTCCACCTCCACCACGGGCTGGCGGAAGGTCTCGGTCTTGATGGTGTGGGGCGAGCCTTGGGCGATGAGCTGCCCCTGGTAGATGAAGCCCAGCGTGTCGCAGAGCTCGGCCTCGTCCATGTAATGCGTCGTCACGATGATCGTCGTGCCCTCGTCGGCCAGGCGGCGGACCAGCCCCCAGAAGTTCCGCCGCGACACCGGGTCCACGCCGGCCGTCGGCTCGTCGAGGAAGATGAGACGGGGCGAGTGCACCAGCGCGCAGGCCAGCGCCAGCCGCTGGCGGTAGCCGCCGGAGAGCTGGCCCGCCTGCTGACGCTCGCGGCCGGTGAGGTCGGCGAGCTGGACCATCTGGGCGACACGCGGGGCGCGCTGCTGCCGGGGCACCATGTACGCCCGCGTGTAGAACATCAGGTTCTCGTCCACGGTCAGCTCGTCGTAGAGCGAGAACTTCTGCGACATGTAGCCGATGAGCGCCTTGATCCGCTCGGGATCGCGCCGGAGGTCGAGGCCCAGGACGGTCCCGTTGCCCTCGCTGGGCTCGAGCAGCCCGCAGAGCATCCGCAGCATGGTGGACTTGCCGGCGCCGTTGGGCCCGAGGAAGCCGTAGAGCTCCCCCACCCGCACCCGCATGCTCACGTGGTCCACCGCCACCAGCTTGCCGAAGCGGCGGGTGAGCCCGTCGGTGACGACGGCGAAGGCCGGCTCAGCCGATGTCGGCATCGGCGGGCATGCCGGGCTTGAGGATGCCCTCGGGATTGTCCACGGCGATCTTGATGCGGAAGACCAGGTTCACCCGCTCCTTCTTGGTCTGGACGTTCTTCGGGGTGAACTCCGCCTCGGAGGCGATCTCGATGATGCGCCCCGGGAAGGTCCGGCCGGGATAGGCGTCCACCTTCACGCGCGCGGGGTCGCCGATCTTGATGCGCCCGATCTCCTCTTCGGCCACGTACGCGCGCACCCAGAGCTCCTTGGGGTTCATCAGCGTGAGGATGGAGACGCCGGGATTGGCCATCTCGCCCACTTCCAGATTCTTGCGCAGCACCACACCGTCGAGCGGCGAGAGGATGATCATCTCCTTGAGCCGGCTCTTCGCCATGGCCAGAGCCGACTCGGCCTGCGCGAGCTGCCCCCGGGCCGCCTCGATTTGCTCGGGGCGCGAGCCGGACAGGAGCAGGTTCAGCTTCTGGCGCGCCGACTGCTCCTGGGCGGCCGAGACGTCGTAGGCCTGGCGGGCGCGGTCCACCTCCTGGGCGGCGATCAGCTCTCTCCGCGAGAGCTCCTGGGCACGGCGGTAGTCCCGCTCGGTCATCAACCGCGTGGCCTCGGCGCTCTGAAGAGCGGCGCGGGCGTCCTCGATCTCCTCGCGGCGCGCCCCGGCGAGCAGGTCGCGCAGGGTGGCCTGGGCGCTGCGCACCGCCGCTTCCTGGCGCCGCGCGTCGGCGGCCAGCTCGGTGTCGTCCAGCTTGGCCAGGAGCTGGCCCTCGGTGACCGCGTCGCCCTCTTTCACCGGACGGGCCACGATGCGCCCCGTGATCTTCGTGCTCACGTCCACCTGGGTGGCCTCGACGGTTCCCGTGACGCTGACGATGGTCCGGGAGCCCGGACCGAAGAGGCGGCCGCCATAGGCATAGGCCAGGCCGAGGACCAGCACGACGGCCAGCGCGACCGCCCCCTTGGCGGCGTGGGCGCGCATCGGCGTCACTTGGCCTCCGGCTTGGGGGCCTCGGCCGGCAGCAGGACGCCGACGGTCTTGCGGTCGGCGGGGAAGTAGGTCCGGGCCACGCGCTGAAGATCGGCCGCGGTCACCGCGCGGATCCTCGGGACGAACTGCTCGAGCAGCCGCCAGGAGCCCTGCAGCTCGAAGCGCGCGAGACTCGAGCCCCGCGAGTAGACCGAGTCCTGGCGCCAGACGAAGGAGGCCTCGATCTGGTTCTTCGCCCGCTCGAGCTCCTCCTCGGGCACCGGCTCGGTCTTCACGAGCTCGATCTCGGCGAGCAGCGCCTGCTCGAGGGCCTCGGGCGTCTGGCCCGGCAGCGGGGTCGCGTAGAGCCAGAAGAGGTTCGGGTCCATGGACGAGTAGGAGTAGTCGCCCCCGGCGCTGAGCGCCAGGCGCTTCTCGTACACCAGCTTGCGATACAGGCGCGAGGCGCGCCCATCAGAGAGGATGCTCGAGAGCAGCTCGAGCGCCGGCGCGTCGGCCGACTTGTAGTTGGGCACGTGCCAGGCCAGGTCCACGATGGGGAGCTGGGCCCCGACCTTCGTCACCAAGACCCGTTTCTCCCCGCGCTGCGGCGGCTCCGTCGCCGTCATCGGCGGCGGCGCGGGCCCGCGGGGGACTGGGCCGTAGGCCTGCCGGATTCTCGCCAGGACGTCGGCCGCCTTCACGTCACCGACCACGACCAGGATGGCGTTGTTGGGGATGTAGTAGGCGTTGTAGAACGCGCGCAGCTCACCCGGATTGATGCGCTGGATGTCCTCCATCCAGCCGATGATGGGCCAGCGGTAGGGCAGCGCCTCGAAGGCCACGGCCATCATCTGCTCGGACAAGAGTCCATCGGGGTCGTCCTCGGTGCGCGTGCGCCGCTCCTCCATCACGACTTGTCGCTCGGAGTCGATCTCCTTCGGATCCAGCAGCAGGTGCCGCATGCGATCGGCTTCGAGGCCCAGCACCATGCCCACCTTCTCGGAAGCGATGTTGACGTAGTAGGAGGTGACGTCGGTGGAGGTGAAGGCGTTGTCCTGCCCGCCGTTCTGCTCCACCTGCCTCGCGAACTGGCCCTTGCCGTGGGTGGGGGTGCCCTTGAACATCATATGCTCGAGGAAGTGGGCGAGGCCGGTGGCCCCCACGCGCTCGTTGCGCGAGCCCACGCGGTACCAGGTCTGGATGGAGACGATCGGGCTGCGGTGGTCCTCGAGGATCAGCACGCGCAGGCCGTTGTCGAGCGTGGCTTCCGTGACGTCGGGGCCGGGCTGGGCCCCTGAGACCGGCCCCGCGGCCGTCCAGAGAGCGCAGACCATCACCGCGAGGAGACCGGCTTTTCGCACGGAATGATTATCCTACGAGGACCTAGCGAGCGGCAAGCGATGACCCGGCGCTGAAGCGGAAAGCCGGGCGCAGCGCGAGCGCGGCCACCGCGCTCACCGCCGTCAGCGCCGCGGCGGCGAAGAGCGCGGCGGCGAAGGATCCGGTCAGGTCCTTCACGCGCCCCGCGACCAGGGGCCCCACGACGGCGCCGATGAAACACGTGCAGTTGTAGAGGCCGAAGGCCTTGCCCAGCACCGAGGCCGGGAACATCTCGCCGACGATCGCGTAGGCCGGCCCCCAGGTGCACCAGACGAAGAAGCTGGCGGCCAAGAGCGTCACGGTGAGCAGCCAGGCCGGGCCCCGGGCATGGATCACCAGCCCCATGCCGACCAGCGAGCCCGCGGCCAGGACCTGGGTCGCCGTGATGACCAGCTTGCGGTCGAGCCCACGCCGCAGGAGCCGGTCCGCGAGAAGCCCAGAGAGCAGCAGGCCCGGCGGCGCCACCAGGCCCTGCAGGCTCGCGAGCGACGCCGACCGCCCGAGATCGGTGACGCCCACCTCGGCAAAGAACAGCGCGCCCCAGGTGGCCAGCGTGAACTGGACGAAGACGGGCATGATGCCCGTGGCGCCCAGCAGCCAAAAGTCGCCCGTGCGGAGCACGCGGCTGAAGGGCCAGCGCGGGTCGGCCGCCGCCGCCCCATGGGCGGGCTCCGGCACGTGCCGCCAGATCAGGTACGCGGCCAGCAGGGGCGGCAGCGCGAAGACGAAGAAGACGCTCCGCCACGGCATGACCACGCCGAGGGCGCCCGCCAGCAGCAATCCCAGGGTCGTCCCGATGCCCGGCCCCGAGAACGAGATCCCCTGCCCCAGGGCCATCTTCCCCTTGGGCGTGGTCGCCGCGATGATCACGCGGTCATTGGAAAAGAGAAAGCCCTGGCTGGCGCCCGTGAGCAGCCGCACGAGGAACAGGGTGAAGAGCGAGCCGGCCAGCCCCGTGAGCACCGATGAGACGGCCCCCAGCAGCAGGCCCGCGACCAGCATCCGCTTGCGCCCCAACCGGTCGCCCAGGAATCCCGCGGGGAACTGCATGCCCATGTAGGCGTAGAAGAAGGCCGTGGAGAGAAAGCCCGTCCACGTGTAGTCGAGCCCCAGTTCCGCCATGATCGGCGGCCAGAGCGCGTTGGGCGCCATCCGGATGATGTAGTTGGTGACCCAGGCATAGACGAGCAGCGCCCAGATCGTGTAGTAGGAGGCGGGCATGAGCGGCTTATACTAGCACGCGGTCGGTCCCAGCCCATTCGTGGAGGCGCCCGTGACCATCATCGTGCTCGCGGCGGCGGCGGCGGCGGAGATCGTCGGCGACCTGGGCATGCGCCTGGGCCTGGCCGGCCGGGTGTGGGGATACGCGCTCGGGGTGGTCCTGCTGTCCGCGTACGGCCTTCTCGTGAATCAGCCGGCCCTGGCCTTCGGCCGGGTCCTCGGGCTCTACATCGCGGTCTTCTTCGTCATGAGCCAGATCATCGCCTTCACCGCGCTCGGTGAGCGCCCGTCCGCCTCCCTGCTGGTGGGCGGGGCGCTGATCGTCGCCGGCGGCCTCGTCATCCACTTCGCCGGGGTCAGGTCTTGAAATCCAGCAATCGAACACGAAGCCCCGGGAACCCACGATCAAGCCGCCAGGCCAGTCCCGAGCGGCGGCGACGGGGCGAGGTCGAGACTCCGGCCTCACGCCCCATGTCGTAATTCAAGACCTGACCCCAGCGAGGCGGGCGCGCACGAACACACGGCGGAGCATCGCGCGCGTGAGCTTGCCCGTGAACGTGTTCTGCTGGCTCGGGTGAAAGCTGGCCAACAGCAGGAGGCCGTCGGGCATGCGCGCCAGTGCCCCGTGGCCGAAGCGCGGCAGCGGCTTGGGCACCGGCTGGCCCAGGGCGCGGCGCGCCCGCAGGTAGCCGTCCCAGCCGATCTTGCCGAGCGCGACGATCACGCGCACTCGCCGCAGCAGGCGCAGCTCCTCGAGCAGAAACGGCTGGCAGCGGGCCATCTCCGACGGCAGCGGTGTATTGGCGGGCGGCGCGCAGCGCAGGGTCGCGGTGATGTAGGCCCCGCTCAGCCTGAGCCCGTCCCGCGCAGAGACCGACTCGGGCCGATTCGCGAAGCCCGCCTCGTAGAGGGCGCGGAAGAGCCAGTCGCCGCTCCGGTCGCCGGTGAACATCCGCCCGGTGCGATTGCCGCCGTGGGCGGCCGGCGCCAGCCCCACCACCAGCACGCGCGCCCGGGGATCGCCGAAGCCCGGCAGCGGGCGCGCCCAGTAGGGCTGCCCGCGGTAGCGCCGGGGCGGATTGGCGGCGCTGGCCTCACGGTGGCGCACCAAGCGCGGGCAAAGCCGGCAGCCGACTATGCGGAGCGCGAGCGCCTTGATCCTCCGGACGGTCCGGGGGTTGTCCTGGGCGAGGACTTGGCCGACAATCACAGCGCCATGATACGAACGGGAGCGGCCGCGTGACAAGCCGGGTGCCGGCGCTCATCGTCCACGGCGGCGCGGGCGCCGACCCCGCCGACGGGCGCGAGGAGCTGCGCGAGGGGATCGCCCAGGCCGTGGCCGCGGGCTGGCGGCCGCTGAGCGAGGGCGGCACGGCCCTCGACGCCGTCGAGGCGGCGGTGCGCGCGCTCGAAGACCACCCGCGCTTCAATGCCGGGCGCGGCTCGGTGCTGACCCGGGCAGGCACCGTGGAGATGGACGCCTCCGTCATGGAGGGCGACGGGCTTCTCAACGGCGCGGTCGGCTGCGTCTCCGGCCTGCGTCATCCGGTCACGCTGGCCAGGCGCATCCTCGACGACGGGCGCCACTCGCTCTTCACCGGCGCGGGGGCGCTCGAGCGGGCCCGCGCCCTCGGCGTTCCGCTCTGCGACCCGGCCGAGCTGATCACCGAGCGCCAAAGAAAGCGCCTCGAGACCATTCAGGCGGGCACGGTGGGCGCCGTGGCGCTCGACCTCGCCGGCACCATCGCCGCGGCCACCTCGACCGGCGGCACCGCGGGCAAGCTGCCGGGCCGCGTGGGCGACTCGGCGCTGATCGGCTGCGGCACCTATGCCGAGAGCGCGCTGGGCGGCGTCTCCTGCACCGGCGACGGCGAAGCGATCATCCGCGTCACCCTGGCCCGGCGCGCGCTCGAGATCCTCAAGGCCGTCAACGACCCGGCGCACGCCTGCGAGGTGGCCCTGAGCGTGCTCGTCGAGGAGGGGCACGGCCAGGGCGGCCTCATCCTGGTGGATTGGAAGGGGCGCATGGCCTGGGCTCACTCGACCCCGCTCATGCCCGTGGGCCTGATGTCGCCGGAGCGCCCGGCGCCCGAGATTCCGTTCTGAGGCGACGAGCGACCATGACGCCGGAAGACGTCCAGGCGGCGCAAGACCGGCTCCACGGCACGATCTCAGCGACGCCCTGCCCGTACTCGGAGACGCTCTCGGCCATCACGGGCTCGCGCGTTTTCGTCAAGCTCGAGAACCTCCAGATGACCGGCTCCTTCAAGGAGCGCGGCGCCGCCAACCTGCTCCTGCAGCTCTCCAAGGACGAGCGCCGGCGCGGCGTGGTGGCCGCCAGCGCCGGCAATCACGGCCTGGCCGTGTCCTTCCATGCCGCGCGTCTGGGCACGGCGGCCGTCATCGTCATGCCCGAGTGGGCGCCGCTGGCCAAGGTGACCTCCGCGCGGCGTCACGGCGCCGAGGTCATCCTCCACGGGGAGAACTACGACGAGGCCTATGCGCGCGCCAAGGAGATCGAGGCCGAGCGCAACCTGGTCTTCGTCCACCCCTTCGACGACCCGCGCGTCATCGCCGGCCAGGGCACCATCGGCCTCGAGCTGCTCGAGCAGGTGCCCGACCTCGACGCGGTGCTGGTGCCCGTGGGCGGCGGCGGCCTCATCGGCGGCGTCGGGCTGGCCGTCAAGGCCAAGCGGCCCGGAATCCGGGTTGTCGGCGTTCAGGCCGACGCGCTGGCCGCCATGAAGCAGGCGCTGGCCGAGGGCCACCGGGTGACGCTGCCGGCCGCCACCACCATCGCCGACGGCATCGCGGTGCGGCGGGTCGGCGAGCATACCTTCGACCTGGCCCGCCGCTACGTCGACGAGGTGGTGAGCGTGAGCGAGGAGGAGATCGCCAACGCCATCCTGCTCCTGCTCGAGATCGAGAAGACCGTGGTCGAGGGCGCGGGCGCCGTGCCGCTGGCCGCGCTGGCCAACAAGCGCGTGGCGCTGGCCGGCAAGACCGTGGCGCTGGTCGTCTCCGGAGGCAATATCGACGTGAACGTCATCTCGCGGGTGATCGAGCGGGGCCTGGTCAAGGACGGCCGGCTGGTGCGGCTGCGCGTGCTCCTGCGCGACCGCCCCGGCACCCTGGCCCGCCTCACCGCGCTCGTGGCGGAGGCCCGCGCCAACGTGCTGCACATCGAGCACGACCGCGCCTTCTCGCGCGCCCCCGTCGGCGAGACCGAGGTGGAGCTGACGCTCGAGACCTCCGGCCGCGAGCAGATCGACGCCATCAAGCGTCACCTGGTCGAGGCCGGCTACGCGGTGGAGGAAGTCACCCAAGGCTAGGGCAGTGCGCGGCGCGCTCCCACTTCCCGCGTTACTCCGGCGGTCAGAATCAGACTCCTCTCAATCGCGTTCCCAGCTGCGGAGCTCCTCGAACCACTCAGACTCCGAATAGGGCCGCTGCAGCTGTTTTTCAGCGGACCTACGGGCCGAAGCATCGTCCGCTCCGGCGACCGCCGCTTCACCGAGGGCCTGGCGATACGCATGTTTCGCATCATCTCGGTGCCCTTCTAGGTCGCAACACTTCCTCAATTCAAACCACAACTCAGCACGGGCAATCCGTGAGTCTTCGGTCCAAGTCAAGAGAGCCTGCCGAAAGAACTCCCCGGCCTTGGCGTACTCGCCTATGATCTGACATGCCCGGCCTGCGAGTCGTAGGCCGCGCGCGGAGACAAAGCCGCCCCGCACTGATGTCTCGACTTCGTCGATACATCGGTGCAGTTCCCAACGGCTGTAGGCCCCCTCCGCCCGACGCTCCGCAATGGCCGCGCAAACCCCAGGCTCGAACTCGGATCGCCGGCCTAGGAGTTGCCCGAGCCACTGGCGCTCAAGCCTGAGAAGGTCCTGGCCGAATACCTTCTCCAATTCTTGCTCAAAGTCCCGCTCACTCGTCTTCGCAAAGAACTCTCTGTACTGCTCGCGCCCGTAACGCGAGATAAGAAAACCGGTAAAGCTCCCCGCCAGCGGGTAAGCGTATCCTTCGTGCGACTTCCACGCCTCCCGGTCTAGCAGTCTCGAGAGGGGCGTGCAACGCTCGCCAAAAATGCAAACCAGCGCCTCAAAGTCGATGGACTTCCCCCTGTAAGTCCCCTGAAGCCAAACTGCCAGCCCCTCAACTTTGAAGAACGGCGTCATTGGGCCCCATTTTGCTGAGAACAGGTGCACAAGTTCGTGCCGAATGGTCTCAGGGTCGCTCGCGCCATTTGCGGCGCACCCACCGAGAGGGCCACGGCGTTCGGCCAGAGGAATACCCCTCCGCGACTATCATCACCGAACACACGGCGTAACTCCGCGTCTGTGGCGAGGACCAGAAGTGTGACCGGCTTGACCATAGCGAACCCGAACCACGCAGCCAGTTCGTCCTCAGCGGTTTCTCACAAACCGCAAAGCTGATCAACATCGAAAGGCTCGGGAATGGATGGCGAGTACCAAATGTCCACTCTCTCTCTTTCAAGCCTTTTTGAGCCCGTAAGAAAGCGCACGAGGGGCCAAAGTCTTCGTAGGCGTCGGGTCAGGTGACGAGCCGCTTTCCACGCGTCAGGAACTGGGCCAGAGTGGCGAGACGGTCCCATGCTCGTCCCTTCAGGCGGCGACGCTAGGGCGCACTATCTTCAGGATCGTGGCCTCGCGAACCGCCGGGCGAAGGCCGCGCCCTCGCCCTCGAGCCATTCGCCGACCGTCGAGTAGCCGAAGCGGAGCGCGGCCCGGCTCGCCTCGAAGCCCATGGACGGCCCGACCATGGGCGAGGGCCGGGGCTCGGGCTGGATCACGAAAAACTCGACGTCCGGTCGGCGCAGCTTGAGCTCCCGCAGCATCGCGTCGAGCAGATTGAGACTGGTGATGTGGCCGGCCTGCTCCATGATGGCGTAGAGCCCGCCGCGGCGGACCTCCGGCGTGTCGGCCTCTTCGATCCGCTGGGGCACCGCCGGGTTGATCACGACCACCACCTGGGCGCCGGCCTCCACCGCCAGGTCCGCGTGGCCCGTGTAGCCCACGTCGCCGTCCACGTAGTCCCGCTCCCCGATGCGGTACGGCTCGAAGAAGCCCGGGATGGCCGAGGAAGCGGCGATCGCTTCCGAGATCGGGACATCGGCATGGGGTTCGAGCCCGAAGACCACCCGCTGGGCGAGGTCAAGATCGATGGCGGGGATCAGCAGCCGCCGGGGGCAGTCGCGAAAGCGATTGGGAAAGCCCTTGGCCGCGAAGGCCTGGCGCATGTAGGCCTCGAGCGTCGCCACGGAGAAGAAGCCCGGCGGCATGTCGCCGCCGCTGCGCGCCAGGAGATCGGGCCACTCGAGCCTGAAGCCGCCCACCGCCCGCTTGCCGATGGCCCAGAGAAACTGGGCCAGGTTGCGCGCGGCGTTCGAGAAGGACCCCTTGTGGTAGACCGAGCCGCGGTGGAAGTTCAGCGGGTCGTCGCGCTCCTCGTCGAGGATGGCGTAGAGCTCCAGCGGCCGGACACCCTGGGCCATGAGCGAGGCGACGACGGCCCCGGCGCTCGAGCCTATGTAGAGGTCGAAGTCGTTGGCGCGGAAGCCCGGCAGGCGCTCGTCGAGGGCGGCGAGCACGCCGACTTCATACATGCCGCCGATGACGCCCCCGCCCGCCAGCACGAGGGCCCGCTTCCCCGGCGGCCGCCGCCAGCCGAGCCGGCGGAGCCAGTCGCTCACGAGGCGCCCGGCGTCACCAGCGGAGAAGGGTCGCCGCCCAGGAGAAGCCGGTCCCGAAGGCCACCAGCATGAGCAGGTCGCCGTCCTTGATGCGCCCGTCCATGAGCGCCTCGTGCAGGCACATGGGCACCGAGGCTGCCGCCGTATTGCCGTAGCGCTCGATGTTGTTGTAGGTGCGGGCGGCGGGGATCTTGAAGTGCTCGGTGACGGCCTCGATGATCCTGAGGTTGGCCTGGTGGATGAGGTAGAGGTCCACGTCGAGAGGCTGGAGCCGGTTGGCGTCCAGACACTCGTGGATGACCTCGCGCACCCGGCGCACGGCCTGCACGAAGACCGACCGGCCGTTCATGCGCGGGCGCGTGCGGCCGTCGTCGATCTTCTTCTTCGAGACCGGCGGGAACGTGGACGACCCCCACATCTCCCCCGAGAGGCCGTCGAGCACGGTGCCGTCGGAGTGCAGGTGATGGGAGATCAGCCCGCGCGGCCGCGCCGGGTCGGCCGCCTCGGCCTGGAGCACGGCGGCCCCGGCGCCGTCGGCGAAGAGCACGGCCATGTCGCGGCCCGCGTCGGTGTAGTCGAAGGCCGATGACAAGAGCTCGGAGCCGGCCACGAGGATGCGCCGGTACATGCCGCCGCGGATGAACTGATCCGCCAGGGCCAGGCCGTAGACGAAGCCGGCGCATCCCTGCTGGAGGTTGAAGACCGGCGTCGAGGTGAGCCCGAGCTTGCCCTGCAGCACGCAGCCCGTGGCCGGGTAGGCGAAGTCGGGCAAGGTCGAGGAGTTGATGATGCAGTCCATCTGCTCGGCCTCGAGCCCCGCGTTCTTGAGCGCCATGCGCGAGGCCTCGAGCGCCAGGTCGGCGCACATGAGGCTCGAGTCGATGTTGCCGTCGAGCCCGCGCTCCCACACCTCGCGCATGTAGGCCGCCTTGTCCGGAGCCTCGGCCAGCCTCAGCAGCATGCGGTAGGTGTCGGGGGAGACCCGGCGCTCGCGGATGCCGGTGCGCTGGACGATCCACTCGTCGCTGGTGTTCATGCAGCGCGAGAGCAGGTGGTTGTCCACCACGCACTCCGGCACCGCCATCCCCGTCCCGATGATCCTCGAGATATTCACCTATGTTCCCTTGAACTTAGGGGCGCGCTTCTCAAGGAACGCGCGAACCCCCTCGGCGTGGTCCTCGGAGGCGATGGCCTGGCCCTGGGCGAAGGCCTCGGAGTCGAGCGCGGCCGGCAGCTCGGCCGTCACCGCGCGGTTGAGCAGCGACTTGGCCAGGGCGAGAGTCCCCGGCGGGCCCGCCGCGATCCGCGCAGCGAGCGCCCGCGTGGTCGCCTCCAGCTCGGCGGCGGGCACGACCCGGTTGATGAGCCCGATCCGAAGCGCCTCGGCCGCCTCGATGATGTCGGCGGAGAAAACCAGCTCCTTGGCTTTGGCGAGCCCCACGAGCCGCGGAAGCAGCCAGGTGCCGCCGCCGTCGGGCACCAGCCCGATCTTGGCGAAGACCTCGCCAAAGCGGGCGCGGTCGGACGCGATGACGAGGTCACAGCCCAGCGCGATATTGCAGCCGGCGCCCACGGCGAAGCCATCCACCATGGCCACGGTCGGCTTCGGGAAGTGGAAGAGCCGCATCACGAACCGGTTGAGCATCTCCACGCGGGCCCGCCCTTCGGCGGCGGTGTGTCGTCTGGCCATCGTCTTGACATCGCCGCCGGCGCAGAAATGCCCGCCGGCGCCGGTGAGGATGAGGACGCGGACGCTCTCGTCGGCCTCGATCTCGTCAAAGGCCCCGAGCAGCTCCTCGCGCATCCTGATGTCGAGGGCGTTGCGCGCCTCGGGGCGGTTCAGGGTCACCGTGGCGACGCCGTCGGCCCGGTCCACGAGGACGGTCTCGTAGCCCATCTAGACCCCGACCGCCTGCGGCGTGACGGGCTCGAGCCCGGCCCGGCGGACCGGGCGCCCCGCGGCATCGATCGTCAGGCTCAGCCCCGCGGCGACGAGCAGGAGCGCGCAGGCGCCGGCGAAGGCCGCGCCGTAGCCGCCCGTGAGGTCGAAGAGCGCGCCCGCCAGCCAGGAGCCGAGCGCGGCGCCGGACTGGTGCGAGAGAAAGATGAGGCCGAAGATCGAGCCCACCGAGAAGCGGCCGAAGATGTCCCCGGTCAGCGCCGAGGTCATCGCCAGGCTGCCCGACATCCCGAGCCCGCCGATGGCCGCGATGATCAGCAGCGCCATCGGCTCGCGCACCACGAAGAGCGCGGCGAAGGCGCAGGCGCGCAGGATGTAGACTGAGGCCAGCACGGGCTTGCGCCCCCAGCGGTCGGAGATCACGCCGAGGGCCATGCCCCCAGCGATGCTCGTCATGCCGAGGAAGCCGATGGCCCAGGACGCGGTCAGGTCATGGAAGCCGTGATCGGTGAGCATGGGGACGCCATGGGCCGACAAGAGGCTCATGGAAAAGCCGCAGTTGAAGAGCCCGCCGGCCAGCAGCCAGAACGACGGCACGCGCAGCGCGTCGCTCACCGCCGTGCGCTCGAACGACGGCGACATGCTGGCGGTGGGAGAGCGCCGGGCGCCGTCGGGCTCGAGCCCGAGGCTCTCGGGCCCGGGCTTGAGCACCCAGAACGTCAGCGGCAGCGTGACCGCCAGCGAGGCCGCGCCCAGGATCATGTAGCTCGCGCGCCAGCCGAAGGTCAGGATCAGCCACATGGACGCGGGGACCAGGACCGCCATCCCCGCCATGGAGGCGGCCGAGAGAAAGCTAATCGCGGTGCCGCGCCGCTTGACGAACCAGCGGGTCAGGGTCGCGGCGGCCACCACGTGTCCCGTCGCCGCCAGCCCCAGCGCCACGAGCACGCCGTAATAGAGGTAGAACTCCCAGAGCGAGTGCACGGTCCCGGTGAGTGCCATGGCCCCGGACAACAAGATTGCACCGGCCGAGCAGACCAGCCGCGGGCCCATGCGGTCGACCAGGCGTCCCACCATCGGCATGAAGGCGCCGTAGAGGAAGAGCGAGAGTGAGATCACCAGCGAGAAGCTGCCGCGGTCGAGGCCGAGGTCGGCGACGACGGGCTTGAGGAAGGGGCCGACGCTGAACCGGATCCCCGTCGAGAGGAAGACGATGAGGGAGAACGCCAGCGCCACCCACCAGCCGTAAAAGATCCGCGGCGGTGCGGTTTGGAAGCGTGAGCCCATGACCGAGCCAGTATAGTCCAGCGTGTTATCATTCCGCCACATGAGTCTCGAAGGCGCCCTGATGCGCCGCCTCCTCGCCGCCTGCCTTTTTGCCTTCTTGGCCGGCTGCGCCTCGGTCCCCGAGCGTCCCGTCCCGTCCCTGCCCGTCGCCGATCTGCTGCTCGTGGGCTTTCGCGGGACCCAGGTCGAGGGCAATGCCGAGCTGCGCGCGCTCGTGTGCGACGTGAAGGTGGGCGGGGTGATCCTGTTCGAGCGCGAGGCCCCGACCGGCGTACCGCGGAACATCGTGAGCCCCGAGCAGCTGCGTCAGTTGACGCGCGATCTGCAGGCTCTCGCGCGTGACTGCGCGGGCCGGCCGCTCTTCATCGCCACCGACGCCGAAGGCGGCGCGGTGATGCGGCTCTCCCCGCGGGTCGGCTACCTCCCCTCCCCCTCGGCGAGCGAGCTGGGCGCCCAGGGCGACGTCGTCCTGACTGAGCTGGAAGCCCGACGGATGGGGGCGACGCTCCGCGAGGCCGGCATCAACTGGAACCTGGCGCCCGTGGTGGACGTGGCGCTCAACGCCGCCAACCCCGCCGTAGTCGAGCCGGGCCGCACCTTCTCGGCCGACCCGGACCGGGTCACCGCCCAGGCGCGCGCCTTCATCACCGGCATGCACGAGACCGGTCTCCTGACCACGCTCAAGCACTTTCCGGGGCACGGCTCGAGCCGCCACGATTCCCACGCGGGCTTCACCGACGTCACCGACACCGCCGATCTCCGGGTGGAGCTGGCGCCCTATCGCGCGCTCATCGCCGAGGGGCTGGCCGACAGCGTGATGACCGCCCACGTCTTCAACCGCCGGCTGGACCCCTGGGACCCCGCCACGCTCTCGCGCTTCACGGTGAGCCGGATCCTGCGCGGCTGGCTCGGCTACCGGGGCGTGGTCGTCTCGGATGACCTGCTGATGGGCGCCATCATCCAGCACTACGGGCTCGAGGAGGCGGCGGTCATGGCGCTCGGCGCCGGCGTGGACGTGCTGTTGATCTCCCACAATACCGGCCGCGCGGAGCCCGGCGCCGCCCAGCGCGTGGCAATTGCGATCGGGCGCGCGCTCAACGAAGGCCGGCTCTCACGCGCCCGGGTGGCCGAGGCGCTCGACCACGTCGAGGCCCTCCGCGCCCGCCTCAAGTAGGGGTCAGGTCTTGAATTACGGCAATATGGCTCGACCATGCTGGATTTCAAGACCTGACCCCCGTTAGGCGCTGCGGAGCGATTGAAGGAAGCGCTCGACGTCGGCGCGGGCGGGTAGCGAGTCCTGGGCGCCGCGCTTGGTGCAGGTCAGCGCGGCGGCCGCGCTGGCCAGCGGGATCGCCTGCTCGAGGTTGCCGCCCGCGGCCAGCCCCACCGCGAGCGCGCCGTTGAACGCATCCCCGGCGCCCGTCGTGTCCACCGCCGTCACTGGAAAGGCGGGGTAGTGCGTCGCGCTCTTGCCGTCGCAGACCACGGCCCCCTGCGCGCCCAGGGTGACGATGACGGTGCTCGAGCCGCGCCCCAGCATCTGTGCGGCCGCCTCACGCGCGGAATCCACATCGCGCACCTCGATCCCCGTCAGCGCGCCGAGCTCGGTCTCATTGGGCGTGAGGTAGGTGATGTAGCGCCACACGTCCTCCGGCATGGGGCGAAAGGGCGCGGGGTTCAGGATGGTCGGCACCCCGTGCCTCCGCGCCGCGACCAGCGCCCAGAGCACCACGGCCAACGGCACCTCCAGCTGGCAGAGCACCAGCTCCGCCCATTGGATGGCCGCCTCGTGCCGCTTGGCCATCTCCACGGTGAGCTTGTGGTTGGCGCCGGGGGCGACACCGATCTGGTTGCGGCCTTCGGGGTCCACCAGGATCAGGGCGGTCCCCGTCGGTGCGGCGCCGGTTCTCATCAGCCCGTCGACATTGATCCCCTGGCTGAAGAGGGCTTCGTGGATCTGGGTGCCCGGCCGGTCCTCGCCCACGCAGCCGATCATGCGCACCTCGGCGCCGAGGCGCTGCGCGGCCACGGCCTGGTTGGCGCCCTTGCCCCCGTGGTTGATCAATAGAATCCCGCCCGAGACGGTCTCCCCGACGCGCGGCAGCCGCGGCAGGGCCGCGGCGTAGTCCACGTTGGCCGAGCCGATCACGCAGACGCGGGGCACAGTCTCTCCAGGAACAGATCGAGGAACCGCCGCGCCTCAACGGTGAGGGCCACGCGGCAGTTGGGCCGCCGCTTGCGGTGGGACGGGATCGGGCGGCGGTCGGCCAGGGAGAGCCCCCGCGTGAGCTGGCCCTCGGCCTCGATCTCAACGTGAAGCGGCTCGAAGCCGACCAGGGATGGATCGAGGGCAACTCCCATGGCCAGCGGATCGTGCATCACGATGCCGCCGTCCCCGCGCTCGGCCCCGAAGGCGAAGCCGTGCCGGGTGAAGTCCGCCACGAAGCGGGCCGCGGCCGTCCGGCACCGGGCGAGCCGCGCGGTCAGCTCGGCCTCGCCGAGGACCACCTGGCGGGTGACGTCGAGCGGAACCAGCTCGATGGGCAGCCCGGCCTCGAACACCACCGCCGCGGCCTCGGGGTCCACGTAAAAGTTGAACTCGGCGGCGGGCGTCACGTTGCCGGGCGCGCCGACGGCGCCGCCCATGACCACGATGCGGCCCACCCGCCCGAGCCGGCGGGCGTCCCGCTGGACCGCGAGGGCCAGGTTGGTGAGCGGCCCCAGGGCCACCACGGCCAGCTCGGACCCGAACCGATCCGTCATTTCCAGAATCAAACCGGCCCCGTCCCGCGTCTCAAGGGACAGGGGCGCGGCCGGGTAGCGCGGCCGGCCGTCGGGCTCGATCAACCGGTCGAGATCGCCCAGCCCGTCCTGGCCGTGGACGTGACCGGCGGTGATGAGGGCCCGCTTGAGCGGGGCGTCGGCTCCCCGCGCCACCCGGGGCATCGGCTCGGGCCTCACGGCGTTCAGAACGACGGCGAGGTTGGCCGTGGCGCGGTCCACCGAGACGTTGCCGGCCACCGTCGTGATGGCCTCGACCGAGACCCCGGGCGAGCCGAGCGCCAGCAGGATGGCCAGCGCGTCGTCGATGCCGGGGTCGGTGTCGATCAGGAGCGGACGCCTCATGGGTGTTTGACAGGGCCTCAGGCCCTCCGTATCATACGCGGGAACGAAAAACAAAGGAGGATCGGATGAACATCCGGATCACGTACTGCGGGGAGTGAAACTACCTCCCCCAGGCCTCCAGTTTGCAGGCCGCCATCAAGAGCAAGTACGGCATCACCGCCGAGCTGAAGGAAGGCGCGGGCGGGATCTTCACCGTCGAGATCGACGGCAAGAAGGTCTACGATAACCAGGTCACCTACCGCTTCCCCGAGGACGCGGAGATCTTCGCCGAGATCGACAAGCTCAAGACGTAGCGCCGGCCCGCTCCAGCAACTCCCTGAACGCCGGGTGGGCGACGCGGGTCAGCTCCCGCCGCCGCCCGGCGTCGCTCTTCCCTCTCAGCGCCGCCACTCCGTACTCCGTCACCACGTAGTCAGCGAGGAACCGCGGCGTGGTCACCCGCGCCCCCGCCGGGAGCTGCGGCGTGATGCGCGAGACGGCGCCCCCCTTGACCGTCGACGGCAGAGCGATGACCGACCGCCCGCCGGCCGCCCGGGAGGCGCCCAGCACATAGTCGAACTGCCCCCCGATCCCGGCCACCTGCCGACCGTCCACGCTCTCGGCGTTCACCTGCCCCAACAGGTCCACCTCCAGGGCCGAGTTGACCGCGACGAAGTCGCCGAGCGCGCCCACGACCTGCGGGTCGTGGACGATGTCCGAGGGCTCCATGTTAATCATGGGGTTCTCGTGGCTCCAGGCGAAGAGGCGCGCCGTACCCATGATCTCGGCGATGTCCATGCGACCGCGGCGCAGCCGCTTGCGCGCGTTGGTGATGACCCCCGCCTCGACCAGCGGCAGGATGTGGTCCACCAACAGCGAGTGCACGCCCAGGTCCTTCTTGCCCCGGAGCGCGTCCATCACCGCCTGGGGGATGGCGCCGATGCCCACCTGCACCGTCGCGCCGTCCGGGATCAAGTCGGCCACATGGGCCGCGATCTTCCGCTCGACCTCGCCCACCGCGGTCGGCGGGTACTCGAGCAGGGGCTCGTCCACCTCGGCCCAGGCGTCGATCTGGGAGCGGTGGAGAAAGGCGTTGCCGAGCGTGCGTGGCATGCGCGGGTTGACCTGGGCGATGACCAGTGGCGCCCGCCGCGCGGCCGGCAACGGGTAGCTCACCGACACGCCGAGGGAGAGATACCCCGCGCGATCCGGAGGCGCCGCGTGCACGATCACCGCGTCGGGGGCCCAGGGCCCGCCCGCCGCGAAGAGGCTCACCGTGTCGAAGTAGCGGGCCGGGACGAACTCGACGTCGCCCCGCGCCTCGGCGTCGCGGAGGCGCGGGGACATGTGCCAGGTCGCGAAGCGGAGCTTGCCCGCGTAGGCGGCCGCGCCGAAGGGATAGTCGTCCAGGCGGAGGCCGCCCATGAGGGTCAGCGGCGCCAGGCGGTCGGCCTGGCGCATGATCTCCCTGAGCAGCGCGGTGGCATCGCCGCAGCCCGGCGGCACGAGCACTCTCATGCCGGGGTGGAGGCGGCCGACGGCGTCGGCGGGTGAGGCCTTCACGAACAGGCGCGCCATAAAGCCCGGGTAGTATAATCGCGCGCGAATGGCCCAGACAACGCTCTCGGGCAGGGCCGCGCTCGTCACCGGCGGCGGCCGCGGCATCGGCCGGGCCGTGGCGCTGGCGCTCGCGCGGGCCGGCGCCGCCGTGGCCATCACCGCGCGGACCCGCTCCCAGCTCGACGCCGTCGCGGGCGAGCTCAAGGAGGCCGGCGCCGCGACGGTCGTGATCCAGGAGATGGACGTGGCCGACCCGCGCTCCATCACCGCCGGACTCGAGGGCATCCAGGGGGCGCTTCCCCCCATCGACATCCTGGTCAATAACGCGGGCATCGCCGAGTCGGCCCCGCTCGCCCGCACGGACCCCGCCGTCTGGGAGCGCCACCTGGCCATCAACGTCACCGCGCCCTTCCTGCTGAGCCGCGCGCTGCTGCCCGGGATGCTCGGGCGCCGCTGGGGCCGCATCATCAATATGGCCTCGCTGGCGGGGCTCGGGGGGGCGGCCTACATCACCGCCTACGCGGCTTCCAAGCACGCCCTGGTCGGGCTCACCCGGGCGCTGGCCGCCGAGACCGCGGGCACGGGGGTCACGGTCAACGCGGTGTGCCCCGGCTACGTGGCCACCGACATGGTCTGGAACGGGGCGCGGCGGATCTCGGAGAAGACCGGGAAGCCCTTCGAGGCGGCCGTCCAGGCCATGGCGGACTTCAACGCCTCGGGCAAGCTCATCGAGCCGGAACAGGTCGCGGCGGCCGTCCTCGAGCTGGCCGCTGAGGAAGCGGCCGATCGAACCGGCGAGACGATGGTGATCGGCTGATGCGAATCAAGATCCTCGGCGGCGGGCCGGCGGGGCTCTACTTCTCCATCCTGCTCAAGAAGCGCGACCCCGCCCACCGCATCACGATCGTCGAGCGGGACGGCCCCAACGACACCTTCGGCTGGGGCATCGTCTTTTCCGAGCGGACGCTCAACTTCCTCAAGGAGCACGACGAGGAGACCTACACCGCCATCACCGCCGCCTCGCAGACGTGGGACAACGTGGACGTGGTCCACAAGGGCGAGAAGATCTCCGTGTACGGCAACGGCTTCTCGGGCATCGGGCGGCTGGCCTTCCTCAACCTGCTCCACCGTCGCGCGCTGGACCTCGGCGTGGACATCCGCTTCAACACCGCGGTCAACGAGGTCGCCGAGCTCGGCGAGTGCGACCTGCTGCTGGGGGCCGACGGCGCCAACAGCCTCGTGCGGCGCACCTACACCGACTTCTTTCAACCGACGGTGGACATCCGCCAGAACCGCTACATCTGGCTCGGCACACCGCAACTCTTCCACGGGCTGGTCATGATCTTCCGTTCGAGCGCAGCCGGCCTCTTCATCGCCCACGCCTACAAGTTCAGCCCGGACCGGAGCACCTTCATCGTCGAGTGCGGCCCGGAGGCGTGGCGGCGGGCAGGGCTCGACCGCCTGGGCCCCGAGGAGACCTGCGCCTACCTGGCGCGCGTCTTCGAGCCCGATCTCGAGGGCCGACCGCTCCTGTCGAACAACTTCGTCCGGTGGCTCAACTTCCCGCTCATCAAGAACAAGCGCTGGCGCCACGCGCACGTCGCGCTGGCCGGCGACGCCGCCCACACCGCGCACTTCTCGATCGGCTCGGGCACCAAGCTGGCTCTCGAAGACGCCATCGCCCTGGCGCGGGCGGTGGGCGAGCAGCAATCCGTCGACGCCGCGCTCGAGCACTACGAGCGGCAGCGCAAGCCCGTGGTCGACCGCTTCCAGGAGGCCGCCTACCGGAGCCTGACCTGGCTCGAGAACGTCGAAGCCCACCTGGGTCTCGATCCCGTCCCCTTCGCCTATCGGCACATGATGCGCAGCAAGCGCGTCGGCTACGCGGCGCTCAAGCTGCGCGCGCCCGACTTCATCGCGCGGTACGACGCCTGGCGGGCCCAGCAGCCGCCAGCGGGCCCCATCCCGGCCGAGTTTCTCGACCTCTTCGAGAAGGCGACCTTCGCCCATTTGGCCACCCTGATGCCGGACGGCACGCCGCAAGTGACGCCGGTCTGGGTGGACTACGACGGCCGCCACATCCTCATCAACTCGGCGGCCGGCCGCCAGAAGGACCTCAACATGGAGAAACGGCGGCACGTCGCCATCGAGATCCCCGACCCGGACAATCCCAACCGCTACGTCGCCGTCCGGGGCGCCGTGGTGGAGATCACCGAGGAGGGCGCCGACGAGCACCTGGACCGCCTGGCGCGGCGCTACCTCGGCCGCGACAAATACCCCGACAGCTATCGCTTCCCCGGTGAAGTGCGGCGCATCTACAAGATCGCGCCGGCGCGCGTGACCACGTGGGATCCGTTCGGCTAACCACGCCCAGAGGAGACCGCCCATGCCCAAACTCATGCAGCCCATCAATCCCCCGACGCTCTCCAAGCCCGTCGGTTACTCCCATGCGTGGGAGGTCCAGGGCGGCAAGACGGTCTACATCGCCGGCCAGGTCGCCTTTGACAAGGCGGGGAACGTCGTGGGCCCGGGCGAGGTCGTCGCCCAGTTCCGCCAGGTCTGCGAGAACCTCAAGGCCGTGGTGGTCTCGCGCGGCGGCACGCTGAACGACATCGTCAAGCTGACCATCTACGTCCTGTCCAAGGCCGCGTACAAGGCCAAGGTCAAGGAGATCGGCGCCGTGTACCGCGAGTACTTCGCCAAGCACTACCCGGCCATGACCCTGGTAGAGGTCAAGGGCCTCTACGACGAGGATCAGGGCTGCGTCATCGAGATCGAGGGCGTCGCCATCATCGATTGAGGGCGGCGGCCGCCATCCCGCCTCGCGAAAGGAGCGCCATGCCTGTTCAGCCACAATGGGTCACGACGGCGCCGGGCTTCGACGGTCACCGCATCACCCAGTACCGCGGCGTCGTCCGCGGCATCACCGTCCGCTCGCGGAACGTCATCGCCAATTTCGGTGCCTCCATTCAGACGCTCTTCGGCGGAAACATCACGCTGTACACCGAACTCTGCGAACGGGCGCGCCAGGAGGCCTTCGACCTCATGCTCCAGCACGCCGCCGCCATGGGCGCCAACGCGGTGATCAATATGCGTTACGACGCCAACGACGTCGCCCAGGGCGTGACCGAGGTGCTGGCCTACGGCACCGCCGTCGTCATCGAGCTCCAGTCGCGGTAGACGCGTGGCCGTCCGGACGAAGCGCGTCTACGACGCCCCGGCGGGGGGCGACGGCCTGCGCGTGCTCGTGATGCGGCTCTGGCCGCGGGGGATTCGCAAGAGCGCCGTGGATCTGTGGCTCAAAGACCTGGGCGCCGAGGTGGCGAACCTCCGCGCGTGGAAGGCGGGCCGGCTCGCCTGGCCCGAGATGCGGCGGCGCTACCTGGCGGGGCTCATGCGCGAGCCGGCGGCCGGCGCGCTCGAGCGGCTGCGGGCGCTGGCGCGGCGGCGGACGGTGACCCTGCTCTGCTCCTGCGAGGACGCGGCCCGCTGCCACCGCAGCCTGCTCGCCGCGAAGCTGGCCGGGAGGTCGTGAGCGAGAGAAGCTGGCGCGCTACTGACCGCCGCCGAAGCCCGGCTCGACGCCGAGCACGCGGACCGAGTACTTGACCGCGCCTTCCGCCGCCATCAGACAGAAGGGGTTTCGGCCCGACGGCGCCACGTCGCCCATCACCTGGCCCGTGCGCGAGCTCACGACTCGTCCGGTTGAGTCATGGCCGTCGATGTTCAGGCGCACGTTGCGGACCTGCGAGTACTGGTCGTTGTAGACGAAACCGCAGACGGCCCGGTACCCGTTCCGGGGCGGATCCACGGTCCAGTTGACCCGGAGACCCATCCCGCTCGCGCTGCCGGAGTCCTGGGCCCACCCGGAGCCGGCGCCGGCGAGAATAAGCAGTGCCCCGGTGATCGCCACCCGTCCCCAACTGACCATGCTCGTTTCCCCCTGATGAAGATCGCCGCCGATCAACCCCTCGCCCACAATCTTACCCCAGATGCTCAGCCGTCGTGAACTTCGGGCGTGCGCGAATGGGCGGGGCTCACGACGAAGAGGCTTGCGAGACAGACCGACCCGGGGTTCAGCATGGGAGGTCTCCCTGGCGGTCACTCCGCGCACCGCGGTCGACGCCGCGCGGGTCGGCCGCCTCCGCGCCTTGACACGGAGCATCGCGCTTCCCTACACTGTGCGCGTGGTAAGCAAGTGCGCGGCAACTCTGGCGTTTCTCTTGGTGCTCGCCGTCGCCGGGACCGCGCTCGCCGAGCACGAGGTCTACTACCGCTACACCGTGCTCGGCTACGTGAAGGACGCCAAGGGCAAGCCGCGGCCGGGCGTGCAGGTCGAGGTGGTCCGGGAGAAGACCGGCTTCTCGTACCTGGGCGAGACCGACGCCGCCGGGCTCTACGTGATCGTCGCGCGGCTCGGCGATGAAAGCGCGGGCGAGACGCTGCGGGTCCGGGCCGCCAAGCAGACGGCCCTCATCGCCGCTCGCTTCGATCCCAAGGACCACGGCCGCGAGCGGGGCACGCGCGTGGATTTCCTGGGCGCCCGCTCAGTCGAGACGCCGGTGGCCTTCACCGCGACCCTCAAGCGGTTCCTCAACCAGTGACGGAGCCCGCGTGATGGCCGCGCTCGCCGCTCCGGATCCCACCGATCGCTTCTACGCGCTCGTCCGGCTCGTCGGCCGCTTCTGGCTCTGGTTCTTCTTCAGAAGCGTCGAGGTGCACCACGTCGAGCGCGTACCGGGCCGCGGGCCCGTCCTCCTTTGCATCAACCACCCGAACAACCTGATCGATTCGCTGCTGGTTGGCGCGGTGCTCACCCGCAAGGTCCACTACCTGGCGACGGCGGCGCTCTTCCGCAATCCGCTGGTCGCGCGCTTCCTCACGGCCTGCGGGGCCATCCCCGTCTACCGGCGGCAGGACGACCCGGACAAGATGGACAAGAACGCCGACACCTTCGCCGCGTGCTTCCGCGCCCTCGGCCAGGGGCGGCTCATCGGGATCTACCCCGAGGGCACCACCCACGCCGAGACGCGCGTCCAGCGCATCAAGACCGGGGCCTCGCGCATCGCGCTCGAGTACGAAACCCGCCGCGCGTCGCCCTCGCAGGGCGAGCCGCGGCCGTGGCAGGGCGAGGCGCAGCCGGAGGCGAGCCGAGTCTTCGGATCCGAGAAAGCGCGTAGCGCGCCGAGCCGAGCGGATCTGAAGTCCGAGCCGGTCGCCGTGATTCCCGTCGGCCTGACCTTCGAGGCGCGAAAGTCCTTCCGCGGCCGCGTGCGCGTCTCCTTCGGCGAGCCCGTGCCGGTGACGCCATATCTCGACGCCTACCGCGAGGACTCGGTCAAGGCGGTGGACGCGCTCACCACGGCCATCCAGTGGGGCATGGAGGCCGAGATCCTCCATGTCGAGCGCATCGATCGGGACGGCCTCATCCGCGCCCTGGACGAGCTCTTCCGCAGCGAGCTGGTCCGCGAGCTCCAGGAAGAGCGGGGGCTCGGGTCCAGCCAAATCGACACGTTCCGGCTGTCGCGCGCCATTGCGGAGGCCGTTGCCTACTTCGAGGCGCGCGAGCCTGAGCGGGTGGAGCGCCTGGCGGGGCGGATCACCCACTACCGCGCCATGCTGGCCGCCTACCGGGTGCGCGACCAGGCGGTCCGCGCGCGCCTCGAGCACCTGTCGGTGCGCCGGCGCATCCTCCGCTCCTGGGAAGCGTCGCTCGGCCTGCCGTTCTTCGCCTACGGCCTGGCCGTCAACGCCCTGCCCTACCTGGTGCCCCGCTGGCTGGCGCGCCGTACCGCGCAGAAGGAAACCGACTACGCGACGACGCGGCTGCTGGCAAGCATCGTCGCCTTCCCGCTGTTCTGGGGGCTGGAGGTCTGGCTGGTCTGGCGGCTGACCACTGCGGCCTGGGCCGCGCTATTCGCGCTCTCCCTGCCCCTGAGCGGCCTCGTGGCGTACCGGTACCTCGGCGGCGTGGGCCGGCTCCGGAACCAGATCGGCTTCGGCCTGCTCGCGCTGACGCGCCGTCAGTCGGCCTCGCGCCTGCTGGCCGAACGCCGCGCCCTGATCGCCGAGATCGAAGCGGCCAAAACGGATTTCCTCTCCGCCACGAAGGGGAGCAGCTTTTGACCATCCATCGGCTGGAGGAGATGTCCACCCCGGCGCTCGACGCGCTCGACCGAGAGCGCACCGTCATCGTGCTCACCGTGAGCCCGCTGGAAACCCACGGCCCGCACCTGCCGCTCGGCGTGGACGCCTTCACGGCGCGCCACTTCGCGGAGTCCATGGCCGAACGGATGCTGGCTGACCGCCCAGGCTGGTCGGTGGTGCTCGCGCCCACGCTCTACCTGGGCTCCTTCACCTTCGACACCGTCGGCACCGTGAATGTCCGCCAGCGCGTGGTGCGGGATGCCGTCACCGACTACGGCGCTTCGCTGGCACGCGCGGGCTTCCGGTACATCCTCGTGTCCAACGGCCACGGCGGCCCCGGCCACCTGGTGGCGCTGGAGGAGGCCGCGGCCAGGGTGTCGCGCCGGTACGGTGTGACCATGGCGTCCTTCACGGGCCACCTGGCGTGGGAGTTTCTCCGCGGGCGCTACCTGCCGAAGATCGAATCGGCACTCGGCCGAACCCTCTCCGGCGACGAGCAGCAGGCCTTCGCCGAGGACGCGCACGGCGGCTGGTGGGAGACGTCGATCATGCTGCTGCTGCGGCCGCACCTCGTGGACGAGGGTTACCGCACCTTGCCCCCCGCGCGCTACACGCTCTCGGACAAGTTGATACCCAACTACCCTCTGCGCAACGGCGGCCGGGGCTACGTGGGACATCCGGCCCTGGCGGACGCGGCCTTCGCCAAAGCGACCACGGAGGTGCTGATGGTCGAGGCCATGAGCGTCGTCAATGGTCTCCTCGACGGCAGCATCAAGCCGCGCCAGCGGCGCTCGCCATTCTTCGCCATCCCGTTCTTCCGGACCGACTTCTGGCCGACGCTCGGCGCCGTGGCGCTGGCCCTCGTGGCCGCGGCCGTCTGGTGGCTCGTCCGATGATGCTGCCCGTGCACCTGCGCAGCGGCAAGGTCTTCCTCGCGTGCCGGCTCTTCGTTCCCAAGCGGCCGAACGGCCTGGGCGTGGCATATTCGCACGGCTGGGGCGGCGCCCACGTCTTCGATGATCTCCACGCGCGGCTGGCCGACTGGGGATTCACGGTGGCCTCCATCGAGCAGCGAGGCTACGGCGCCTCCAGCGGAAAGTCCCAGATCTCGGCCTGGCCCGACGATCTGGGCGCCGCGGCCACCTGGCTCCAGGCCCGCGGCCTCAAGGTCTGGGCCATGGGCCTCTCCACCGGCGGGACCATGGCGCTGGTCACCGCGGCCCAGCGGCCCGACCTGCTGGGCGCCGTCGCGATCTCGCCCTTCGCGACGCTCAAGAAGATCCAGGAGGATTACCCGCCGTGCCGGGAGATCCTCCGC
>JBGPZD010000010.1:0-36856 GCA_041493605.1 Methylomirabilia bacterium
GCATCCTTCATGTCCCTGGCTTCGCGGACCTTGACCGAGATGGCATTCACCGAGCGGGCATTGGCCTGGCTCACGCCCATGACCTTCCGCTTGGCGGTGGACAGCGGGATCAGGATGATGTCGTCCTGGTCCTGGCCCCAGCTGTTCTGCCCCTTGCGATCCATGACGCCGATGACGGTGAAGGGCACCTTGCGGATCCTGATGATCTGCCCCACCGGGTCCGAGTCGCCGAACAGGTTGAGCGCCACAGTCTGGCCGACCATCGCGACCTTGGTCGCGCCGTCCACGTCCTCCTGGCTGAAGAGCCTGCCGCCCATCACGTCCCACTCGCGGGCGGGGAAGTACTCGGGCGTCGCCCCCATCACGATCGTGGACCAGTTGAGATTGCCGTAGACGACCTGGCCCGAGCCGCGCATCGAGGGCGCCGCGACCTCCACCTGAGGGATCTCGCGCTGAATGGCCCAGGCGTCGTCCTCGGTGATCGTGAGCTGGGTGCCGCTGCCGAGCCGCACGCCGCCCGAGGTGATCGCGCCCGAGAGGACGATGATGATGTTGGAACCGAGGCTCTGGATGGTCTCGGCGACGCGCGCCTGGGATCCGGCGCCGAGCGCGACCATGGCGATGACGGCGCCCACGCCGATGACGATGCCGAGCATCGCCAGGGCGCTGCGCAGCCCGTTCACGCGGAGCGCCCGGACGGCGATGCGCACGCTGGCCCAGAGGTTCATGCCTCCTCCTCGTCGCGCTCGGCGTCGCGGGGCAGGGCGGCCAGCACCCGCTGGGCGTCGAGCAGATCCGTGACCGCCTCGTCCCTGAGGACGCGGCCGTCGCGGAAGTGAATGTTGCGCCCGGCGTAGCGCGCGATGTCCGACTCATGGGTGACCACGACGACGGTGATGCCGCTCCGGTTGAGGTCCTGGAAGAGCGCCATGATCTCGACGCTGGTGCGGCTGTCGAGCGCGCCCGTGGGTTCGTCGGCCAGGATCAGGACGGGATCATTGATGAGGGCCCGCGCGATGGCGACGCGCTGCTGCTGGCCCCCGGAGAGCTGGGCGGGGTGGTGGTGCTCGCGGTCGGCCAGCCCCACCGCCGCCAGCTTCGCGTGGGCCTTGGGCCGCCGCTCCTTTGGCGGCGTCGTGCCGTAGAGCAGCGGCAGCTCCACGTTCTCCAGCGCCGATGTCCGGGGCAGCAGATTGAAGGTCTGGAAGACGAAGCCGACTTTCTCGTTGCGGATGCGCGCCAGCCTGTCGGGGCTGAGGTCGGAGACGTCGGTCCCGTCCAGCAGGTAGCGTCCCGACGTGGGCGTGTCGAGGCAGCCGAGCAGGTTCATGAAGGTGGACTTCCCCGAGCCCGAGGGCCCCATGACGGCCACGAACTCGCCCGCGTGGATCGTCACCGTGATGCCGCGCAGGGCGTGAACGAGGTGTGTGCCCAGGTGATAGTCCTTGCGGAGTTCTTCGGCGTCGATGAGGACCTGGGCCATCAGAACCTCAGACGCGGTCCGGCGCCGGGCTGGCTCGGCTGGGCCGGTTGGCCCGGTCGGTCGCCAGGAGCGCTCTGGCCGACAATCACGTCCTGGCCGTCCTTGAGGTTGCCGCCGACGATCTCGGTGAAGGTGCCGTCGCTCACCCCGGTCTGCACCGGGACCGGCTGGGGCTTGCCGCCCGGACCCAGAATCCAGACGCGGCCCGCGAGCTCGCCGCTGCGCGGTCCGCCCGCGGTGCCGGCGCCGGGACCGGCGCCCGTTCCAGCGCCCGGTCCGGCGCCCGGTCCGGCGGGACGCGGCCCTGGGCGGTCCTCGACCCCGGGGGGCCGGAAGCGCAGCGCCGCGTTGGGGGCCTTGAGTACGTTTTCCTTCTGGTCGGTGACGATGCGCACGTTGGCGGTCATGCCGGGGAGCAGCTTGAGCTCGTTGTTCTGCGCCGACACCACGACGTCGTAGGTGACCACGTTCTGGAGGACCTGAGGCGCCTTGCGGATCTGGACGACCTCGCCCCTGAAGGTCCGGCCCGGGAAGGAGTCCACGGTGAAGCTGGCGCGCTGGCCGACCTGGACGCGGCCCACGTCGGCCTCGTCCACATTGGTGTCCACCTGCATCTTTGTCAGGTCCTGGGCGATGGTGAAGAGAGTCGGCGCCTGGAGGCTGGCAGCCACCGTCTGTCCGACATCCACGGTGCGTGACACCACCACGCCGTCCACCGGGGCCCGGATGATGGAGTGGTTGAGATCCAGCTGGGCCTGACGGAGCGCGGCGACGAACTGCCCGACCTGGGCGTCCGCGTTCTGCAGCATGGCCTGGGTCACCCTGAGCTGGGCCTCGGCCGAGCGGACGGCGGACACCTGGGCCCGCTCCTGCGCCACGGTGGCGTCGTACTGCGCGACGGCCGAGTCGTGGGCCACCTGGGCCGCATCCTCGTCTGCCTGGGCGACGAGGTTCCGCTGACGGAGATCGCGCTGGCGCTGGAGGTTGCGGCGCCCGTCCATCACGCCGACCAGGGACTTGGCGGTCTGCGCCTTGGCCACGGCCTGCCCCGCGCGTGCGTTCTCGAGATCCGCGCGCGTCTTCTCGACCACCGCCCGCTGGTTCAGCACCGAGGCCCGCGCGGCGTCCACCTGGGCCTTGGCCTGGCTCACCTTGGCTTCGAACGGATCGGGGTCGATGCGGGCGATGATCTGGTTCTTCTTCACCTGGGAGTTGAAGTCGGCGTAGAGCTCCTTGACCTGGCCGGAGACCTGCGAGCCCACCTGGACGGTGATGACCGCGTTGAGCGTGCCCGTCGACGAGATGGCGGCGGTCAGAGGGCCCCGAGTCACGGCGGCCGTGCGGTAGGGCGGCCGGCTGCCGATCCCCTGGCTGTAGAGGTACCCGCCGGTGATCAGCCCCGCGGCCGCGAGGATCAGCACGAGCCAGATGATTCTGCGCTTCACGACTGTCAGACGCCGGGGGCTCGGGGGGTATTCCTAACGGCGGCCCAGGGCCTGCTCCAACCGGGCGATGGCGATGTGGTACGCGGCAAGCGCCTGAGCCTCGGTGGACTGCGCCTGGGTGAGATTCAGCTGGGCGTCGGTGAGCTCGATGATATTGGCCACGCCGGCGTCGAAGCGCCCCTGGGCCAGCAGGTAGTTCTCCTGCGCCGACTCCACGGCCTTGCCGGCCGCGCCGATGACTCCCTCGGCCTCGCCAAGGAGGAGATAGGCCTGCTCGACGCTCTGCCAGATCAGAAGCTCGGTGTCGCTGAGCCGGGCCTTGGAAGCGTCCAGGATGGCCTGGGCCTGTTTGTACTGGAAGATGAGGCCGGCCCCGTCGAAGATGGTCCAGTTGAGCTGCACCCCGAAGCTCCAGATCTCGTTCATATCCGCCCGCTGGGCGCCGTAGGTGCCGCTGCCCGTGATGTCGGGGAAGAAGTTCCGGAACGCCTGGCGCACCAGGGCCTCGTTCTTGTCCACCAGGGACTTGAACTGCTTGTATTCCGGCCGGTTCTGGAGGGCCTCGCTGAGCAGCGTCTCCCGGTCCGTGGGGAACTGCCTGTACGCGAGGACGTCCCTGACCTCGGTGGGCGTGCTGACGGCGATGCCCATGGCGGTGTTGAGCGCCACGCGGGCCAGGCTCACCGCGTTGTTCGCGCGGATGACGTTGACCCGGCCATTGGCGACGTCCACCTCGGCGCGCGTCACGAAGCTCTTGGGCTGGGTGCCGACGTCGAAGAACCCCTTGGCGCTCTTGAGGTTGACGTCAGCGCGGTCGAGGGCCGCGTCGTTGACCGTGACGAGGCGCTTGGCGAGGAGCAGGGTGAAATACTGCTCCTTGACCAGCTCCGCGATATTGTTCTTCTGCAGCTCCACCTGCGCGCGGAAGCCCTCCGCGTCCGCCTTGGCCGCGTCCCGGCCCGCCCAGGTCTTGCCGAAGTCCCAGAGGAGCTGGGAGGCGGTGACGCTGGCCAGGGTGCTGAGCGAGCGCGAGGTGGTCGTCACGTTGCGCGTGAGCGACAGCGGCGCCCCCTGCCCGGCGGGGCTGGGCCCCGAGGACACCGTCTGCTGATCGGTGCCGAACCACTGGCCGGAGACCTGGGGCAGGAGGGGGGACAGCGCCGCGTTCGCGCGCTGGACCGAGGCCACGTAGTCGCCGACGCTGGCCAGGATCTTGGGCGCATTGTCGAGCGCGATGGCCACGGCCTCCTCGAGGGAGAGCAGCCGGCCGACTGTCTGCTCGGGCGTCGGGAACTTGCGGAAGCCCGGCGGTACCGGCAGCATGTCGATCTTCGGCTTCGCGGCCTCCGTCCCGCTCGGGGTCTGGGCCGCGGCGGGCAGGGCCGTCAGGGCGGCCGCGAGGACCAGGGCCGACAGGGCCGCAGCGGATCTCGGCGCGGTCACGCCGTCTCTCCCTGAAGCGCGGCGGCGTCCTGGGGTGCGGCGACCCGCCGGGGGAAACGCTCTTCGAGAATCACGTAGAGCGTGGGAATCAGGATCAGGGTGAGCACGGTGGACACGGCCAGGCCGCCGATCACGGCGCGCGCCAGCGGGGCGTTCGCTTCGCTGCCCACGTCGATGCCCAGCGCCATGGGAAACAGGCCGACGAGGGTCGTGAGGCTGGTCATCAGGATGGGGCGCAGGCGGGTGCGGCCGGCCTGGACCACGGCCTCGTGCAGGCCGAGCCCGTGCCGACGCAGCTCGTTGGTGTACTCCACGAGCAGCACGCCGTTGGACACCACGATTCCGACCATCATGATGATGCCCATGAAAGACGTGACGCTGAGCGTGGTATTCGTCAGGAACAGCGCCCAGATCACCCCGATCATGCCCAGCGGCACCGAGAACATGATGATGAAGGGGTCCAGCAGCGACTTGAACTGGGCCGCCATCACCATGTAGACGAGCATCAAGGCCAGGATCGAGGTGAACTTCAGGCTGCCGAAGGCCTCGCGCTGCTGCTGGGTCTGGCCGCCCAACTGGAGCGAAAAGCCCGGGGGCAGGGGCAAGGCCCGCAGGCGCTCCTCGAGGTCCTGGCTCACGGCCCCCAAGTCCCGGCCGGCCGGATTGGCGCCGATCTTGACGATCCGCTGCTGGTACTTGCGCTCGATCATGACCGGGCCGGTGCTCTGCTTGATTTGGGCGACGTTGCCGAGCAGGATCGGCCGGCCTCCTTCGCCGATTACGAAGAGGCGGGACAGATCCTCCGCGCTCGAGCGGAAGGGCTCGTCCAACTGTACGACCATATTATATTGGTTGCCCGTCCGCGGATCGGTAAAAATAGATGGGTTTACGCTGACGTTGGAGTTGAGGGAAAAGAGGGCGGCCTGGGCGATGTCCCGCTGGCTGAGCCCGGCCGTGGCCGCCTTCTCCCGGTCCACCACGATGTCGAACTGCGGGTAGTTCTCCTCCCGGCTGACGAATACGTCGGCGACGCCGGGGGTCTCCTGGAGGGTCCGGGCCACGTCCCGGGCCACGGTCTGGGCGTCTTTCAGGTCGTAGCCGAGCTGCTCCACCTCGATGGGCTGCTGGGCCCCGAAGTTGATGACCCGGCTGACGATGCCGCCGAACTGGACCTGGTAGGTCGTCCCAGGGAACTGCCCCCCCAGCCGCGGGCGGATCGCCGCGACGATTTCCGTGTCTTTTCGCTTTCTTTCATCTGGATTGGTCAGATACACCTGGAGCTGGGCCGCATGGGGGCCCGTGTTCTGGGAGAAGAGCCCCGACCGCCCCGTGGGCACCCCCACGGTCGAGACGATCGAGGTGAACTCGCCGGGCTTGAGCGTGGCCCGGACGATTTCTTCCATCTTGGCCACGGTGCGCTCGGTCTCCTCCACGCGGGTGCCAACCGGCGCTCGGACCCGGATGATGAATTGGCTCTCGTCCGAGGCCGGGAAGAATTCGGTGCCGATCAATGGCAGCAGAGCCACGGCGCTGGCCGCCATGACCAGAATCGCCCCGACGAGCCGCTTGCGGTGGCCGAGCGCCCAACCGAGCGCCCGCTGGTAGACGCCATCCAGCCGGCCCAGGGTTCGCCCGGACCAGTCCGAGATCCGCCCCCACCACGGCCGCTCCCCCTCCAGGGCAGGTGGGGTCTCGGGCTTCAGCCAGTGCAGGCAGAGCAGCGGCGTGACGGTTCTGGAGATTAGAAAGGAGGCGAAGAGGGAGAACGAGATCGTGAAGGTGAGCGGGATGAACAGCAGCCGCGATTGCCCCTCGAGAAAGATCGTGGGCAGGAACACCACGATGGTCGTGATGGTCGAGACGAAGATCGGCATGGCCACCTCGCGGGCCGCGTCGAGGACGGCGAGCCGCCGCGGTTTGCGCGGCATGTTCAGGTGGCGGTTGATATTCTCCAGCTCGACGATGGAATCGTCTACCAGGCGGCCCACGGCCAGCGCCAGCCCGCCCAGCGTGAAGACGTTGAGCGTCTGGCCCAGCAGGTGCATCGCGACCAAGGTGAGCAGCAGCGACAGCGGGATCGCGATCGAGATGATGACGGTCGAGGTCAGCGACCGCAGGAAGATCAGGATCGTCAGGAACGCGAGGATCGAGCCGACTGTCGCCTCGTGCCAGAGGCTGCGGATGGACTGCTTGATGTAGAGAGACTGATCGAAGGTCACGTTGACCCGCACCCCGGGCGGCACGCCAAGGAGGTTGGGGACGGTGCGTTTGACCGCGTCCACCACCTCGACGGTGTTGGCGCCGGGCTGCTTGTTGACGCGCAGGTAGACCGCCCGCTCGCCGTTGACCCGGACGATGGACTGCTGGGTCTCCGACGAGTCTTCCACGCGCCCGAGGTCGCGGACCCGGATCTGGGTGCTGCCGGTCCGCCGGACGACGATGTTCTCCATCGGCTCGACCACGGAGAACTGGTTGTTGGTGAAGACGTTGTAGTCAATGGTGCCGAACTTGACGTCGCCCGACGGCAGCAGGAAGTTGGAGTCGTTGACCGCCCGCGCGACCTCCGTGACCGAGATCCCCTTGGACTGGAGCAGGTCGCGGTTCAGGTTGACCGTGATCTGGCGGATCTTGCCGCCGTCCACGTTGGCCGAGGCCACGCCGTTGAGCCGCTCGAGCTGGGGCTCCACGGTGTTGTAGGCGAGGTCGTACAGTTGTTTCTCGTCGAGCCCGCCCCCCGACAAGGTGACCAGGCAGACCGGGATGTTGGAGAGATCGAACTTGAGGATGAAGGGCTGCTGCACCCCGGGCGGGAGCGTGTTCATGATGGCCTGGATCCGCTGGACGACATCGGTCAGCCCCGCGTCCAGGTCCGCCCCCCAGGCGAACTGCACCTCGACCACGGAGATCCCCTGGCGCGAGCGCGACTCCACGTACCGCACGTTGGCGACGGCCGAGACCGCCTTCTCGATGGGGTACGTGACCGTGCGCTCGATGTCCCCGACGTTGGCGCCCTTGTAGATGGTCCCGATCCGGATCGAGGGATAGTTGATGTTCGGGAAGAGATCGATGGGCATTCGGTTCAGCGAGGTGGCGCCCAGCACGACGATGGCCAGCGAAGCCATGAGGATCGCGATGCCGTTCCGGAGCGCGATGAGGGTCAGCCACATACGACGCTACTGGCCGGTGGCCGGAGTGGTCCGGACCTTTTGCTTGGGCTTGACGAGGTCCTTGCCCTGGAGGATCACCTGGTCCGCTTCGCTGACTCCGTTCAGCACCTCGACGCTTCGCGCGTCGCTGACACCCAGCTCCACGGGCACGTCCTCGACAATGCCGTTGCGCACCACCATGACGGCGGGCTTGGCCTCGCCCAGCCGGATCGCCTCGACCGGAATGGTGAGCGCGTTGGCCCGCTTGTCCACCAGCGCTTCGACGCGCGCGAACATGCCCGGCTTGAGCTTGCCCCCGGGGTTGGGGATCTCCACCTCGATGCCCATGGTCCGCGTGCGGGGGTCGAGGCTGTGGGTCACTCGCGCCACCGTGCCCGAGAAGCTCTCGCCCGCGTAGGGGTCGGCGACGACGCTCACCGGAGCGCCCACCTTGATGCGGGCGATGTCGCGCTCCGGCACTTCGATCTGGACTTTCACCGTGGCGATGTCCTGAACGGTGAGGATCCCGACCGAGGTCGTGCTTGTGCCCGCCGACTGCGCGTTGACGGCCGCGCCCTGGTCCAGATTGCGCTGGGAGATGTAGCCCTCGAAGGGCGCCAGCAGGCGGGTATTGGCCAGGTTGGTCTGGGCGAGGTTGAGGGACGCGCGGTACGTCGCGAGCTGGGCATCGGACAGGCGCACCTGGCTCTCGCTGGTCGTGATCTGGGCCTCGGCCGCGTGCACATTGGCCCGGGAGGAGTCGGCATTGGTCCGCGCGTTCTCCCAGTCGGTGGCCGAAACCAGGCCGCGCTCGAAGAGGGTCTTCATCCGCTCGGCCTGGCGGCCGTCGTTGTCTGCCACCGCGCGCGCCCTCGCCAGGTTCGCGCGCTGGCCCTCCAGGGAGGACTTGGCCATCTCGAGGCCCGCCCGGCCCGAGAGCAGGGTGGCGCGGGCCTGCTCGAGGGAAGCCTGGAGCTCTTGGTCGTCGATCTCCACCAGGAGCTGGCCGGTCTTGACGAAGTCACCCCGGTCCGCATGGATGCGGCGGATATAGCCCGACACCTTGGAAAAGATGGCCGCCTGCTTCGCGGGCAGGACATCGGCGGTGAACGTGAGCTTGATCTCGAGGTCCTTCCGCTGGGGGGTGACGACCCCCACGAGGACATCGGGGCGCGCCCGGGTTACCGCGCGGGCCTGCTGGTCTTTGAGCTTGTAGACGACGAGGATGACCACGAGGACGGCCATGGCCACCAGCACCAGGCGGACGCGGTACCGCTTCAACAGGTCCATCGTGGTCCCGGCGCGCCGGGCCGGGGAGGGTACACACCACCCGCGGCGGGGGGGCGGCCGGGCGCGACGCCAGCAGCGATACGATAGATAGGGGCGGGGTAATTAGTCAACTCTGCATCATTGTATGGATGGGGGGGCAGGAGTCAAGTTATCGAAATCTATTCAGGAAGTGCCCCCAACGGCGTTATCATTCTTAATATGATCGCGCGAGTGCCCAGGAGAGGCGAATGATCTCGGAAACCCGGCCGGCCAGGGTCGGCCACTGGTCCGAGCCCGCCCTGCGGGTGCTCAGGGAGCGGTATCTCTCCCGCGAGGGCGGCGAGGTGACCGAGACCCCCGAGGAGATGTGCTGGCGGGTGGCCCGCGCCATCGCGGCGGCCGAGGTGCGCTTCGGGCGCAGCCCCGCCGCCGCCGCCGAGGTGGCCGCCGCCTTCTACGACATGATGGTGGACGGCTACTTCCTGCCCAACTCGCCCACGCTGATGAACGCGGGCAAGGGCAACCAGCTGCAGTACTCGGCCTGCTACGTCCTGCCGGTGGGCGACTCCATGGAGGAGATCTTCGACTCGGTCAAGGCCGCGGCCATCATTCACCAGTCGGGCGGCGGCACTGGCTTCGCCTTCTCACGCCTCCGCCCAAAGAACGACTTCGTGCGGTCCACGGGCGGCCGCGCGTCGGGGCCCGTCTCGTTCCTGCGCGTGTTCAACAGCGCCACCGAGGCGGTCAAGCAGGGCGGCACCCGCCGCGGCGCCAACATGGGCGTCCTGCGCGTGGACCATCCCGACATCGTCGAGTTCATCGAGTGCAAGCTGGACGGCGGCATGACGAACTTCAACATCTCGGTGGCGGCCACCGATGCGTTCATGGACGCCCTGGCGCGGGGCGCCGACTACGACCTGGTCAACCCGCGGACGGGGCTGGTCACGGGGCGCCTGTCGGCGCGCGAGATCTTCGAGCGCATCGTGCGCGCCGCTTGGCGCACGGGCGACCCCGGGCTGGTGTTCATCGACCGCATCAACCAGAGCCCCGCCAACCCGACGCCGGAGGTGGGGTTGGTCGAAGCGACAAATCCCTGCATCGCGGGCGACACGCTGATCTACACGGCTCATGGCCTCGTCCGTGCGGACTCCCTGGCCGCCTCGGCGGAGACAGAAGACGTCGTCCTCGACTCACGGTTCGATGTGGGCGAACGGGGATTTTGCTGTTCGGTCTTCGCGACGGGGACAAAGCCCGTCTACCGCTTGGTGACCGAGGAGGGATATGAAGTCCGGTTGACGGGCGACCACCAGGTCATGACGGCGGAAGGCTGGAGGCGGGCCGACGCGCTGCGGCCCGGGGACTTGCTCCACCTCTTGAACCACAAAGGAGGCTTTGGCACCGAGGGTACGCTCCCGGAGGGGCGGCTCCTGGGATGGCTCATCGGAGACGGGCATATCCGGCCGGACAAAGGGGTGATCCTTCGCTTCTACGGCGAAGAGAAGCGGGAGTTGGCTCCGGAGTTCGCCGAACACGTCAATGTCGTATTGGAGTCCCAGCCGGGCGACCGCTATCACGTGAAGCCGGTCGACGTCACCGGGCGCGATCAGGCGACCGTGAGCTCCGTTCGCCTCGCTCGTCTTTTCCTCGAGCGGCACGGGGTTTCGCAAGAGCGGAAGCTGGCCGGGGTGCCTCCTTCCGTGCTCTCCGGTTCCGAGGACCTCCAAAGAGGGTTCTTGCAGGCTCTCTTTACAGCCGACGGGCAGGTCGGCGGCCGGATCGCAAAGGGCGTCTCGGTGCGCCTCACGTCGATCTCGCTGCCGCTCCTGAGGGATGTGCAGCGCGTGCTCCTTAATTTCGGCATCGTGTCTCGGTTGTATGCGAACCGCCACCCGGCACGGACGAAGGAGTTTCCTGACGGTCGCGGCGGATTACGGGAGTACGAGTGCCAGCCGGACCACGATCTGGTGATCGCTCGAGCGAACCTGCCACGCTTCGCCCGGGAGATCGGATTCCTGAGGTCGAGGAAACAGAGAAGGTTGACCGAGGTCTGTTCCTTGTACTCTCGAGGACCCTACGGTGAGCCCTTCGTCGCTCGCTTCAAGGCGCTCGAGCCGGAAGGGGTCGCGCCGGTGTTTGACCTCAAAGAGCCGCTGTCACACAGCTTTGTGGCAAACGGTATTGTCGTTCACAATTGCGGAGAGCAGCCGCTCTTGCCGTTCGAGGCGTGCAATCTGGGATCGGTGAACGTGGCGAAGATCGTCCGGGAGCGCGGCGGCCAGCCGGAAATCCACTGGGACGAGCTGGAGCGCGTGGCGCGCCTGGCCGTGCGGTTCCTCGACGACGTCATCGAAGTGAACCCGTATCCGCTTCCCCAGATCGACGTCATGGTCAAGGCCAACCGGCGCATCGGGTTGGGGGTCATGGGCTGGGCGGATCTGCTCTTCACGCTCGGCATTCCCTACGACAGCGACCAGGCGCTCGATCTCGCCGGCCGGCTCATGGCCTTCATCGAGGAGAAGGCGCACGACCAGTCGGCGAAGCTCGCCGAGGAGCGGGGACCGTTCCCCAACTGGAGCCGCTCGATCTACCGCAGCGGCCGATCCCTGCGGAACTCGACGGTCACGACGATCGCGCCCACCGGCACGATCTCCATGATCGCCGGCTGCTCGTCGGGCATCGAGCCCGTGTTCGCCCTGGCCTTTGAGCACCGGGTCAAGGGCCCCGACGGTGAGCGCGTCCTGCCGTTCGTGAGCGAGACCTTCGAGCGGCTGGGCCGGCAGCGCGGCTTCTACAGCGAGGCCCTAATGGCCGAGGTGGCCCGGCGCGGCTCGCTGCACGGCCTGGCCGGCGTGCCGGACGACGCGCGCGCCGTCTTCAAGACCGCGCACGAGATCGACTACACCTGGCACGTGCGGCACCAGGCGGCGTTCCAGCGCCACACCGACAACGGGGTCTCGAAGACCATCAATCTGCCGCGCGAGGCGACGACCGACGACGTGGCCAACGCCTACCTGCTCGCGTGGGAAGAGGGCTGTCTCGGCATCACGGTGTTCCGCGACGGCTGCAAGGGCAGCCAGGTGCTCACCGCGGGGCTGCGCGAGGAGGCCGCATCCGATCTGGAGGTGTCCGAGCGAGGGGTGAAGCCGCGCCCGCACAGCCTGGTCGGCCGGACCTATCGGATGGAGACGCCGATCGGGACCGCCTTCATCACGGTCAACGACACCGAGGCGGGCGACCCGTTCGAGGTCTTCGTCCAGGTGGGCAAGGCCGGCACCGATACGATGGCGGTCGCGGAAGCCCTCGGGCGGCTGGTGTCCCTCGCGCTGAGGCTGCCGTCGCCGCTCTCGGCCGAGCGGCGGCTCGAAGAGGTCATCAACCAGCTCTCGCGGATCGGCGGCGGGCAGCCGACGGGCTTCGGCGCGGCCAAGGTCCTCTCGCTGCCCGACGCGCTCGCCCGGACCCTGGGCGAGCACATCGGCCAGCCGCGGCGTGACGCCGCCTCCGCGGCGTCGGCGGCGGGACTCCGCCGGGTGGGCGATCTTTGCAAGGAGTGCGGTCAGGCCACCATCATCTACGAAGAGGGCTGCAAGAAGTGCCTGTCGTGCGGCTACAACGAATGCTAGGGGCGCGCCGTGTTCTCCGGCGGTGACTACTCGGAAGTGGCGCGCTGGCTCGCGAACTTCGTGCTCTCGCACGCAAAGCGGGAGAACCTGAGAGTGGAGGCCGCGCTGGACGCCGAGGGGGCCCGCGAGGGGAACAGTTACGGCGTGAGGCTCCGGCTGGGAGAGCTGCTGGCCCCGCCCGCCGGGCAGCCGCCGCTCGAGCTGTCCTTTGGGGAGGTCGCTGCCGGTCGCGGCAGCCTCGGCTGGTGCAGCGCCCTGGCGGCCCGGGTTCGCGCGCTGGCCCGCGACCTCTCGGCTGGGGACCGCGGCTCGATCAAGTCCGCCTGAGCGGTGAGGGGAGAGCCGGCGAACGGCAGGACCCCGCACTGGTACGCGCCGGGCGACTGGAACGCTTTTTTCGGGCTCGCGCTGGACAACCTGACCCAGCTGGTCATCCTGTCGAGCCTGCTCATCGGTCTCTTCGGCTTTCCCTCCGACCTCGTCCTGCGCGTGATGGTTCCGGGCACGGCCGCCGGGGTATTGGTGGGCGACCTGCTCTACACCTGGCTCGCCATCCGCCTGATGCGCGCCACGGGCCGGACCGACGTGACCGCCATGCCGTTCGGCATCGACACGCCATCGCTCTTCGGCGTCGTGTTCGGCGTGCTGGGTCCCGTCATGCTCCTGACGCGCGACCCGGTGCTCGCGTGGAAGATCGGCATGGGAATCACGGTGGGCATGGGCGCGCTCAAGCTCGTCCTGGCGTTCGCGGGGGATTGGGCCCGCCGCGCGGTGCCGCGGGCCGCCCTGCTGGGCTCGATCGCCGGCGTGGCGGTGCTGCTGATCGCGTTCCTGCCCGCGCTCAAGGTCTTCGCGGATCCGCTGGTAGGGATCGTGTCGCTGGCCATCGTGCTGGTCGCGCTCGTGGGCGGCGTGAGGCTGCCGTGGGGGCTGCCGGGGGCCTTCGCGGCCGTGCTGGCCGGCGCGGTGATCTTCTGGGGCCGATGGTGGCTCGCCTGCGCGGCGGGCTGGGGCCCGCCGCACCCGCCGCTCGTCCTCGCGGCTCCGGCCCTGTCGCTGCCGTGGCCCACGCTCGCCTGGGTCGGGGCGCTCGACGACGTGGTGCCGTACCTGCCGCTGGCTCTGCCGTTCGCCCTGGCCACCGTGGTGGGCGGCATCGACAACACGGAATCGGCCATCGCGGCCGGCGACGAGTACCGCACGCGCGACATCCTGCTGGTCGAAGCCGCGGCCACGATGCTGGCCGGCTCGTGCGGGGGCGTGATCCAGAACACGCCTTATATCGGGCATCCGGCCTACAAGGCCATGGGCGCCCGGGCCGGCTACACGTTGGCCACGGGCCTGGTCATCGGCTGCGGCGCCGCGGTGGGCGTCGTCTCGCTGCTCGTGAGCCTCCTGCCCGAAGCGGCGGTGGCTCCGATCCTGATCTTCATCGGGCTTCAGATCACGGCTCAGGCGTTCCTCGCCTCGCCGGCGCGCCACGGCGCCGCGGTGGCCGTGTCCTTCATCCCCGCGGTGGCCGCCCTCGTGCTCATCCAGGCCAATGGCCTGCTGGGCGGGGTCGGCAAGAGCGCCGCCGACTTGGCGGGAGAAGGGCGGGCGACGTTCGACACCCTCCTCGTGCTCGGCAACGGCTTCATCCTCACGGCGCTGCTCTGGGGATCGGCGCTGGTCTGGATCATCGACCGGCGCCTGCTCCGCGCGGCGGCCGTGCTGGGGCTGGCGGGGCTGGCGACGCTGTTCGGGTTGATCCACTCGCCGCTGCCGAACGGAGCCGTCTTCTGGCCCTGGGCGGTTCGGAGCGGCGCTCCGCTGAGCGTGGCGGGGGCCTACGGGGTGGCGGCGGCGCTGCTCGTGCTGCTCGCGGGCCGCGCCGATGCCGGCCCGCCGCCCGCCGGCTAGCGCTTCAGCAGGTCGAGCATCTCGCGGTCGTTCGCGAACTTGAACTCCTCCACCTTGGCCGCCTGGGCGCGCGCCTTCTCCTCCGCCTCGATCCGCTGCACCTGGGCGTAGGTGACGAAGTCCGCGCCCCGCTTCTTGAGGGTGTCGATCACCGCCGTGATCGGGCGCTCGGCCTCGGCGGGCGGCCGGCGCGGTCGCCCGGCGAGAAACTCCGCGACGTGCTTGATGCCGGTCTCGGCGTCCAGGCGCGCGCGCCCGACCACGCCGTCGCTGGCGCGCCGCGCCCAGCCGACGACGAAGATGCCGTTCAGCGGGCGATTGGCCGCCGGGTCCCAGACCTGATACGCGGCTTCAGGGGTGTTGCCCGGGGCGGTGACGTAGAGGTTGTCCTTGTACGGGAGACCCGCGTGCTCGTCCACGCGGTCGCCGACGGCGAAGACCACGGTGTCGCAGGGGATCACCGCGAGCTCGCCGGTCCCGGCCGCGGCAATGCGGTCGCCCTTCTTCTCGAGGCGTGTCTCCTCCACTTCGAGGCCGACCACGCGCCCTCCTTCGGCCAGGACACGCTTCGGCGAGGCGAGGAAGCGGAAGCGCAGCCGCGCCTTCGCCTTGGGGTAATCCTCGGGGTTGGCGGCCAGGGCCTCCAGCAGCTGCGCGGGGTTCTGTCCCACGGCCTCGAGCCGCGGGCGGATCCGCTCGAGCTCCTGACGGTAGAGGTCGCGGTCGAAGGCGTCCTCGATGTCCTCGAACTCCTTGTCGTCGTACGCCTTCTCGAAGGGGCCGCGCCGCGCCACCGCGATCACCTCGTCGCAGTCGCAGAAATGCACGCAGTAGTTGGCGACGTCCACCATCACGTTCCCGACGCCGATGACGACGACACGCCGGCCGATGGGAAAGGCCTGTTCGGCGAACGGCGGCAGCCGGTTATAGTGGTAGACGAGGTCTTTGGCATGGTAGGCCCCCTGGAGGCGCTCACCCTCGATGCCGAGGTACTTGGTGCCCTGGGCACCGATGGCAAAGACGAGGGCGTCGAAGCCCATGCCGGCCAGGTCCTTGACGGTCAGGTTGCCCTTCTCCGCCACGGTGACGTGGCTCAGGTACGTGACGTGGGGGTCGCTGAGGATTTTCTGGAACTGCTTCCGCAGCCCGCCTTTCATCTTGTACTTGTTGAGGAAGATCCCGTACTCGGCGAGGCCGCCCGGCTTGATGTCGCGGTTGAGCAGCAGGACCCGGCAGCCTTGGGCGGCCAGCGCCCGCGCGGCGAAGAGGCCCGCGGGCCCGGCGCCCACGACGGCCACGGCATGCAGCGTTTCGTCAGCCATGTGTCCTCCCTGTCCGATTTGAAGGTGTCGCGTGGCCGGGAGCGCCGCAAGCCCGCCGCCGCACGTGAAGATAGCACAGGGCCCCGGCTCCGTAAGGCGGGAAAACCCCCTTGACCCCCGTGCCGGCGCCGGTGTTAAATGGCTGGGTCGTTTCGCGAAACCTGTCATGGTCCTGGTGCGTTTGCCCTAGTGGAGGAGGGGTCTCATGTCTCGACCGTCGCCGGCCCGTGCTGCCGTCCTGACCCTCACCGCGGCTCTGCTGCTGGGCGGCGCCGCTCTGGCACAGGGGCCGTGGGTCGCCCCGGAGGCGGAGAAGGCGAAGAAGAGCCCGCTCCCGCCGAGCGCCAAGGCGGTTGCCGACGGCAAGAAGTCGGCCCAGGTCAACTGCGTCACCTGTCATGGGGCCAGCGGCAAGGGCGACGGCGCGGCCGCGGCGGCCCTGAACCCCAAGCCCGCGGACTGGACGTCGGCGCGGGTCCAGAGCGAGAGCGACGGCGAGCTGTTCTGGAAGATCTCCAACGGCCGCGGCGCCATGCCGCCCTGGAAGCATCTGCCGGAGACCGAGCGCTGGTCGCTGATCCAGTTCATCCGATCGCTGAAGAAGTAGGCTGAGACCGAGACGCATCACGCCGGCGCGCGGGCGCCGGCAGCGGGGGAGTATGGTTCGACGCTCGCCAACTTTCCGGTCGCGCGGATGAGCGACGACTCCGTGCAGCCCGACCTCGACCCGCCAGCCCTCCGCGCGTCGCTGGCGGAGCTGAGCCAAACGCTTGAGGCGCTGCGCGAGCGGCTGACCCGTCTTGAGCGCGGGGAGGGCGGCGGACCCCCGCCGCGCGGCGATGGCGGCGACGACCACGCCCTGTCGCTCTTTCAGGAAATCCTCTCCATTCCCGCCGCGGGGCTGCCGCCCGGGGAGCTCTACGCCCTTGCCATGGACCGGGCGGCCCGGCTATTGTCCGCCGACCGCACCATGCTCTTCGTCGCGGAGACCTCCAGCGGGCGCCTCGTCCCGCGCTCCGCCCGCGGCTTCCGCCGCGACGACCTTGAGGCGGTGTCGCTGCTGCCGGGGGAAGGGCTGGTGGGCCGGGTGTTTCGCGAGAAGCGGGTCCTAGTCTACGACCCGGCCGCCGGCGCGGAGGAGGCGGACCCGTTCATCGACCGCTTCCCGGTCCGCGAGGCCATCGCCGTGCCCGTTCGCGCCGAGGGCGAAGTCACCGGCGTGCTCTACGCGGGGCGGCGCGCTCTGGGCGCGCCGTTCAGCACCAATGACATCCTGCTGCTTCTCCTGCTGGCGGACCGCGTGGGCTCGGGTCTTGTCCACCAGGGCCTGCTCGAGCGCCGCGGCAGCCACCTGGCGCATCTCAAAGAACTGGGCGCCTTCGCCGAGGAGACCCTGATCGGCCGAGGGCTGAAGCAGGTGCTCACGCGGGTGTGCGAGGCGGGCTGCCGGCTTGCCGGCGCGCGCGCCGCGGCCGTGGCGCTGCTTTCGGGAGATCGGCAGCTCGAACTGGCGGCCGCGTGCGGGCTGCCCGAGTCGACGGCCTCGTGGCGTCTCAGCGCCCGCGACGGGCTCACGGGCGAGCTGTTCGCGATCCAGGGGCCGGTGGCCTGCCGGGACATCCAGAGCCGGCGCGGCGCCGAGAACAGCTTCCTGGGCGACGGCGGATTCCACGCCTGCCTCGGCGTTCCCCTGCGGCTCGGCGGCCGCGCCCTCGGCGCGCTCTACCTCGCGGATACCGAGGTCAAGGATTTCTCCACCGAGGAGATCGAAGCCGCCCAGGTGCTGGCGTCCTTGGCGGCCGTCGCGGTCGAGAACAGCCGCGTCCACGGCGAGCTGCGGACCGCGTTCGAGCAGACCGTGGCGGCCCACGAGGGGCTCGTGCAGTCCGAGAAGGCCCGGGCGCTCGGCGAGATGGCGGCGGGGATCTCGCGCGAATTCAACAATATCTTCGCGATCATCCTCGGCAAGGCGCAGCTGCTGCTCGCGCGCACGCACGACGATCCGCTCCGCGAGGGCCTGGGCATGCTCGAGGAAGCCGCCTGGCGCGGCGCCGACATCGTCCATCGGCTGCTGGGCTTGGCCGCGACGACTTCGGAGGACACCGTCAGTCCCGTAGACATGACGGCGCTGGTGCAGGACGCCGTCGGCCTGACCCAGTCGCGCTGGAAGGACGAGCCCCACGGCCGGGGCGCCCCCATCGAGATGGCCACGGACCTGCAGCCGGCGCCGCCGGTGGCGGCCAGCCCGACGGCGCTCCGCGAGGCGGTGATGAATCTGATCCTCAACGCGGTGGACGCCATGCCCCGCGGCGGCCGGCTCGGCATCCAGATCCGCCCGAGTCGAGGCGGCGTGGAAATCCGGGTCACCGACACCGGCGAGGGGATTCCCGACGACGCCAAGCCCAGGATCTTCGACGCCTTCTTCACGACGCGCGCGCCGCTCAGAATGGGGCTCGGCCTGGCCGTGGTCCACGCCATCGTGACGCGCTACCGCGGCGTCATCGGCGTGGAGACGGGGGCGAGCGGGACCACCGTCAGGGTGTGGCTGCCGGGCGCCGGTCCTGCGCCACCGGCGCTGCCCGCCATGGGGCACGGGCCCGCGACGATGCCCGAGCCGGTGACGATGCCCGAACCCGCCCCGGCGCTTGTCCCGCCTCTCGTCCCGCCGGAAGCCGAGACTCGAGCGGCGCCGCCGGAGCCGCGCGTGGCCGCTGAGCCGCCGCCCCGGCACGACACCGTCGCGCTCGAGACCGTCACGCCCGTGGTGGTCAGGAAAGACCCGCCCGTGGCGTCCATCCTCGTCCTGGAGGAGGAAGCGCAGATCCGTTCCACACTCGTCGATGCGCTCACCGAGGCCGGCTATCGGGTCGAAGCGTCGGCCGAGGCGCCGGACGGGCTGGCCAAGCTCAAGCGCGGCGGGTTCGACCTGGTGCTCACCGACCTGTCGCTGCCCGACCGCTCGGGACTCCAGGTCGCGCGGTCGGTCAAGCGCCTGAGCCCCCAGACCGCCGTGGTGCTCATCACAGGCTGGGGGCACCTGCTGGACCACGACCGCCTGCGGGAGAACGGCGTCGATCTGATGCTCGTGAAGCCGTTCCGGCTGGACCGCGTGCTCTCCGTTGTCGGTGACGCCCTCCGTTTGCGCGCTCCCGTTTGATCCGTCGCCTCGCCACCGTTGACCTCGGCACCAACACCGTCCGTCTGCTCGTGGTCGAAGCCGAGGGCGTCCAGTGGCGCCCGCTGCGGCAGGCCCAGCGGGTCACACGCCTCGGCGAAGGCCAGCGCGCCGCGGGCCGCCTGCTCGAGGCTCCGATGCGCCGGACCGTGGAGACGGTTGCGGAGTTCGTCGCCGCGGCGCAGGGCCTCGGCGTGGCCGACGTCCGGGTCGTTGCGACGAGCGCGGTGCGCGAAGCGCCCAACCGGGCCGAGTTCGTCGCGCGCCTGCGGGAGGCCACCGGCCAGGACGTCACCGTTGTGTCCGGCGAGGACGAGGCGCGCCTCACGCTTCAGGGAGTCGCCGCGGGTCTGCCTCAGCTCGGGGGGTCGTTCCTCCTCTTTGACATCGGCGGTGGCAGCACCGAGTTTGTCCTGGCGCGCGGCGGCCGGCCGGCGGTGGTGGTGAGCCTTCGGCTGGGCGTGGTTGGCCTGGCGGAGCGGTTCATGGACGACGGCCCCGTGGACTGGGTTCGCGTCGCGGTCATGCGAGACGAGATCGCCGGGTGTCTTGAGCGGGAGGTTCCCGCGAGCCTTGCTGCGGCCGGCGCGCTCGCCCTGGTCGGCACGGCCGGTACGGTGACCACCCTCGCCGCCCTGGACCTGGCGCTGCCGGCGTACGACGCCGCCCGCGTGCACGGCCACGTCCTCGCGCGGCCGGCCGTGGAGGGGTGGCTGGCGCGCCTCGGGGCGCTGACGGTCGCGCAGCGGGCGGCGCTGCCCTGCCTCGAGCGCGGCCGCGCCGACGTCATCATCCCCGGCATCGCCATTTGCCTCGCCGCGATGGCCCGGCTGGGCTACGACTCCCTCGTGGTGAGCGACTGCGGTCTGCGGGAGGGAATCCTGTGTGAGATACTGGGCGCCCCATGATGCGCGCCTTGCTCTTGGCGCTGTCGGCCCGGCCGGCCCTGGGCCGAACCATGGACCGTCTGCCGCTCACGCGCCGACTGGTCCGGCGCTTCGTCGCGGGAACCGAGCTCGAGGACGCCCTCGCCGTCATCCAGCGCGTGCACGACGGCGGGCTGTCCACGGCCGTCACCTACTTGGGCGAGAACGTGGCCAGCGAGGCGCAAGCCTGCGGGGCCGCCGCGGCCTACCTGGAGATCCTCGACCAGCTCAAGCGCCGCAGCCTGGGCTGCACCCCGTCGCTCAAGCTCACCCACATGGGCCTCGACGTCTCAGAAGCCGTCTGCATGGACAATATGCGCCGCATCCTCGAGCGGGCCCGGGACCACGGCAATCTGGTCTGGATCGACATGGAGCAGACCGCCTACGCCGACCGGACGCTGCGCGTCTACGCGGCGCTGCGCCGGGAGTTCCCCAACGTCGCCTGCGTCATCCAGGCCTATCTCCGGCGCAGTGAGGCCGATGTCCGGCGGCTGATCGAGCTCGGCGCCACGGTGCGGCTCTGCAAGGGCGCCTACCGTGAGCCGCCCGACCGCGCGTTCCGGACCAGGGCCGAGGTGGACCGGAGCTACGAGCGGCTCATGGACCGGCTCCTTTCGCCCGAGGCCCGGGCGGCGGGCGTCTACCCCGGTTTCGCCACCCACGACGCGCGGCTGATCGCGCGCGCCGCCGAGCGCGCGCGGGGGCTCGGCGTGCCGCGGGAGGGCTTCGAGATCCAGATGCTCTACGGGATCCGTGGGGACCTGCACGCGGGCATCCGGGAACGCGGGCTGGCGCTGAGGCTCCTGGTGCCGTTCGGCGAGGAATGGTACGGCTACTTCATGCGGCGTCTGGCGGAGCGGCCGGCGAACGCCGTCTTCCTGCTGAAGAACCTGTTCCGGTGAGGCCGGCGGCCGCGGGCGGCCGATTGGTTGACATCGTCGTCGGCCCTGTGGTCAGGTAGCAGCTGGGCACGCCGCCGGGCGCGGCCCGCGCGGCGGAGCAGAGGACCATCCCGATTTGGGGGGGCGATGCGCCAGGTCTTTCGACCCGTGGTTCGGCTCTGGCTGGAAGCGGTGCTGCCGCTCTACGCTGTTGCCTGCCTCATCATCTGGTTCCGCCCGCAGTACCTGCCGCCGGTGCTCCACCAGAACGCGAGTGAATCGCTGTGGCCGCTGGTCGTCTGGAGCATGGTTGGCGCCATGTTCGGGATCCTGGGGCTGTCGGGGCTCATGTTCGTGTTCTTTCTCCTCTACTCGCCGATCTACCTGCTCAACAAAAGCCTGCTCCTCGTGGGCAAGGCGGGCTGGGTGGACAAGCGGGAGCTGCAGTTCTACATCTCGTGCTTCATGCTCCTGTGCCTGCTGTTGTTCCTCCTCTACTGGAACGCGGCGGCCTTCCTCGTCGCCTTCGTGCTGTTCGCCGGCTGCGGGCCCATGCTCTGGCGCCTGCTGGTCTAGGCCGGGCGAGTTGACAGGGGCGCGCCGGCCGACTATCCTTACCGAGGTATATGGATGACATAGCGGTCCTGGTGCTCAACTACACCTATGAGCCGCTGCACTTCACGAACGCCAAGCGAGCGATCACGCTCCTGCTGGCCGGGAAGGCCGAGAGCGTCGAGGGCTCGCCGCGGGTCATCCGGTCGCCCTCCCGCAGCTTCCACCTGCCGTCGGTCATCCGGCTGGGCGTGTACATCCGCAAGCCCTTCCTCGAGCGGGTCGCCTTCAACAAGAAGAACATCCTCCGGCGGGACGGCTACACCTGCCAGTACTGCAGGCGCCGGGGCGAGAAGCTGACGGTGGACCACGTCATTCCCCGATCGCGCGGCGGCCAGACCACCTGGACCAACGTCGTGGCGGCCTGCCTGCGTTGCAACCTGCTCAAGGGCAACCGCACGCTCGATGAGGCTCGATTGCGGCTCATCCGCGAGCCCGTGCACCCGCAGTTCCTGTTTTCGGTGCACTTGCTGAGGCACCCGCACGCCACGTCCTTCCTGGACTCGTGGCGGAAGTACCTGGTGGCCGTCCCCTCCACACTCTGAGCTCGTTGTTCCAGCTTTCCTCGGAGTTCGCGCCGTCGGGGGACCAGCCCCAGGCCATCGAGCGTCTGATCACGCTGCTGGGCGAGGGGCGGCCGCACTGCGTCCTGCTGGGGATCACGGGCAGCGGTAAGACCTTCACCCTGGCCAATGTCATGGCGCGGCTCGGCCGGCCGGCCCTGGTGATCTCGCCCAACAAGACCCTGGCGGCCCAGCTCTACAGCGAGTTCAAGGCCTTCTTCCCGGAGAACGCCGTCGAGTACTTCGTCTCCTATTACGACTACTATCAGCCGGAGGCGTACATTCCGCAGTCGGACACCTACATCGAAAAGGACGCCCTGGTCAACGACGAGATCGACCGCATGCGCCACTCGGCCACGACGTCGCTCTTCGAGCGGCGCGACGTGGTGGTCGTGGCCTCGGTGTCCTGCATCTACGGCATCGGGGAGCCCGAGACCTACCACGGCATGCATGTCGCGCTGCGGGCCGGCCAGACGATGGACCGCGACGCCCTCATCCGGGCACTGGTAGCGGTGCAGTACGAGCGGAACGACTACGACTTTCGGCGGGGCACCTTCCGGGTGAGGGGCGACGTGGTCGAGGTGTTCCCGGCCGCCGCGGAAGCCGAGGCGCTGCGCGTGGAGTTCTGGGGCGACAGCGTGGAGCGCCTGATGACCCTGGACTCGCTGCGGGGCGTGACCACCGGCGTCGTCGCCGAGGCGCGCATCTACCCGGCGAGCCACTACGTGACGCCCGCGGCCCAGCTCGAGCGGGCGCTCGAGGGCATCCAGCAGGAGCTGGGCGAGCGCCTCGCCTTTCTCCGCGCGCGCGGCAAGCTCCTGGAGGTGCAGCGGCTCGAGCAGCGGACCCTCTTCGACATGGAGATGCTGCGCGAGATCGGCTACTGCCACGGGGTCGAGAACTATTCGCGGCACCTGTCCGGCCGCAAGCCCGGCCAGAACCCGCCCACGCTGATGGACTACCTGCCCAAGAACGCGCTGATCATCATCGACGAATCCCACGTGGCGGTGCCCCAGCTCCGCGGGATGTATCCGGGCGACCGCTCGCGCAAGGAGGCGTTGGTCGAGTACGGCTTCCGGCTGCCTTCGGCGTTCGACAACCGGCCGCTGACCTTCGAGGAGTTCACGCGCCTCGTGCCCCAGACCCTCTATGTGTCCGCGACACCCGGCCCCTACGAGCTGGAGCGCGCGGGCGGATCGCGCTCCGGCCCCGGCCGGCCCTGGGAGGGCGGCGCCGTGGCGGAGCAGATCATCCGTCCGACGGGCCTCATGGATCCGAAGATCAGCGTGCGCCCGGCCGGCGCCCAGGTGGACGATCTCATGGCCGAGGTTCGGGCCCGCGCCGAGCGGGACGAGCGCGTGCTGATCACGACGCTCACCAAGCGCATGGCCGAAGACCTGACCGAGTACTACCAGCAGAACGGATTGCGGGTGCGCTACCTGCACTCGGACATCGACACCCTGGAGCGCGTGGCGGTCATCCGCGATCTGCGTCTGGGGAAGTTCGACGCCCTGATCGGGATCAACCTGCTGCGGGAAGGGCTGGACCTGCCCGAGGTGTCCCTCGTCGCGATCTTGGACGCCGACAAGGAGGGCTTCCTGCGCTCGGCGACCTCGCTGATCCAGACGGCGGGGCGGGCCGCGCGCCACGTCAACGGCGAGGTCATCATGTACGCGGACACGGTAACGGGCTCCATGCGGGAGGCCATCGCCGAGACCGAGCGGCGCCGCATCGTCCAGGAGGAGTACAACCGCGCCCACGGCATCACCCCCGAGTCCATCAAGAAGTCCATCCGCGATCTGCTCGAGAGCGTGCCTGAAAAGGACTACTACACGGTGGAGGCGGTGCGGGAGCCCGAGGCGAAGTGGGAGAGCCCCGCCGCGCTGGCCGCCCACGTGGCCGAGCTCGAGGCTGCCATGAAGGAGGCGGCCAAGCGGCTGGACTTCGAGCGCGCCGCCGAGCTCCGCGACCGGATCCGGGCGCTGAAGAAGGTCGATCTCGGGGTGCGGTGACCGGAGATCATGCTGGTCAAATGGGTGCTCTTCTTCTTCGGCGCGCTCGCCGCCGGCCTGTTCATCCTTTCGAAGCTGATCGGCTGGCTCAATCCGCCGCGCCCCGGCCGCCCGCGGCCGCCGCTGCTGGGTCGGGTGGAACGCGCGCTGCGGTGGAGCGTGCTCGTGCCAGCCGCCCTGGCGCTCGCCCTGCTGGGGTTCACGCTGCTGCGGGCGCCCTGAGGTGGGGAGGGCGCCGATGAAACTGCAAGAGAGGGTCGCCCAGGTCCCGGACCGGCCCGGCGTCTACCTCTACAAGGACGCCAAGGGGCAGACCATCTACATCGGGAAGGCCGCCTCGCTCCGCGCCCGGGTCCGGTCGTACTTCCAGGAGTCGCGCGCGCGGGATCCCAAGACCGAGGCCCTCGTCGGGCAGATCCGCGACCTCGAGTACATCGTCACCGGCAACGAGCTCGAGGCGATGATTCTGGAAGCCACCCTCGTCAAGAAGCACCGCCCGCGCTACAACATCATCCTCCGGGATGACAAGCACTACCCCTTTCTCAAGCTGACGACCAACGAGGAGTTCCCGCGGCTGGTCGTGGCCCGCCGCGTCCAGCGCGACGGCGCCGCCTATTTCGGCCCGTTCTTCCCCGCGACCGCCATGCGCGAGACCCTGCGGCTGGTGCGCCAGCTCTTCCCGCTGCGCACCTGCCGGATCAAGATCGACGGCGCCCTGCCGCGGCCGTGCCTGCAGTACTACATCCATCGCTGCAATGCGCCGTGCACCGGGTGGGAGACGCGCGACGGGTACTGGAAGACGGTGCGGGAGGTCGAGCGTTTTCTCGAGGGGCGCGACGACGACCTGGCGGCCGAGCTGACCCGCGAGATGGAGGCGGCGTCGGAGGGGCTGAAGTTCGAGCGGGCGGCGGCCCTGCGCGACCGGATCCAGGCGCTGAACACGGTGCGCGAGCGCCAGCAGATGATCTCCACCGACGAGGCGGACGCCGACATCCTGGGCGTGGTGCGCCAGGGCGCCGAGGCCTGCGTGCAGCTCTTCTTCGTCCGCAAGGGCCGGCTGCTCGGTCGCGAGTCGTTCTTCTTCGAGCGCGTGTCGGGGTGGACCGACGGGGAGATCCTCTCGGCCTTCGTGAGGCAGTTCTACGTCCGGGACGTGGCCCCGCCGCCCGAAATCGTCCTGTCCGAGGCCCTGCCGGAGGCCGAGTTGACGGGCGAGTGGCTGGCCCAGCGGCGCGGCGGGCGGGTGGAGCTCGTGGCGCCTCAGCGCGGGCGGAGGCGCGATCTGGTGGCGATGGCGGAAGAAAACGCGGCGCTGGCGCTGCAGAGCCACCTGCTCGCGCGGGGCAACCGCCAGCAGGTAGTGCTGGAGGACCTCCAGCGCTCCCTCAGCCTGCCGGGGCTGCCCCACCGCATCGAGGCGTTCGACATCTCGACCATCCAGGGGCACGAGACCGTGGCGTCCATGGTGGTCTGGCAGGACGGCGACATGAAGCGGGACGATTACAAGAGGTATAAGATACGCACCGTGGTTGGGACCGACGACTTCGCGTCCATGCAGGAAGTGCTGACCCGGCGCTACGGCAAGGCCCTCGAGACCGACGGCGTCCTGCCGGATCTCATCCTGCTGGACGGGGGCCGCGGCCAGCTCAACGCGGGGATCAAGGCGCTCGAGGCCCTCGGCCTCGACTACGTGCCCATCGCCTCCCTGGCCAAGCGGGCGGAGGAGGTCTACGTCCCGGAGCGGCTGCAGCCGCTTGTGCTCGACATGGGGTCGCCGGCGCTGCAGGCGCTCCAGAAGATCCGTGACGAGGCCCACCGGTTCGCGATCACCTACCACAAGAAGCTGCGCCAGCGGCGCGCGATCGCATCGGTCCTCGACGAGATTCCCGGAGTGGGGCCCACGCTGAGGACGAGCCTGCTGAAGACCCTGGGGTCCGCCAGGGGCGTGCGCCAGGCTTCGGTGGCGGAGCTGGCCTCGGTGCCCAAGGTCACCCCCAAGCTGGCCCAACGCATCCACGATTTCTTTCACCCCCCGGCCGGGGCAGGGGAACTTTCCGATAGGCCGGGCGGTTAGCGATGGCGTAAATCCCTGCGAAAGGAGGTGAACACATGAAGACATTCATTATGGCTCTCGCGATGGTGGGTCTGTTGGCGGGGCCGGCGCTGGCCAACCAGTGCCCGCTGCTCGTCAAGCAGATCATGGATGCGACCGCCGGCAAGACCGACGACGCGTCCAAGAAGGCGGTGTCCTTGGCCAACGAAGCCAAGGCGTTGCACGACGCGGGCAAGCACGCCGACGCTGTGAAGAAGGCCCAGGATGCTGCCGCGGCGATCAATCTCCAGTTGAAGATGAAGTAGCAAGGCGTCCCTTCCCCCCGGGGGCGCCGTCAGGCCCCCGGGGCGTTTCTTGCCTCCCTCGCCTAAGTGTCGTAAAATTCAGCACTAATATGTCACCGGATGACCGGCCCGAGCGCTATCCCTTCCGCGAGATCGAAGCCCAGTGGCAGAGGGTCTGGGAGGACTCCAAGCAGTTCAAGGTCACCGAGGAACCCGGCCGCCCCAAGTACTACTGCCTCGAGATGTTCCCGTACCCCTCCGGCCGCATCCACATGGGACACGTGCGCGTGTACACGATCGGTGACCTGCTGGCGCGGTTCAAGTGGATGAGGGGATTCAACGTGCTCCACCCGATGGGGTGGGACGCCTTCGGCCTGCCGGCGGAGAACGCCGCGATCGACAACGGCGTGCACCCCGCCGTGTGGACCTACGAGAACATCCGAAACATGAAGACCCAGCTGCGCCGGCTGGGCATGTCGTACGACTGGGACCGCGAGCTGGCGACGTGCGACCCGAGCTACTACCGCTGGGAGCAGCTGATCTTCATCCGGATGTTCGAGCGAGGCCTGGCGTACCGGGAGCGCTCCCGGGTCAACTGGTGCCCGTCGTGCCAGACCATCCTGGCCAACGAGCAGGTCGAGAACGGGCTCTGCTGGCGCTGCGACTCCGAGGTCACGGTCAAGGAGATCGAGGGCTGGTTCTTTCGCATCACGGCGTATGCCGACGAGCTGCTCGCGTGGTGCGACCGGCTGCCCGGCTGGCCCGAGCGCGTGCTGACGATGCAGCGCAACTGGATCGGCCGGAGCGAGGGCGCCGAGTTCGACCTGCCGGTGGTGGGCCGGGACGAGGTCACACTCACGATCTTCACCACGCGCCCCGACACCTCGTTCGGGATGACGTACGCGGTGCTGGCGCCCGAGCACCCGCTGGTCGACACGCTCGTGACCGATTCCGATGAGCGCGCCAGGGTTGCGGCATTCAGGCGGGAGGTCGCGCTCGAGTCCGAGATCGAGCGGCTCGCGGCGGACCGGCCCAAGCGTGGTCTCCGGCTGAAGGCGCGGGCGGTCAACCCGTTCAACCGGAGGGAGATCCCGCTCTTCCTGGCCGACTACGTGCTCATGGGGTACGGCACGGGCGCCATCATGGCCGTTCCGGCCGAGGACCAGCGCGACTGGGAGTTCGCCAAGCAGCACGGCCTCGACATCGTCCCCACCGTGAAGCGGCCGGAGGGCTGGGAGGAGACCCAGGCCTATACGGGCGACGGCGTGAAGATCAACTCGGGCTTTCTCGACGGGATCAGCGTGGACGAAGCCAAGCGCAAGGCGATCGACTGGCTCGTCGCCCAGGGCATCGGCCGCTCGAAGATCAACTACCGGATTCGCGATTGGGGCATCAGCCGCCAGCGCTACTGGGGCGCGCCGATCCCGATCCTCTACTGCGAGGCCTGCGGCATGGTGCCGGAGCGGGAGGAGAACCTCCCGGTGGTGCTGCCCCAGGACGTCCAGATCAGCGGCAAGGGGGGCTCGCCGCTGGCCGGCGTCGCGGGGTTCGTCAACGCCCGGTGCCCGAAGTGCGGCGGCAAGGCGCGCCGGGACACCGACACCATGGACACCTTCGTCGAATCCGCGTGGTACTTCCTGCGCTACTGCTCGCCCCAGTACGACGGCGGGATGGTCGAGCGCGGGGCGGCGGAGTACTGGATGCCGGTGGACCAGTACATCGGCGGCCCCGAGCACGCGGTGCTGCACCTGCTCTACGCGCGCTTCTACACCAAGGTCCTTCGCGATCTGGACCTCATCAAGGCGGATGAGCCCTTCGTGGCGCTGCTCTCCCAGGGGATGGTGATCAAGGATGGCGCCAAGATGTCCAAGTCCAAGGGCAACGTGGTGGACCCGGACGACATGATCCGCCGCTTCGGCGCCGACGCCACGCGGCTGTTCATGCTCTTCGCGGCGCCACCGGAGAAGGATCTCGACTGGAAGGAGAGCGGCGTGGAGGGCGCGTCCCGGTTCCTCAACCGCGTCTGGCGCTTCGTCCACACCCACGCCGAGGACGTCCGGGCCGCCGGGCGCGTGGATCCCGGGGCGCTGTCCGAGGCCGGGCGGGGCTTCCGCCGGATCATCCACGAGACCATCCATCGGGTGACGCCCGACGTCGAGCGGGAGTTCCACTTCAACACCGCCATCAGCGCGATCATGGAGCTGGTCAATGCGCTGCACGACTTCGAGCGCGCGTCGCTGGACGGCGTGGCGCGCGAGGAGCGCGCGGCCCTGCTCAGGGAAGCGGTGGAGACGACGCTGCTGCTCCTGGGGCCGGTGGCCCCGCACATCACCGAGGCGCTGTGGGCGACCCTCGGGCACGGCGAGAGCCTCTTCAGACAGCGCTGGCCGGAGGCCGAGCCCGGCGCCCTCCGGCGCGAGGAAGTGGAGGTCGTGGCTCAGGTGGACGGCAAGGTGCGCAGCCGCCTCACCATCGACATCAACGCCACGGAAGCGGAGGTCCGGGCGATGGCCCTGGCCGACGACAAGGTCAGGCCGTGGCTGGACGGGCGCCAAGTGGCCAAGGTGGTCGTGGTGCCGCGGCGCCTCGTGAACATCGTGACGCGGGACTGAGATGGCCGCCCTCGCGCGCCGCCTGCTCGCCCTGACCGCCGCCGCGGCCCTCCTCGGCGGGTGCGGCTACGGCGTCCGCGGCAATCTGCCCGATCACATCAAGACGGTCGCGGTGCCGCTCTTCAAAAACAAGACCCTGCAGCCCGGCGTCGAGAGCAGCATCACCGGCGCGGTGATCAACGCGTTCGTCAACGGCGGGACGCTCAAGGTGGTGCCCGTGGACCAGGCCGATGCCATCCTCGAGGGCGAGATCACCGACTACTCCATCGACGCCCTGTCTTTCGACCGCCGCCTCAACGTCCGCGAGTACCGGCTGCGGGTCATCCTCAACATCCAGTTCCGCGACGTGACGAAGAACGTCCTGCTGTGGAAGGAGGACGGGCTTAGCCAGCAGGCGGACTTCCGCGTCGAGGGCCAGGTGTCGGACACCCTGTCGCGGGAGGAGGGCGCGGTGCGCCAGGCCGCCGTCGAGATCGGGCGCAAGGTCGCCACCCAGGCGGTGGACCGGTTCTAGCGGGTGGACTACGCGGGGTTCCTCCGGGCGGCGGATGCGGGCCAGACCCCGCCAGTGGCCCTGCTTCACGGTCCGGAGCCCTTCCTGCTGGACGACGCGGTCGCCCACCTCTCGCGGGCGCTCTGTCCTGACCCCTCGGCGCTCGATCTCGCCCGGGAGATCCTCGACGCGGCGGCCGCGGGCGCCGAGGCGGTCGTCCAATCCGCGCTGATGCTCCCGTGGGTCGGCTCCCGCCGGCTCGTGGTGGCCAAGGGCGTCGGGGGCCTCAGCGCCCGCCAGGGCGAGCCGCTGCTCGCGTATCTCAAATCGCCCAACCCGTCCACGGCGCTCCTGCTGCTCGCTGACGACACGCTCGAGCCTTCTCACTGGCTCGTCCGGGCCCTGCCGCCGGCCGCCGTGGTCCCCGTGGCTCCGCCGGCGGGGCGGCAGCTGGTCGCGTGGCTGCGCGCGCGGGCCGAGGCCGATGGCTTCGAGCTTGCCGAGGAGGCCGCGACGCTGCTGGTCGAGCTGTCGGGCGACGACCTGACCCAGCTCCACGGCGACGTCGAAAAGGCGGCCCTCGCCGGCGGCCCGGACAACCGCCGCGTCGGCGTGGCCGAGGTGCGCGACGTGGTGGGCGCCCACCGGCTGCACGGGATCTTCGAGCTGACGCGGGCGCTTTCCCGACGCGACGCGCCCGCCGCCCTGTCGCTCCTCGAATCGCTGCTCAACGGCGGCGAAGACCCGCTCGGCGTGCTGGGCATGCTCGCGCGCGAGGTCCGCGCCGCGTGGCAGGCGGCGGAGGGTCTGCGGCGGGGCCGCTCCGCCGAGGAGATCGCGCGGGCGCTCCGGCGCCCGCCGGCCGCCGCCGCGGCCCTCGTCGAGCGCGCGCGAAGTCTGCCGCCCGGGGCGCCGGCGCGCCAGCTCCGGCGCTGCTGGGAGGCCGAGCGGCGGCTCAAGCTGGGGGGCGCGCCGCGCCCGGAGCTCTCGCTGCTCATCGCCGACCTGTGCGCGGTGTGATCGCACGCCTGATCCGCGGGCTGGCTGCGGCCGCGGCGGCCGTCGCGTTCGCCGCCAGCCTGAGCGAGGCCGCGGCGAATCAGGGACTGAGCGCCGGCGCCGCGTCGGTCCAGGTCGCGCTTCCGGACGATACGCCGCTGGCCGGGTACGGCGGTTTCCAGCGACGTGCCTGGCTGCCGGATCTGCTCGGTCGGTTCCCGAACGCGTTTTGGTTCCGTCCGTCCACCGGCGTGCACGATCCGTTCACGGTCCGGGCGCTGGTCCTGGATTCGGGCTCGACGCGCCTGCTCTGGCTCGCCGTCGATCTGGTCGCTGTCGACCCGAGCCTCGTCGCCGAGCTTCGCGACCGGGCCGGGCGGCGCGGGTTCCGGTACTCGGCCGTCGTCGTCTCCGCCTCGCACACCCACTCGGGTCCCGGCGCCTACGCCGATTCGGAGCTGTTCGCGTTCGTGGCCGTCGACCGGCTGTCGCGCGCGGTGCGGGATCGCCTGCTGGACGGCATGGAGCGGGTCGTGAGGGACGCCGAGGCGCGTCGGCGCCCGGCGGCGATCGGCACGGGCCGCGCCGAGGTCGCGGGCATCACCCAAAGCCGCGTCCGCGGCGCGCTGGATCCGGAGCTGGGCGTGCTGCGGGTGGACGGCGCCGACGGCCGGGCCGTGGCGCTCGTCTGGAACTACGCGATCCACGGCACGGCGCTCGGGTGGGGAAACTCCCTCCTGTCGGGCGATCTGATGAGCGACGCGGCGGCGCGGCTCGAGCGCGTCATCGGGGCGCCGGCGCTGTACGTGAACGGCGCTGTGGCCGACGTGAGCCCGCGCCAGCGCGGGTGGGCCGGGGTGGCGGCCGCCGGGGAGGCGCTGGCCGGCGGCGCCCTCGAGGCGTGGCGCCGGATCAAGACGGAGACCGGGCCGCGGCTGGCGGTGGTGAACGAGCGTGTGACGCTCGCGGCGCCGGCCGTCTCGCTGAAGAACTGCCTGGGCGGGTGGGCGCCGGCGGCGGCGCGGCTTGGGCTGTCCGGCGCCCTGCCGTCCACGGGCGAGGTCATGGCCCTCCGGATCGGCGGCGCGGCCTGGGTGACAATTCCGGGCGAGCTGGAAACGCGGCTCGGCCTCGAGGTCAAGGCCGCGGGGCGCGGGCGGTTCAGCCATACCTTCGTGGCCGGCGTGTCAAACGACTACTTGGGCTACTTCCTCACGCCGGAGCACTATCGGCAGCCGAGCTACATCGCGTGCGGCAGCCTCTACGGGGAGCGCGGCGGCGAAGTGGTCCGCGATGCGGCGATCGCGGCGCTCCGCCGCCTTGCCGATGGAGCGGGGCGGCGCTAAATGCCGTGGCGCGGGTCAGGCCAGCGAATTGAGCTTGCGGGCGAGGGAGGACTTCCTGCGGGCGGCCGTGTTGCGGTGAATGATGCCCTGGCTCACGGCGCGGTCGAGGGCGCGGATGGCCTCGAGGACGGCGGTCTTCGACTCGGCTGTCTTGCCGACGAGGGCCGCTCCGGCGTTCTTGACGGCCGTGCGGATGCTGCTGCGGACGGCGCGGTTGCGCTGCCGCCGCTTTTCGTTCTGTCGTATCCGCTTGATCGCGGACCTGGTGTTGGCCACGGACACATTCCTCCCAATAATCTGAACTTGAGCGACACACGACCTTACCGTCGGGGTGCGCGGCTGTCAAGGAGTTTGTCGCCGTGAGCGACGGGCGCGACCCGCACGAGAGCGTCCAGCGTGGCGTCGTCAGCGCGGTCGGCGTCATCGGGCTCGCCACCCTGGCGAGCCGCGCGCTCGGTTACGTCCGCGACATGGTGGTGGCGCACGCCTTCGGCGCCGGCCCGGTGACGGATGCCTTCTTCGTGGCCTTTCGGATCCCGAACCTCCTGCGCCGACTTCTTGCGGAGGGGGCGTTGTCCACGGCGATCATCCCCGTATTCAGCGAGAGCCTCGCTCGCGGCGGCCGGGAGTCCTTCGGGCGGATGTTTCGGGCCGTGGCCGGCGCCGCGCTCGTCGCCCTGTGCGTCGTGTCCGCCCTCGGGGCGCTGCTGGCCCCGTGGATCGTCGCCGTCATGGCGCCCGGTTGGACCGCCGACTCGGGGCTCTTCGACCTGGCGGTGCGGCTCACGCGGGTGATGTTCCCGTACCTCGCATTGGTCGGCCTCGCGGCCCTGGCCATGGGGGCGCTGAACGCCCACCACCGCTTCTTCACGGCGGCGCTCGGCCCCGCGGCGCTGAACGTGGCGATGATCCTGGCGGTGCTCGGCCTGGCCAGCCGCATGGCTCCTCCGGTCCTGTCCCTGGCCGTCGGCGTGCTGGTGGGCGGGCTCCTGCAGCTGCTGGTTCAGCTCCCGGAGCTGCGCCGGCTCGGTGTGCCGCTGATCCCGTCGGCGGAGTGGCGGCACCCCGCGGTCGTGCAGATCGCCCACCGGTTGTGGCCGGCCGTCTTCGCGCTGGCCGCCGTGCAGATCACGGTCGTGGTGAATACCCTCCTCGCCTCCCTGCTGCCGGCGGGCAGCGTTTCATACCTCTACTACGCCGACCGCGTGATGGAGTTTCCGCTGGGCGTCTTCGGCATCGCGGTCGCGACGGCGGCGCTGCCCAGCATGGCGGCGCAGGCGGCACGGGGAGAGACCGAAGCGCTGCGCGCCACGTTCCGCTTCGCCCTGCGGCTGTCGGCGTTCATCGCCGTGCCGGCGACGGTGGGGCTCGTGGTGCTGGGCCTGCCCATCGTCCGCCTGCTCTTCCAGCGCGGGGAGTTTGGTGAGGCCCAGACTCTGTTCACCGCCCAGGCGCTGGCGGGGTATGCGGTGGGGCTGCCGGCTTTCTCGGCGACCCGAATCGCGGCGCAGACCTTCTATGCCGTGGGCGACACACGGACGCCGGTGGTCGCCGGCTTCGCGTCGGTGGTCGTCAACGTGGCCCTGGCGCTGGCGCTGATGTGGCCGCTCCAGCACGTCGGGCTGGCGCTGGCCTCCTCGCTGTCCTCATACGTCAACCTCGTGATGCTGTACTGGCTGCTCGGGCGGCGGCTGGGGCCGCTCGGCGGCCTGGAGCTGATGGTCTCGCTGGGACGAACGCTCTGCGCGTCGCTCGTCCTGCTGCTTTGGTGTCTCTGGCTGGGTGAGGGGCTGAGCGGGGCCTGGGGTGGCGCGGCCTGGACCCTGGCCGCGCTGGCCGGCGGGGTCGCAATCTACGGCGCCGCGGCCGCGGCCTTGCGCGCGCCGGAGCTGCGGTCGCTGTTCGGCATGCTGAGGCGCCGCGGCCAAACCTTGCCTTAAGGCGGGAGCGGGTGCTAGACTTCATCATGCTCGTGGGGTTTGATGGGTACGCCCCGGTGATGGCCAGAGCAGGACGGAGAGGCCGCCGCCGGGGCGTCGCTGTTTTCGGATCCAGGCGCCGGCTCACCCGCCTCCCCTGATGGATCCGGTGGTGGAGTTCCTCGGGGCCCTCCAGACGGAGCGGGGGGCCTCCCGCAATACCCTCATGGCCTACGGCCGCGACCTGCGCGGCTTCCGCGACTTCCTCCGGAAGGCCGGCCGGCAGGTGACTCAGGCGGGGGTGCCGGAGCTCACCCGCTTTCTCGCGGCTCTCAGGCGGCGCGGCCTCGGCGGCCGCAGCGTGGCGCGGCATCTCTCGGCGATCCGCGGGCTCTACCGGTTCCTCCTCGATTCCGGCGCCATCGCGCGCGACCCCACCGAGCACCTGGAGAACCCCAGGCCGCCGCGCCGGCTGCCGCGGACGCTGTCCATGCCGGACGTCACGGCGTTGATCGAGGCGCCCGATACCCGCCGGCCCGACGGGCTGCGCGACCGGGCCCTGCTCGAGCTGCTCTACGCCTCCGGGCTGCGGGCATCCGAGGCGCTGGGGCTGCGGGCGGAAGACGTGAACTTCTCGGCCGGCTATGTGATGGCCACCGGCAAGGGGAATCGGCAGCGGCTGGTGCCGGTGGGCGCCCAGGCCCTGCACTGGGCGCGGCTCTATCTCAGGACCGTGCGCCCGTCGCTCGTCAAGCGCGCCGACCCGGGCCGGCTGTTTCTCAACCGCTACGGGCGGCCGATGTCCCGGCAGGCGCTCTGGGGCGTGCTCAAGAAGGCCGGCCGGCGCGCCGGCGTCCGGGCTCCGGTCTCGCCCCACACGCTGCGCCACTCCTTCGCCAGCCATCTGCTCGAGCGCGGCGCGGACCTCCGCTCGGTCCAGGCCATGCTGGGGCACGCCGACATCTCGACGACTCAGATCTACACCCATCTGCCGTCGCGCGTCGTGCGGGACATGTACCGCCGCTTTCACCCCCGCGCTCAGGCGCGGCGCAAGGCGAGTTGACATGCATTGCGAGCTGAGACGCGGCCGAGTTGCCGCAGGCACGAGCGTGTGGCGGTTCGAGGTGAGCGCCGAAGGTGCGAGCCGAGGGCTGAGTAGAAGGCGAGGCGAGCGATCTGACAATGCCTAAGGCCGGCGTCGCGTATCCGCAGGTGGAGCCGGGCGTGGCGGCCCTCATGGACCGCCGGGTCGCCGTGTGCCCGTCTCGTGCGACGGTGGCCCGGGCGCTGGCTCGGGCGGCCAAGGCCGAGGTCGTCGTCACGGGGCCGACGAGCGCGATCCGGCGCACGGAGCTGGCGCGCGCGGCCGCGTGGGGGCTCGGCCGCGTGGGCGTCGAAGCCATCGCCCGGCGCGGGCTGGCCGTCGTAGGCCCGCGGGCGGGTGAGATCGAGGTGCGGCGGCTGCTGATGCGGGGCGCCCCCATGGTGCTCGTGCGCGAGGCTCGCCGGGTGCTCGGCGTCGTGGACGCCGAGCGGGTGGAGCTGGCCCGGCCCGACTTGTCGGTGACGGCGCGGCTCGAGCACGGGGGCGACCGCGGCGACGAGGCCCGGCTCTGGGTGCTGCGCGTGGCCGGCAAGCTCGGCGAGGCCAAGGGAATGCGGGTGTTCGCCGTGGGCGGTTTCGTCCGCGATCTGTTGCTCGGCCGCCAGGGGCCGGACCTCGACCTGGTCGTGGAGGGCGATGGCATCGCGCTCGCCCGAAGCCTGGCCGAGGAGTTGGGCGGCAGCCTGGCGGTCCATGCCGGTTTCGGAACCGCGTCGATCGAGGGCACCATGGGCGCGGCCGGGCCCGGAACCAGCCCTCTGGGGCGGGTTGATGTGGCGTCTTCGCGGCGCGAGGAGTACCCGGCTCCCGGAGCGCTGCCCGTGGTGAGCCCGGCGCCCCTCCTCGAGGATCTCAGGCGGCGCGATTTCTCGGTCAATGCCATGGCGGTCGCCTTGGCGCCGTCGGCCTTCGGCCGGCTTCTCGATCCGCTGGGCGGGCAGCGGGATTTGGCCGCCCGCCGGTTGAGAGTCCTGCACCCGCTGTCCTTCGTGGAGGACCCCACCCGGATCTTCCGGGCCGCCCGCTATGCCGCGCGGCTGGGCTTTCGTCTCGACAGCGAAGGAGGGCGGGCGCTCGGCCTGGCTCTGCGGGCAGGCAGGTATCCGGCGCTGTCGGGGCAGCGGCTGTGGGCCGAGCTGGACCTCGTTACGGCCGAGGTCAAGGCCAAACGCGCCTTCGAGCTGCTCCTTCAGTGGCGGGGTCTAACTATCTGGAATTCGAAGTACCGCTGCTCTCGCAGGAGTCGCAACAGGCTTGCCGCGGCTCAACGCTTCGGCGCTTGGGCTCACGCCGCCGGCATCGGCGTGGATCGGAGCGAAGTCGCCCTGGTCGCCCTGCTCATGGACCAGACGGCGGCGGTCGTGAGCGGTTCGCTTCATCGGCTGGCCCTGACGGGCGAGCCCCAGGCGCGGCTGCGGGCCGCCGTAGGGGCGGCGATGCTGGGGCGACGGCTCGAGCGCGAGGGCCGCCTGAGCCGGGTGGCCGAGGTTCTCGCGGGCCGGCCGGTCACGGTGCTGGCGGGCGCGTGGCTTGGCGGCGGGGGACGCGCGCGGCGGCGCATCGAGTGGTTCCTGAGCCAGGGGCGCGCCGTGCGTCCGCTGCTCTCGGGGGAGGACATCGTCGCGCTCGGGGTGCCGCGAGGCCCGCAGATCGGCGCATGCCTCGCCGCGCTGCGGCGGGCCCGCCTGGACGGCGCCCTCGCCACATTGTCCCAGGAGCGTGAATTCGTGAAAGAATGGCTCATAAGAGAGGAGGCGTGAGGTGAACACGAAATTCATCTTCGTGACCGGAGGGGTGGTGTCCTCGCTCGGCAAGGGGCTCGCCGCCGCCTCGATCGGGTCGCTGCTCGAGGCGCGCGGCTTCACGGTCACCCTGCAGAAGATGGACCCCTACATCAACGTGGACGCGGGGACCATGAGCCCCTACCAGCACGGCGAGGTCTACGTCACCGACGACGGCGGCGAGACCGACCTGGACCTCGGGCACTACGAGCGCTTCACCTCGGCGCGCATGACCCGCGACAACAACATCACCACGGGGAAGGTGTACGGGACGGTGATCGAGAAGGAGCGGCGGGGAGACTACCTCGGGCGCACGGTCCAGGTCATCCCGCACATCACGGATCAGATCAAGGCCTGCATCCGCAAGGTCGCGCCGGGCGTGGACGTGGTGATCGTGGAGGTCGGGGGGACGGTGGGAGACATCGAGGGGCTGCCCTTCCTGGAAGCGGTGCGCCAGTTCAA
>JBGPZD010000160.1:0-3173 GCA_041493605.1 Methylomirabilia bacterium
CCCCTTTGCCTTCCGCCTCTGGGACGGACAGGAGGTGCGCATCGGGGGCGACCGGCCCGTCTGCACGGTGGTCATCAAGGCGCCCGAGACCTTCCGCCGCCTGATCGCCAACCCGACGCCCTATCACTTCGCCACGGCCTACGTGGAGAGCGCCATCGACCTCGAGGGCGACCTCTTCGCGACCATGGACGTGGCCAACGCGATGGAGACGCTGCGCCTGTCGCCGCTCCGCAAGCTGCGCATCTTCCTCTCGCTCTGGAAGGGCTGACCATGGCCGCGCACGACGCCATCGTGGTGGGCGGGGGGCCGGGGGGCAGCACGGCCGCCTGGCGGCTCGCGCTGGCGGGGCTGCGCCCGCTAGTGCTGGACGCCGCCGTCTTCCCACGGGTGAAGATCTGCGCCGGATGGGTCACGCCGGCCGCGCTGGCCGACCTCGAGGTGGACCCCGACAAGTATCCGCTCACCATCCAGCCCTTCGACGCCTGCGTGCTCGAGTTCGAGGGCAAGCGCCGGACCACCGGGTGGCGGCGGCCCGCGAGCTACGGCATCATCCGCCGCGAGTTCGACCTCTATCTCCTCGAGCGCGCCGCCGCCGCGGGCGCCGACGTGCGCTGGGGAATCCGCGTGACCGGGGTGAGCCAGGGGCCGGACGGTGCGCGCGTGGAGACCGAGCGAGGCGCGTTCGAGGCCCCGGTGGTGATCGGCGCAGGCGGCCACCGCTGTCCCGTGGCCCAGGCCCTCGGCGAGATTTCCGAGCGCGAGGAAGTCGTGGTCGCCCAGGAGAGCGAAACGCGGCTGCCCGCTGAGTGGGTGGAGCGCCTTCAGCCCTTCATGCGGGCGCCCGAGCTCTACGTCGAGCCCGACCTGCGCGGCTACGGCTGGTACTTCCCCAAGGAGGACTGGGTCAATATCGGCATCGGCTGCACGGGCGGCGCCGACGGCAGCCTGCCGCGCCGACGCGAGGCCTTGGTGGCGGCGCTGCGGGCATCCGGGCGGCTGCCGGCCGACCTCGCGATCGAGCCGTTCAAGGGGCATTCCTACGTCGTGAGGCGCCAGGCGCCCCGGCGGCTCGCCGGCCCGCGCTTCTGCCTGGTCGGCGATGCGGCCGGGCTGGCGCGCGATCTCTCGGGCGAGGGCATCGGCCCGGCGATCAAGAGCGGGCGGCTGGCCGCCGAGGCCGTGGTCGCCTTCCTGCGCCGCGGCCGGCCGCTGGATGGCTATGCGCGGGAGATTGTGGGACTCTATGGCCCCGGGGAGCAACGCTGGATCGAGCGCCAACTCGGCCGGCTGCCCGAGCCGCTGGCCCGCGCGGCGGTGAGGCTCATCCTGGCCTTGGGCGTGGCCAGGCGGCGGATCGTGTTCGATTCCATCTTTGGCATGCGGGAGGCCGCGTCATGAGGCTCTTCGGCACGGGCCGGTCCAAAGGGCGCGACGCCACGGCGATCGCCCACCATTACGACGTCTCCAACGATTTCTATGCCCTCTTCCTCGACCCGCTCATGCTCTACACCTGCGCCTACTACCGCGACCCGGACGGCAAGCTCGAGCAGGCGCAGCCCGACAAGCTCGACCTGGTCTGCCGCAAGCTCAGGCTCAAGCCGGGAGAGACCCTGCTCGACATCGGCTGCGGCTGGGGCGCCCTCAGCATCTGGGCCGCCCAGCACTACGGCGTCCGGGCCCACGGCGTGACGCTCTCCCGCGCCCAGGCCGACTGGGCCGCGGCGCGGATCAAGCGCGAGGGCCTCGAGGGGCGCTGTCAAGTCGAGCACCGAGACCTCCGCGACCTGCCCGCGGGCGTGCGCTACGACAAGATCGCCGCCGTGGGCGTGATCGAGCACGTGGGCCTCCCCAACTACCCGGCCTTCTTCAGCCGCGTCTACGACATGCTCAACGACGGCGGCCTCTACCTCAACCACGGCATCCACCACGAGTTCCACTGGACACGGACGAGCCAGACCGACTTCCTGTATGAGTACGTGTTCCCCAACGGGGACCTCTCGGGTGTCAGCGAGACGATGACGGAGATGGAGCGGGCGCGGTGGGAGATCCTCGACGTCGAGAATCTCAGGCTGCACTACGCGCGCACCTGCCGTCAGTGGGTGGAGCGGCTGCAGTCGCGCGCCGACGAGGCCCGCGCGCTCGTGGGCGAACGGACCTACCGGACGTGGGTCCTCTACCTCGCCTGCTCGGCGGCGGCCTTCGAGGGCGGCTCGATCGGGCTCTACCAGTTCCTCATGCGCAAGCAGTGGGACCGCACGAGCGGCGGCGCGCCCGGGACGCGCGAGGACTTCTACACTTAGACCCTCACCCCAACCCTCTCCCCTTGGGGGAGAGGGCAGGGTGAGGGGCGGGCGCTACCAGGGATTGATCCAGCGGTCCACCGAGAAGCGGCCCGCGCCGCCCACCAGCACGGCCCGGCCGCCGAAGCATTCGATGACCGCCGCGATCACGGTCGCTCCCGCTGGGATACCCAAGGTCTGCTTGAAGTAGCCGATGGTGCCCTTGAGGCCGTTGCCGCCGAACCAGCCGAACACCTTCTGGGCGCCGTGAGCGAAGAAGATGACGCCGAGCACGACGCGGACGATCAGCAGCGACCACGACGGGAAGGTGCCGAAAATCATGTCCATTGGGCTCTCCTCCTCGATGCTCCAGATACGCGCAGCGCGCGCCATTGTCAAATCCCGGCCGCGAGTAAACACGGGAGGGGGCGAGGCCGTCAGAGCGGTATCCGGAGCGACCGGCTCACGGCGAGGAGACGCGTGATGAGACAAGCCTGGCGGTGGGCGGCCGTGGTGGCGGCGGGGCTGGCGGTCTGGCTGTCGGCGGCCCCCGCGCAGGCGGTGGAATACCGGCTCCAGGTGGCGAGCCTCTATGAGAGCGGCTTCGCCTCCTTCCTCAAATCGTCGAGCGAGCTCAACGACGGCGCCGCGGGCCCCGGCCTCGACGCCCTCGAGGCGGCGCTTGACCGGGGCGCGGTACCCAAGGGGCCGCTGCTCTCCGACCGCCACGTGCAGGTGGTCAAGGAGAGCATCGCCCGCGCCTACGGCGCCGTGCGGCCGCGGGCCGACGTCACGGCCGGCGGCGAGAACGGCTCGGTGTGGGACGAGGTTCGCTGGGATGGCAAGCCCGGCGAGCAGACGGTCTGGCTCGTGGCGCCGCCGGGCCGCGGCCGG
>JBGPZD010000115.1:0-6197 GCA_041493605.1 Methylomirabilia bacterium
ACGCGCTCGGTGTGCATGTGCGGGTCCATCGTCGAGGTGTCCGACCCGAGGGCCGCGACCACGCGCCCCTTGGGCGCGGCGGCGGCCGGCCCGGCGGCCAGGAGTATCGTGGCCAGGACGGCGAGGCTCAAGCGAATCGCGACGCGCGGCGTGCCCATTGGTCTCCCCCTTTTCTCGCCCGGGCGCGGGGCCGCGTCCGGGCGCCTATGATAGCGCGATTGACCAGCCCGTGACTCCTGGTGTAGATTCGCTCGCATGAAGAGAAAGACCTCCGTCCGCAAGAGCAAGGGCAGCAAGGCGGCGGCCCGGAAGGCCGCCACCCGGAAGCCGGCAGCCAAGAAGCCGGCGGTCAAGATGGGCTCGCCGAAGAAGGCCGCCTACACCCCCAAGCCCATCAAGGGTACCGGCTGGGCGCCGTTCCGCTACAACCCACCGCAGTAACCCGACGCCGGCTCCCCGCGGTGTCGCCCCGGGTATCGGCCCAGGAATCAGAATGACCCACGCCGCCCGGCTCGGCCTCCTCGTGCTCGTGCTGGGCGCGGCGGCCGGCTGCGCGGCCCTCGGCCGGGCCGGCGAGAACTGGCGGGATCTCAGGCGCGACTCCTCGGGCCAGGCGCCCGACGCGGCGGAGACGCGGGAGGCGGTGCTCCAGATCTACACCGCCCGCTCCGTGGGCTGGCGGGGCGTGCTCGCCGTCCACTCGTGGATCGCCGTGAAGCCGAGCGGCGCGGCCGCCTACACGCGCTACGAGGTGATGGGCTGGGGCGTGGACCAGGGCGCCCGGGCCCTGCGCGTCAACCGCACCGGCCCAGACAACTACTGGTTCGGCAGCCGGCCCGATCTGCTCGTGGACCGCCGGGGGGAGGGCGTGGACGAGCTGATCGCCCAGGTCGAGGCCGCCGTCGCCGCGTATCCCTACGCGGGCGAGTACCGGATCTGGCCGGGCCCCAACAGCAATACCTTCACGGCCTATGTCGGCCGCGCCGTGCCCGAGCTGCGCCTGGACCTGCCGCCGACGGCCATCGGCAAGGACTACCTCGCCTACGGCATCCCGGTCGGGCCGAGCCCGAGCGGCACCGGCATCCAGCTCTCGCTGCTGGGGCTCTTCGGCGTGCTGGCGGCGTGGGAGGAAGGCATCGAGCTCAACGTGCTCGGCTTCACCTTCGGCCTCGACTTCAAGCGCCCCGCGCTCAAGCTGCCCATCGTGGGGCGCGTCGGCGTGCCCTGAGCCTCGTCCCCTCACCCTTACCCTCTCCCTCCCGAGGGAGAGGGAATTTGAAGGAGACTCGCATGACCGTCACGCGCCACAGCAAGGGGCCGCGCATGAGCGGCGCCGTCGTCCACGGCGACACCGTCTACCTGGCGGGGCAGGTCGCCTCGGATCCCTCGGCCGATGTCAAGGGCCAGACCGAGCAGGTCTTGAAGAAGATCGACGACCTGCTGGCGGCAGCCGGCTCGAGCAAGGTCAAGATGCTCTCGGCGACGATCTGGCTGGCCAATATGGGAACCTTCGCCGAGATGAACGCCGTGTGGGACGCCTGGGTGGACCCGGGCAACACGCCCGCGCGCGCGACCGTCGAAGCGCGCTTGGCCGCGCCCAAGTACCTCGTCGAGATCATGGTGATCGCGGCCCGCTAGAGCCGCGCGGCTAGCCGCCGGCGCGCTTCTCCACGACGGCCCAGGCGGCCTCGGCCAGCGGGCGCGCCCGCGTGCCGCGCTCGCGCGCGTTGGGGTCGTTGGCGGTGCCGGCCAGCACGCGCCCCATGATGCCTTGGGCGATGGCGGCCAGCCTGAACATGCCGAAGGCGAGGCAGAAGTCCCAGTCCGGGACGGACGCGCGGCCCGTGCGCCGGCAGTAGGCAGCCACGTACTCGTCCTCGGACGGGATGCCCAGCGCCTCGACGTCCGTGCCCAGGACGCCGCCGAGCACGTCGGGCGCGAGGCGGTAGGGCATGCAGTTGTAGGCCAGGTCGGCCAGCGGATGGCCGAGCGTCGACAGCTCCCAGTCGAGCACGGCGACGACGCGCGGCTCGGTGGGATGGATGATCAGGTTGCCGGGGCGGAAGTCGCCGTGCACGATGGTGGTCTCGTCGCCGGCGGGCACGTGCTCGGGCAGCCACACGATCAGCCGCTCCACCGCCTCGATGCGCTCGGTCTCCGAAGCGCGGTACTGGCTGGTCCAGCGGTGCAGCTGCCTCGCGAAGTAATTGCCCGGCTTGCCGAAGTCGCCGAGCCCGACCGCCTGCCAGTCCACCTGGTGCAGCCGCGCCAGGGTTTCGTTCATCGAGTCGTAGATGCCGGCGCGGTCGGCGGGCGTGAGGCCCGGGAGCAGCGGGTCGGCCATGACCCGGCCGTGAACGCAGTCCATCACGTAGAAGGCCGTGCCGATCACGGCGGGGTCCTCGCAGAGCGCGTAAGTGCGCGGCACCGGCACCCCGGTGCCCGCCAACGCGGTGATCACGCGGTACTCGCGGTCCACGGCGTGCGCCGACGGCAGGAGCTTGCCCGGCGGCTTGCGGCGCAGGACGTACCGGCGGCCGCCCGCCTCGAGGTGATACGTCGGGTTGGACTGGCCGCCCTGGAACTGGCGCACGGTCACGGGACCGCTGAAGCCGGGAATGCGCGCGGCCAGGTAGCGCTCGAGCGTGGGGACGTCGAATCGGTGGCTGTCACGCACCGGCACGGTCTCCGACGTCCACTGGATGGGCGGGGCCTGGATCGGCATCCGCCCAAGGATACCCCAGCCGCACGCCTCGGCAACCGGCCGGTGGGAGTCGGTCGGGCTCAGGCGTATACTCCGGGCGGAATGGCGACAGCGTCGAAGGCGGCCGCGGGATCCCTGCTGGGTGCGTTTGTCCTGCTCGCCCTCGTCCTGGCCTGCGCCGGCGCCCCTGCCGCGCCCGCCGTCGAGCCGCGGCGGGCGGCCGAGTTTCTCGGCGGCCAGCTGCTGGTCGCGACCACCCAGCTGGGCGATCCGCGCTTCGGCCGCAGCGTGGTCTACATGGTCCGCCACGATGCCACGGGCGCCCTGGGGCTGATCGTCAACCGGCCGGTGGGCGAGATGCCCCTGGCCGTGCGCCTGACGCAGCTCGGGCTGGATCCGGCGGGCGCGACCGGCGTCATCCGCGTCCATTACGGGGGACCCGTGGAATTTGGGCGGGGCTTCGTCCTTCACACGCCGGAGTGGACCGGCCAGGGGACGCTCACGACCCCGGGAGGGCTGGCGATGACCATCGAATCCGCCATCCTGCGCGCCATCGCCGACGGCACGGGCCCGCGCCGCACGCTGTTCGCGCTGGGCTACGCGGGCTGGGCGCCGGGACAGCTCGAGAACGAGATCGGGCGCGGAGACTGGATCACCGTGCCGGGCGACGCGGCGCTGGTTTTCGACGACGACAACGACAAGAAGTGGGAGCGGGCGACCGCTCGACAAAGGCTCAACATCTAGTCCCCGGCCGGCCGGGGGCTACGGCATGCGGACCGTGGTCCCCCCGCCCGACGTGGTCACGCTGAAGTTGCCGTCCGCGGCCGGGATGTACTCGTAGGGCGTCCAGCCCGTGGGCGGCGCCGGAATCCTCTGAAGGAACGGGCCGCACGGCCCGTCGCCCACCGTTTTCATCGCGGTGAGATCCTCGAGCGCCTCGGGCAGCTGGCCGCAAGTGGCCGCGTAGGTCCGGACGGCGGTCGCAATGGCCGACGCGTCGGCCTGGGCCTTGGCCATCCGCGCGGCGGGCAAGTCTTCCTTGACCGCCTGCTTCTCGCGCTCGCAGCCCGCGAGCGCCAGCGTCACCGCCACCAGGACCATCACCGCCTGTTTCGCGCCGATCACGGGGCCCTCCTTGCCGAGCGAGCCGATGATACGGCATACCCTTGGCGTCTGCCAACCGCCCGATCGTAGAGGCGGCCCGCCTGGTACTTCCGGTGGCAGTGGAAGAGGGTGTACTCCACGGCGCGCGCCGACACACCCAGGGCCCGGGCCTGGCGCCGCAGGGTTCCGAGATACTCGATCCAGTGGGACGCGCCGAATCCCCGTCCGTCGGGGCGCGAGGTGACCGCCCCCAGGCGGTACAGCAATTGCCAGGCGCGGATGTCGAGCACGCCATAGCGCCGGGGGTGGAGCAGGGTCAGGATGGCCGAGGCCACCGGCACGTTGACGCCGCGCAGCGCGGTGAGCAGCTCGAGCCGGCGCCGCTCGCTCCGCGCCGCCAGGGCGGCCTGCGAGGCCGCCCGGATCCGGGCCGGCGAGTTTCGGCGGTAGTGGCGCACGGCCCGCGGGCTCTTCCACCGGCACATGGCGAGGAACTCGGCGCGGGAGAGCCAGCCCCGCCGCTTCGCGGGCCCGAGCCGCCGCATGAGCGCGCGGGTGCCCGGGTCCTCGTCGAGGACCAACTCGCGGCGAAGGAGAGCCCCCAGGCCCGCGTAGGGCAGCGAGCCGACGGGCACGGGGGTCAGCCGGAGCGGCTCACGCGCTCGGCGGCCTGCTACAGCGTGTTGCGCTCACCGATCCGGTAGATCTGGTAGGACGGGGGCGGCATCCAGCCCGGCGGCAGCCCGCGCATCTGCATCACTTCGAGCCGCAGGTTCCTGAGCTCCTCGATCTGCCGGTCGGCGACCTCGACGCGCAGACTCTTCAGCTCCTCGGCCTGGCGGTCGAGGGCGTCCTGGTGCTTCGCTCTCTGGTAGATGCCGATGCCACCTGCCGTCGAGTCAACCGCCAAACCGATGATCATGGGCGCTACAGCACAGCCGGTCAGGAACATCACCATCACGAGCAGCCCGATCAGCCCCATGTCACACACTCCCCCTGATCCGAGCGTGCAGTGCATCCGGGCGCGCCAGCGGGCACCTCCGCCGGCTCCCGCGAGGATTAAGGCCCAGGGGCGGAACGATGTCAAGGGGGGATTCGCCGCCGCGGTTCCGCGGCGCCGAGCGGCCTCACTCAGTGGCCGTGACGATGATGGATATCGGGAAAATGCGGGTGGCTGTGCCAGATGGGCACGTGCGCGTGGCGGTGAGTATGAGGCTCGCCCGGCGGCGCGCCAGGCACGTGCTCGTGCTGATGGTGCTCGTCATGCCAGTGCAGGTGCTCGTGCTCCACGGGCTCGTGGATATGCTCGTGCGCGTGGCGCTCGCTGGCGTGGAGCCAGACCCCGAGCGCCATCAGCGCTCCGGCTCCGAGTAGCCGGGCCGTGACGGGCTCGCCGAGGGCGAGCACGCCGGCGGTCGCGCCCACGAACGGCGCCGTCGAGAAGTAGGCGCCGGTCCGCCCGGCGCCCAGATGGCGCAGTGCCGTGATGAACAACACCAAGCTCACGCCGTACCCGAGCAGTCCGACCAGCCCCGCTCCCAGCAACGCGGGTACGCCGGGCAGGTGCGCACCGAGTCCGAGCGCGATCCCTACGTTGACCGGGCCCGCCATCGCTCCCTTCAGCGCGGCGATCCTGACCGGGTCGCCGGCGGACACCTTGCGCGTGAGGTTGTTGTCGAGGGCCCAGGCCAGGCAGGCGCCCACCACCAGCAGCGCGGCCCGGTCGAAGCGCAGCGTGCCGGAGCCCTCCCAAGCCAGCAGCAGGGCACCGGCCGTGATCGAGGCCATCCCGAGGGCGATGCGGCGGTCGAAGTGCTCCCGGAAGACGAACCACGCCAGCAAGGCGGTGAAGACGCCCTCCAGATTGAGCAGCAGGGCGACCTCGGAGGCACTGCCCGAGACCAAGGCGAACATGAGGAGCACCGGCCCGACCCCGCCACCGGCGGCGATCGCGGCGGCCAGCCAGAGCCGGTCGCGCGGCTCGAGCCGTGCCACCCGCTGCCCCCGCGCCGCTCTCAGCAGACAAACGACGCCCAAGCCGAGTCCGGAAGCGAGATAGAGGAGGCCGGCGAGGAGCCAAGGATCGCTCATCGAAAGGAGCCACTTGGCGGCGGGGGTGCTGAGCCCGAACAGGGCCGCGGCGGCGAGGGCCAGGGCGATGGCCGAGCGCGGTGTAGTCTGAAAACGCATGAGCCCGGCCTCAAGTGTAACTCAGAGGACGGAGGAGCGACCGACTAGGTGTCTAGCGCGTAACGCCTTGGCGGGCTCGCGTGAGCCAGATCAGGTCCAGCTCTTTGTCGGTCCACCCGTGAGAACGCAGGTGAGCGACCCAGGCCTTGACCTTGGCCGCGGGAATGATCACGTCGCCCGGATTGATCTCCACGCGGTC